>NZ_CP013650.1:0-312773 GCF_001466725.1 Lacimicrobium alkaliphilum
CTGACATACTGGAAAAGCCAGAAGGCACAGTAAAAAACTCGCTTTTCCGCGCCCGTGCCATACTTCGGGAGAAATTCGCACATTATCTGGAGGTGACTGATGCAGAACGATAAGCAAAAAAAAGACGGAACGGATGCATTAGTGCGCCATGTTGTCCGCTCATCCCCCATGCCCGAACCTCCAGCGGATTTTGCTGACAATGTTGCAATGCTGGTCAGCACTCAGGAGGAGGATGCAAAATTCGAGATATGGCTGACGAACGCTGTTTTGTTATTAGCGATTATAGCGGTGATTGGTATGGCGGTAGCCTCTATGCCGCCGCTCGTTGATCTGTCACGGTTTATGGGCGAGGCACCATGGCCTCTGATTTTAGCCTCTGGTGCAATGTTGCAGCGATAAGGTTATTGGAGATACCGAAGCTTCGTATAAAACAACCCGGAATGAAAACCTGACCTGACACGGCCACCGGAAAAATCGGGGCTCTGTCAGATCAGGTTGAAATTGACTTATTTAAATGAACGCCTCGCAACCACTATCGCATCAGCGCTAACAGAGAAAACAGCACGCCACCGCCTGAACCGGAGCCCGGCGGTTCGCTGCTGGTTGCTCTGACCGTTACCCTGGCGCTTTGTGGCGCACTGGCTAACTGGCCATCTGATGCGGTCACCGAAAATACCAGGCTGGCCCCTGAGGTGGTAGCCGGTGCGGTAAAGCTCATTTGATTGCCATCGGCCGACATCGTTACCTCAGGGCCTTGTGTCTGCTCCCAGGACCAGGTCAGCGGGTCGTTTTCGATATCACTGCCCTGCGCGGTAAGGGTGACACTGGTGCCCGGATCCACTGTCTGCGCGGCAATGTCACTGACAATCGGCGCGTCATTCACTGCGGTGATAGAGAGTGACACGCTGGTGCTGGCAGATAACGCTCCGTTCTCGTCGGCAACCTGATATTCAAGCACATCGGTGCGTTGAAATTCGCAACTGGGGTGTACTGAATATTCCCGTCGACCACTGAGGCGTCACCCTGTTGGGGCGGGGTGACGATGGCAAGGGTCGAGCTATCGAGCGCCGGCATGGGTATTTTTATCAGGCGGCTGGCCTGCGTTACCTGCTTTGCAGCCCAAAGCTCAGCGCTGACTACCACATCACGGGGGGCATTATCGTTGTTCAGTACGTCAATCACCCTCACCTCGTCTTCGTCCAACGTAACAGCGTCTGGTTGGGTGTTGATACCGGCGTCTTCGAGGGCAATCTTATAATCAATATCTGCCATGCCTGTAGGCTGGGTGGTTAATGCGAGTGAGAAAGGGGTGCCGCTGATCGGTATCGGCAAGGATGTTTCAGTGACCGCATTAAGGTAGTTGACCCCCAGCGTTGCATCACTGTTCTCAGCACCAATGGTGGCATTAATGGGATCCACAACATGGAGGTAATTAAACAGGACTTCATCGCTGTTTTGTTTTATCACCACCTGAAAGGTATAGGGCTCCCGGCCTTCTTCGTCATAACCGAAGGGCGCAACCTGATTCCATTCTACCACCAGATAGCGTTCGCCCTGCCAGTCAACAGTATCAATATACAGGGCACCTTCTCCGTTATCAGAGGGGTCATTGGGGTCGCGCAGATCATAATCGGCCATAACGGCGCAATCACATTATTAAGGTTGTCTTCGCTGGGAAATTCCACCACCCGGTTGGCATCAAAGGGCCCCAGTTCTATCTGGCCTGCCACAATAAAGCCGTTACTGGATACGGTAACACCCGGGTACTGCTCGCCATGATAAGTAAAGGGGAAGTCCACCCGGGTTGAAAAACGCGTGCATCCGTCCTGGCAAAGTACCGGCTGCACGCCTGTGGATTTTAAGGTGGGGGCATTCCAGGGCGTGGTTGCCTGCAGCGACATGCTGCCGGCACTGAGCGCCCCTTGCCAGTGCAGTTTACCCTCATCGCCGATGGCCAGCTGATAAGTCTGACCATTGGACACCTCAGCCTGAATGCTGCCGGGTATGATGGTGGCAAAATCCGGCACGCTGATACTCAGCGACGGGTCCTGTACAAAATCAATGTTTCTGACCCGGGTTGTGGCACTTAGATCGCCACTTTGTGCCACTGACAGGTTAGAACTTAAGGCCCGGGTGTCACTGTTATCATTGGCAAAAACTGCAATGGGAAGCTGCTGAGTAGGGCTGTTGCCCTGGCGAAATCCGACCCTTCCGAACACCCACTTGCCGTTTTCCACATCCGATGTGTCGATGCTGAAGGCCAGATTGGCAGCGGCACCCGGCGTATTCGCCCCGGTCAGTGCCAGGCTTTGCTGTTGCAGGGTTAAGCTGGCCTGAGGGTCATCCAGCTGAATATCCACCGTCCAGTTTTGTGCGATGTCGCTGACGTTAGTGACCACATTGGTAAAGCTGCAGGATCCTACACAAGCGCCGTGGGCATAAGAGCCTGAGTCAAAGGTGAGTGCTGCGTTCATCGCAGCCGGAATATCAAGCATGCCAGCGCCTTGCTCAAAGGGTGAAGCGGCTTTTTGATTGACTTTAACCTCTGCCTTGGCGGTGGATATCAGCGCGGTTTTGATTTGTTTGCTGCTCCAGTCAGGGTGGGCCTGTCGCATCAGTGCCGCTGCGCCCGCCACCATGGGAGACGACATGCT
The DNA here is from genome assembly GCF_001466725.1 of Lacimicrobium alkaliphilum. Classification (NCBI taxonomy): domain Bacteria; kingdom Pseudomonadati; phylum Pseudomonadota; class Gammaproteobacteria; order Alteromonadales; family Alteromonadaceae; genus Lacimicrobium; species Lacimicrobium alkaliphilum. The sequence continues at coordinate 2,655 of NZ_CP013650.1, forward strand.
GGTGCCGCTAATCAGTGCGAATGCGGGGGCATCATCCTGAAGGGAGGGCGAAGGCAGCGAACCCATAGGAAAGCCAACATCAGGCTCCGGCGCCGCAGCAGAGAGAATATCTGTGCCCGGCGCGGTGATATCCGGCTTAAGCACATTGGGGTTAAGGTTGGGGCCAACGGAACTGCTCGGGTTTAACTGGTTATACAGGGCCTGATTAAGCAGTGCCTCACGGGTGCCCGAAATCAGTATCTGGTTGTTCTGAGTGAGGGCTTTTTGCCTTAGCATGCGCCCGTCTGCGCGGGTCAGCCCCAGCAGCGGCAGAGAAAATTCACCAGAGAACTGATTAAAGGGTCTCAGCGTTTCAAAGTCAGACACATTGTCCTGATACACCAGCACGGCGCTGCCGCCGGCCTCTGCGACATTGCTGACAATAGTGTCCAGCGGGCAGGCGTTAGTGTAATCCACCAGTACCGCCATACCCGATAATGTTTCTTCGCCTGCTGCTGAACAGCCGTCTGCGGGTTCGCCACTGCCGTTAGTCATCAGGCTCAGGGGCAACTGCATATCGTCAAATGACAGCAGGGTGTCACCGGAGTATGCCGGAAACTCGGTATCGTCAATCTTCAGCTTATGGCCGAATATTCTGCCAACGGTGCTGTTCGCCACGGTAATGCCGGACTCAATACAACCGGGGCAATTGATCGCATTATCGCTCAAAGAGCCATTGTTACCGGCGGAATTGACGATCACTACACCCATTTGTTCCGCCGTGCTGAACACTTGTGTATAAACCGATTCTTCCGGGCTTTCGTCCTGAATCGAACCCCAGGAGTTATTAATGACATCAGCGCCGTCTTTTACCGCATGCTCCAGCGCTGCAAGCAACATGGCATCTGAGCCGGTAACGATACCGCCATTATCAAACAGCGCTTTGTAGACCATCAGATACGCGCCGGGCGCAACACCTGACAGGTTTACATCAACCCCTTCGAATGTCACCTCAATCGGGTTGCCTGCGGCGATACCGGCCACATGGGTGCCATGCCGGTTGGTATCCAGGGGGGACACATCGGTAGCAGAATCGAACGCAAAGTTGTCATCTTCGGGCTTAAAGACCCTGGCGATGATCACCTTGTTATTGCAAAAATCCGGGTCGCCACCTTCCATACGGCAATAATCGGGGTTCTGACTCAGCCAGCTATTGCCGGACAGATCCGGGGCTTCAAACCCCGTATCATCAAACATCGGATTGCCAGGCTGGATGCCCGAATCAATAATGGCGATTTTAATGCCCTTGCCGGCTTCATGTTGACCACCCAACTGTGACCAGGCTTCGATGCTTTTGATCGCCTGATGGCTGGTATCCAGATGGGCATAGCGCATTTTAACCGGATACACTCGCTTAACGCCGGGCAGCGCCAATACCCTGTCCAGTTCGCTTTCATCGAGTGACACTTCCAACCCGTTAAGCAAGGTATCAAAGCGACGTTTGACAGAAATCGTTGGGATGTGCTGTGTGATTTGCTCTGTAAACGCCCTCTGTTGCTGCTGCACCATACTGCGATAGTGCTTTTGCGCCTTGCCGGCGGCCATGTTGTGTTTTGTAGTCTGTGCAACGGCAGCCGGTGGTTCAAGCTCGACAATATAGCGGCCCTGAATCACCTTTGCGCTGGCCCTGGCCATATCCATAAAGGCAAAACACATCAATAACGCGACACAAAAATAGGCTGACAACCGCACGGCAACCTTAGCCATGTTCTTCTCCCTTTGAGGTGACAGACGCAAAATTAATCAGATACTAATCAGAATTGCTGCACAAAAACTATACACTTGGTGAACAAGTGCTACAGGGTGTAACCGGCACAAAAGATTGGCTGGCGGAGCTGAATGTTTGTTGAAGTTATTGCTTTTATACCGGGGAGTTGGAAGAGTAATAAGGTCTTATACTGAGAAGCCCGTCAGTGCGTGAAGCGAACCCTGTGCACGGTGCAAGACCCGACCCCGCGCCCCTCCGATTTAATGAGCTACAACAAACCAGTTTAGAGATTATCTGGATATTCTAGATAAGCGACTTTGAAGGCCTCAAACTCTGATAGGTGAAGTGATATATTTAGCTTGAAAGTTGGAGGGACAGACTCTGAAAAGAAGTAATCTTGCAACAAGTCAATTCCTACTTGCAGTATGTGTTTTGCCCTATGTCTAGGGCATCCTAAGTCTCTGAGCTGAACTATTTCAGCTGTAAGAAGTTTCAGATTCGCATCCAGTCTTCCAGTAATATCAGTGAATGGTCTTCGATGTTGTATATAGGCCTGACTTACATCAGCTCTAGCTGTCCAGTAACCATTGCTTAAGGCCTCTCTTAGCAACTCTTCATTGGCAAATATTTCATATACGGAAAACATCTTCTTTTCGTGTTGACTATTCTTCCCAACATCTTCTAAGCTAATTTTACTATCAAGAATATCTTTAAATGTATTAGAGGAAACTAATACGTCGGACTCACCCTTATCAAAGGTCTCAAGTATATGCTCCCAGTGTTTCATATTTACTGAGGACAAATGCACCCTTCTTGTTAGCTCAAGCTCTTCAACAACCTTACTTAATTCAACCCGCTGCAGTGCTAGAGATCCAACAAGCAAAACGATGGTCAAAAAGGACAGGATAGGATTGAGTATTCCGCCAAAGTAATCGCCAAACTGAGCAAATCTTTCGTGATTCTCTGACAGCTCTTGAAATGTCAGACTGTACATTAATACAACCAGAAATATAGCCACCCCAGCTAGCGTTACTATTGCTCCGAGCACAATAAAAAACATCGGCAGTTTGTTCTTTTTGCTCGTATGCATATTCTCATAACGTCCATTTGTAAATCAGGTCAGCGACGATGCTACAACGATCCTTACTTTATCGTCCACTTTCCTCGCCTCTTCCAGAGATTTTCGCCATTTGCAGTAGAAATAACCAGTTTTTGAGCTTTTCACTAAATAGTAATAGTGGACGTATTCTTTAGTACTTCGATACGTCCACACACACCGCACAGCCATGGGCTGTATGAAAGTTAATTTGGAGAAGCATATGAAAACACAACACGTTACAGATGATTTTGAGTGTGTCCTTGAGGCGATTTTTAACAACTATATAGACCCAGGCCCTGCCATCAAAAAGCGCAGTAATGGCGCCATTTTTTTAGACATCACTGACACGAACATACTAGGGGAGCAGACCAAATTCCGCCTGGAGCAGGAGACAGCCAATTCTGGCAAGGTGAGAATGTCATCGGTGTATGAGGGTGACCCAAGGATCTCTTACGAACTGAGTATTGATAACACCGGAAGAATCACTCCAATATCTGGAGACTGGGCAGGACTTCTCGCAAGACTACAAATATATAATAGTTAACTACACAGTCGGACAAACGGATACAAATGGGTGTTTGCAAAGAAATTTAAAAACGTAGAACGGGAGTTGGATCCGTATCTGCAGCTCTGTGCGAGGGATAAGGCGGTACGCCTCGTCCTACTCGCTATTGGGGAGGTTTGGAGATGGGTTCATTACTGGTTCTGCTTTAATCAGCTGCAGTCGGTGCCGCAGGCGGCGTCCGTTTTGCCCAGACGGCTCAGGTCCGGTTGGCAATCGCCGGCGCAACATTCTTCGTAAAGAAAGGCCAGCAGGCTTTCCATTTGCTCGAAGGCCACTTTGCAATAAAGGGTACGGCCCTCCCGGGACTGGCTCATCAGCCCAACCTTCATCAGCTTGGCCAGGTGATGGGACAAGGTGGAGGCGGGGATATCCAGCTTATGCTGAATATCACCCACGCTCAGGCCGTTATGGCCGGCCCGCACCAGCAAACGAAAAATACCCAGCCGGGTCGGGTGACCCAGCTCGGCCAGTTGGTTGGCGGCATATTCCAGTTGCATGGTAAACCCTCGGTAAATTTTCAATCATTCTATATTTCTGGAAGTGTATTGACAATTCCACACATATCGAAATATTATAATTCGACAAATGTGGAAATAAATGTGGGCAGTAGGTGCCGGTTCGGCAAAGGTTTAATCATTAATTCGATAATACTGGAAGGGTGGTTTATGGCGATGTTTTATGAAGCAGTAAGGTTCTTTGTCACAACACTGGCGGAATTGCTGGTGCTGTTTGTTCTGATCAGCATGTTGGTCATCTGGCTGCAGCACAAGCTGCCAAGGGCCCGGGTCCAGGCGCTGTTGTCAGGCGGTAGTGGCTATTTCAGCGCGGCGGCAATGGGTGCCATCACGCCGTTCTGCAGTTGTTCCACCTTGCCGATGATGGTGGGCCTGCTGCGTTCAAAGGCCGCTTTCGGGCCGGTTATGACATTCCTCTTTACCTCTCCTTTGCTGAATCCGGTGTTGATGGTTCTGCTCTGGAGCCTGTTCAGCTTGCCGCTGATGCTGCTGTATATGAGCATGGTACTGCTGGTAGCCGTCAGCAGCGGCCTGCTTTTGCAGTACTTTGGCTTTGAACGCTTTGTGGTGTTGCCACAAGAAGCGGTGGGCTCTGTGGCCACCAGTCAGGTTAAGGGCGCTCCTTCGCTGGTGGGCCTGTTTAAACAGGCGGTTCGGGAGACGCGCAGTTTCCTGCCTTACCTGTTGCTGGGGGTACTGGCCGGTTCGCTGATCCACGGTTATGTGCCAGCCAGTCTGCTGGCCAGTGTTTCCAGCAACGGGCAATGGTGGTTGATCCCGCTCGCCGCGGCTGGTGGCATCCTGTTGTATATCCGCGCCAGCACTATGCTGCCGCTGGCTGCCAGCCTGGTGGCCAAAGGCGTGAGCCTGGGGCCGGTAATGGCGCTGACTATTGGCGGTGCCGGAGCCAGTCTGCCGGAAATGATCATGCTTAAACGCATCTTCCACTGGCCACTGATGCTGGCCTTTATCCTGGTGGTGCTGGGTATGGCCTGTGTGACCGGCTTCGGTATTCAGTTTCTGCTGGAGGGCCAGTCATGATAAATCATTTGCAAAGGGTCAATCCTGACTGGGATCAGGCAATGATAAAAGAGCGTGTTGGTATGCTCGACAGGGCCGGAAATTTTGCCCCGCTGCCGGTGAGTCTCAGCCCCTGGCGGCTCACTGCCAGTCAGTGGCAACAGGCTCAGGATAACAGTCGGTTACTGGGCAGACTGCTGAGCAGCATCAGCAACCAAGGCAACTGGCTGCTGGAAAACCTCAACCCACTGATCTCCGGCAACAGCCTGACCGGCATTCTGGCTAAACAGTTGTTGCAGCTGGATCCCGCACAGATCCGGGCGGTGGGCCTGCCGCTTATGCGCCATGATATGCTGCTGGATACCGCTGATAAGTGGCGCTGGGTGGAAAGTAACAGCATTGCCGCCGGCATGGGGCCGTTAAGCGATAACTGGCAACAACTGCTCAAACAGCAACAGGCCCTCTGTTGTCAGGCGGATAATCCAGCCATTGTTCGCCAGTCGGCACTGCTTGCCGGTGCAGCCGTGGTCATGCGTCGTCGTTTCGATAATCAGGCACCCTTATTGCTGTTTGTGGTGGAGCAGCAGGAAGATAATCTGTTTGATCAGCAAATACTGGCTGAAGCTATCGAGATCCGTGGCGTAAGGGTGGCCCGGGTCTCATTGGCACAGCTGGCCGGGTTGCCGACGCGTGGCAGACGACTCTATTGGCCTGGCGACAAGCCGGGGGCGGGTTCAGCGGTGGATCTTGTGTATTTTCGTACCGGTTACAATCGCCAGGATTACCAAAACGCAGAGCAACTGGCCCTTCGCGCCACCCTGGAAACCCTGGATCTGGTGCTCTGCCCTAATATCGCCCTGCAACTGGCGGGCAGCAAGTGGGTGCAGGCAAGGATATATGAAACCCTGCAGGATCCCTGGACCGGAGCGCAATTTCAGCGAAACCTGAGCCTGAGTCTGGCTGATATGGCCGGATTGCATACTTTGCTGGTTCCGGCGCACACACTGACAAATGCAGATAACAAGACAATCGGTGGCAGACTGAACCAGGGCTGGCTACTGAAAAGCGAACAGGAAGGTGGCGGTTCGGTGCTTAAAGGTCAGGATGCTATCGACAATCTGAAGCAGGGGATAGGTGCCGATACAGGCTGGATAGTAATGGCGCCTATCGACAGTCAAATCAGGCAGGCGAGGCTCACGTTGCTAAAAGCGGGGCAATGGCAGGAATGGGCCGGTAGCATCTCCGAGCTGGGAGTTTTTACTCTGGGGCATAGTCATCAGTATGGGGGCTACCTGCTGCGCAGCAAGCCCGCAGGGCAGTTAGAAGGGGGCGTGCACCGGGGTGGGGCAGTGCTGGATAGCCTTCAGGTATTTTAATCAGGGGGCGTGGTCAAGGAGACGTAGTCGTTGAAATCCAGATCAATGTCTCTGACTCTTTGAGCGGTTCTTACACGTAAGGGTGAAGAATAAAGCCCTATACTGAGAGGCCCTTTAGCGCCAGGTAGCGGCCTCAAAATTGCAACGCCGTTCAGGTTTTACGAAGTGAAGATAGGTATGTCCTGAACAGATGCGCGCAAGGGAGCAATACGCCGTAAGGTGACTCACACTAATCTGAAACTGGAGCTTCCCTGACCAGGTTCTGAGTGCAAAAATGAAACTTATTTTTGCAGATTTAAACCTTGGCATTGTTAATTGCGACTGATTCTGAATCGGACACAATAACGGTAGGTGCAATGCTGGCCAGACGGTTTGTATGCGAAAAAAATCAGAAATGGTGCGATTAAAATAAAAGGATTTGCCATGAAAAAACTCATCACTGTTGGATTGTTCTTGCTCACAGGCTTTGTGACGTCTGCATTTGCGCAAAGTGATGCAAACGTTCAGTCGATCGAACGTGGGCTATTACCCAATCAGTTTCTTGAGGGATACTTAAAAACGCGATCTATCGCTGAAGTCATGCTGGAGGACAATATTCCCGGCCTCAGCATGACCTTTATGGATAATGGGCAAATAGCCTGGCAAAAAACCTATGGCTACTCCGATTTAAGCACCTTAACGCCCACTACAACAGATACGGTATTTGCAGGAGCCTCGCTAAGTAAACCGCTGGCAGCAGTCACTGCATTGCAGTATGTTGAGGATGGGAAGATTAGTCTTGATGATGATATTAATCGCTTTTTGATTTCGTGGAAGGTGCCCGACAGCGAATTCACAGAAAAGCAAAAAGTCACCCTTCGATATCTTATTGGTCATCAGGCCGGTGTTAGTAGTGACGTGCCATCACCTTATGATGTCGGTGAAAAACTGCCAACAGTGACGCAGATGCTTGAAGGAAGCCCGCCATCTACAGCGCCGAAAATCACGCTTTTCGCCACACCCGGCGAGCAGTATAAATATTCAAATCCAGGCTATGCAATTATTCAGCAACTCATTGAGGACGTCAGCGGGAAGAGTTTTGAAGCCACTACTCAGTCTGCAATATTTGACCCGCTCGATATGGACAACAGTTCTTTCTCGCAACCAATACCGGAGCGCCTCATGGCGCACCGGGCATCCGGCTACAACGAGAAGTTAACTGCCTACCCCTACCAGCTTTATCCATTCAAAGGTGCAGGTGGTGTCTGGACCAACCCGACCGACTTAGCCACCTTTGTGATGACACTGATCAACGATTACCACACAGGTGAAGGAGCTTTGGTTTCGCAACAAATGGCCCAGCAGGTTTTCGCCCGGAATCCTACCCGGCTGGGCTTTAAGAAACACTATATAGAGGGTTCAGAGGATATTGTTTTTGATCACTGGGGCAGTATCCCAGGTTTCACAAGTTATATGGTCGGCTCACTTAAGAATAAACAAGCGTTGGTAATTATGACCAACAGTGATAACGGCTTCGATTTAATGGCTGCGATAGCCAGAACCGTTGCACAACATTACGACTGGCAGCCGGTCCAGCCCAAAATGTACAAGCGTTATGAGATGACACCGCAGCAACCCGGGAAATTTACCGGTGTGTTTGGTAAGGCCTCGGGCAACGAGAATCAGTATGTTTTTGAGGTTAAAAACGGGCAACTACACGTAGTCTCTGACGCTGAAGAGGTGCAATTAATAGCCGTCGGCGAGCATAAATTTATCGATACTGTCAAAAACACCACCTTCGAGTTCTTAACTAACAATGAAGGCGAAGTGTCCTGGCTAAGAGTGACTCTGGAAAGCGGTTACAATTTTGACCAGCCCAGGCAGTAAACGTTGGCCGGGTTTATCGAAAAATGCATGGATGAAACGCTATTAGAGGGTCTCGCGATTGTCGCTATACCGGACGGTAAAATAACCTGTGATAAGGGACTAAAATCGATCATAAGATCGTAGTTGTTTAAGCTCAAATCAACGTTTCTGATCCTTTGACTGCAATTAATATAACCCGATCAATTGCTTAGCCTCGAATCAGGATGCATAACGTCCAAATAATGGGCGCGGATGTGCATGAAAATATTGTGGAATTGCGAATCGCACTGGCTCACTGTGTGATGGATAACTGCACTGTCCATTGTGAACCCTTGTTTCGCTGGTTATGAATTAATACTGCCAGATTTTCAGGTTAGGGTGAACTGCTTTGTCCAACACCGCCAGGTCAGGATGCTGGCAGCCTGGCACATTAGTGTTCAGTCAGAGTCAGGATAAAGCAGGGGCTTGCAAACAGTGGACGAGACCGCTTGTTATCAGAACCTACAGCGGCTTACGCTCAGGAGGACGATTGGAAGGCTGAGCTATCTTAAAGCTCAAAAAAATGTCTCATTGGATCCATCTGCTGGTGGAGTATCCTGATGACAAAAAAATCGTGCTCACGCCTCCGGTAGAAAATGGCGTGTCGTTGGTGATCGTGACGGCGAACCCCATCTGCGATCTCTTGGCACTCATACCCCAATAGTGGAGAGTTGGACAGGAGACGAAAGGTGCTCTCCAGGTCGTCAGTGTAAGTATCGGCCTGGCGAGCACCAAAGTTAAGCAAGGTATATTCGTAGATGGCTCTGAAATCCTCTGCCGCAAGATTGGAAAGCTTATACACCGTATTTCTGTTTCACCTGAGCGGCAATGTCGCGTAGAGACAAGTCACTTTCCCCGCTTCGTTCCCCTGCTTCTACAGCACTTCTGAGTGCTGCCGTTTGATTTTCCTGACGTTCGAGCAACCGCAAGGCTGAACGCACGACTTCGCTGGTTGAGCCGTAGCGTCCGGACTCAATCAATCTCCCCACAAAGTCATCTAGTTCTGAACCGATAGTGACACTCGTTGTTCTGGGCATGGCTTAGGCTTCTGTGTTATTAATTAACACAAGTGTAGCATCCTGGAATAACGCGTCAAAGAAATAACGGGCGCCCCAGTCAAAGCGGAATCAAGGGCAAATCAAGGGGGTCAGAGACGTTGAACCCAAATACCAATGCCCGTTGTTCTGTCCGCCAAATTGATGCCAGTAATAGGATCTTCAGTGGCGCACCTTAACGGGCAGACGCAGCACGGCCGGGCTCATGGCCATCATAGCGGGGCAGAGCTGCATCAGGATCATCCCAGTTAGCTTTTGATGACACGAAATTATGCGATATGGGTCGTTCCAGAATGTCAGAGTCTAGAATACCCAGGCGCAAGCGAAGGCGATCCGGTGATTGCTCATTGCTGCTGAAAACCGGGGAGGCACAGACTTTACAGAAATGACGTTTTTTGCCCGGTGCGGTCTCATAAAACGTCATGTTTTCATTCCCTGTTTTTATCAGAAGATCCCTGGTGGCGATAAAACCATTTGTGGCATATGCGGTTCCGCTGTTTTTTCTGCACTTAGAACAGTGGCAATGAATGATTGATTCAATACCGCCATGTATTTCCAATGTTACAGCGCCACATAGACAACTACCCTGATACATACAGCTTCCTTCAGCTTATAAGTGACAAGTATATAAAAAGGGCCTTGCGGCCCTTCTTTTATTCTACGGTAACCGATTTGGCCAGGTTTCTTGGCTGGTCCACATCGGTGCCTTTAATAATGGCTACATAGTAACTCAGCAGCTGCAGCGGGATGGTGTACACAATGGGGGCTATGATGCTGTCCACATGGGGCAGGTTGATCACCCGCATGCTGTCATCGCTTTCAAAACGGGCGTCTTTGTCGGCAAATACATACATGATGCCGCCGCGGGCGCGTACTTCTTCGACGTTTGATTTGAGTTTTTCCAGCAGCTCATTATTGGGCGCGACTACGATGACAGGCATTTCATCGTCGATCAGGGCCAGCGGGCCGTGTTTCAGCTCCCCTGAGGCATAGGCCTCGGCGTGGATATAGGAGATTTCCTTAAGCTTCAATGCCCCTTCCATGGCGATAGGGTATTGGTCGCCGCGGCCAAGGAACAGGCTGTGATTTTTATCGGCAAATTCTTCCGCCAGTTTTTCGATTTCATCAGACAGCGCCAGGGTTTCTTCCAGCTTGGCCGGCAGGCTGTGCATGGCTTGTACAATTTTGCTGTGATCGGCCTCGTTCATCTGATTGAACTGGCCCAGCGCCAGAGTCAGCATCATCAGCCCGGTTAGCTGGGTGGTAAAGGCTTTAGTGGAGGCCACGCCGATTTCGGCGCCGGCCAGGGTCATAAAGGCCAGATCTGATTCCCGTACCAGTGACGAGCCCGGTACATTACAGATGGTCATGCTGGCCATATAACCAGAGTCTTTGGCCAGGCGCAGTGCCGCCAGGGTATCGGCGGTTTCACCGGACTGAGAAATGGTCACCAGCAGGCTGTTGGGGTGTACAAAGGATTTGCGGTAGCGAAATTCCGAGGCAATTTCCACGTTGCAGGAAACATTGGCATATTGCTCCAGCCAGTAGCGGGCGGTCATACCGGAGTGGTAGCTGGTGCCACAGGCCACAATCTGCACATGCTTAACGTCTTTGAGAATACCCTCGGCCCTGGCACCGAAAATCCGCGCATCCACACCCTGTTGGGTGAGTCTGTCCTGCAGGGTGTTACGCACTACTGTTGGCTGCTCGTGAATTTCCTTAAGCATATAGTGGCGGTAGCCGCCTTTATCACCGGCGTCATGTTCGATGTCTGAATCATGTACCGGGCGCAGCACTTCGTTACCGTCTTTATCGAAAATATGTACCTGGGTACGGGTGATTTCCGCCACATCCCCTTCTTCGAGGAAAATAAAGCGCCGGGTAACAGGCAACAATGCCAGTTGGTCAGAGGCAATAAAGTTCTCATCTATGCCTAAGCCAATTACCAGCGGGCTGCCGGAGCGGGCTACGACCACTTTTTCCGGATCCTGTTTGTCCATCACTACGGTGCCATAGGCACCATGAAATTTGCTGACCGCGCTCTGCACGGCTTTTAGCAGGCTGTCGGTGCTTTGCAGCTCGTGTTCAACCTGATGGGCGATGGTTTCGGTGTCGGTGTCTGAGGTAAACAGATAGCCGGCTCCGCGCAGGGTTTCGCGCAGGCTCTGGTAGTTTTCGATAATACCGTTGTGCACCACGGCAATGCGTTCGTTGGAGAAATGCGGATGGGCATTGGCTTCGGTCACACCGCCATGGGTGGCCCAGCGGGTGTGGGCTATGCCGGTAAAGCCTTTAACCGGATCGGCGGCAATGGCATCGGCCAGTTCCTGCACCTTGCCGGTACGGCGCATTCTGATTAACTGGTTTTCTGCATCCAGTACCGCTACACCGGCGGAGTCATAGCCCCGGTACTCCAGTCGTTTAAGGCCTTCCAGCAAAATGCTGACCACATTACGCTCGGCCACTGCCCCTACGATTCCACACATAATTTACTCCGTCTTCTGTGTTGCGGCGCAGATTACCTCAACGCCCTGTTGTTCAATTTTCTGCCGCGCCTCGGCGGGCATCTGATCATCGGTGACCAAAATGGAGATATCTGCCCAGGGCAGCTCCAGATTGGGAATTTTTCGTTGTAATTTTTGTGATTCAGCCATCACTATAACCTGCCCGGCCACATCTGCCATCACTCTGGAGAGCTGCGTCAGCTCATTGAAGGTGGTGGTACCGAGATTCGGATCCAGCCCGGCGGCGCCCACAAAGGCCTGGTCGAAGTTATAGGCTCTGAGCATCTGCTCTGCCATCTTGCCCTGAAAGGAGTGAGACTGATTGTCCCAGGTGCCGCCTGTCATCAGTACGGTGGGTTCGTTTTCCAGTTCCAGCAGCTGATTAGCCACATGCAGGGCATTGGTCATTACCACCAGGCCGCGCTTGTCATTCAGCAGTGGCAGCAGCGCCGAAGTGGTGTTGCCACTGTCGATAATAATGCGGTTATGATCGCGGATAAGCTGGCTGGCGGCTTGTGCAATGGCTTTCTTTCGAATCGAAACTTCCTGCTCGTTCAGCTCTGCGGGTTCTTTTGGCAGCAGCATGGCGCCGCCATATTTGCGCACCAGTAAACCGGTGCGTTCCAGCTCGCTGAGATCTTTGCGGATGGTCACTTCCGACGTGCCAAACTCGGTGGTCAGGGTCTCGACCCTGACTTCACCCTGCGACATCAGGCGATCCATAATGGCGCGGCGGCGTTGTTGAGTGTTTCGTTTATACATAAAATCGAAATATTAAGTTTCAAAACGAAATTTATGATAGCCGGATTCTGAATCGATGCAAGTATTTTTTGAGTGAGGACTGAGGAGTGCTGAATTATGAATAAAAAGCTATTTACCACAGAGACACGGAGAACGCAGAGAAGAGCAATATCTTGTAGGGTCGAAAGCGGATACAGGGATGTATTGTTTCGCGAACCGAAGGATGGAACTTATTCGACAAATATCCTGAGGCAGTCCAATAAAATGGACCCTTCTACAAGATATTGCTTTTCTCTGCGTCTTTGCGCCTCTGCGAGATCAGATTTAATCACCTTTGAGCAAGACTAAAATAACCACAGAGCCACAGAGCCACAGAGCCACAGAGAATATAGAGGTTTAAAACTGTCTTCCCATCTCTGTGCCCTCCGTGTCTCTGTGGTGAACGTGTTCTTTCCGCGTTTTTGGCTACTTCTTAGCCGGGCGCTGCCAGTCCTGGATATTGCGCTGCTTGCCACGGGCAACCGCCAGCTCTTCGTCGGCCACCTCCCGGGTAATGGTTGAACCGGCACCAACCGTGGCATTTTTGCCTATTACTGCCGGGGCCACCAAAGACGCATTAGAGCCGATAAAGGCACCGTCTTTGATAATGGTTTTAAACTTGTTCACGCCGTCATAGTTACAGGTGATCGTACCGGCACCGATATTCACACCCTCGCCTATTTCACTGTCGCCAAGGTACGTCAGGTGATTGGCCTTGGAGCCTTTACCCAGCACGGATTTTTTCATTTCCACAAAGTTACCCACTTTGGCCTTTTCATGTAACTCGGCGCCAGGGCGCAGCCTTGCAAAAGGGCCAACCTGACAGTGAGTACCCACTTTTGCCTGTTCAACAATGCTGTTTGCCTCGATAACGGTGTTATCGCCAATTTCACAATCAATCAGCATGCAGTTGGGGCCGATTAGCACATTATTGCCAAGGCGCACATTGCCCTGCACGATCACATTGACATCAATCACCACATCTTTGCCGGTATCCAGGCTGCCACGCAGGTCAAATCTGTTGGGATCGCGAAGGGTGACACCATTCATCATCAGCGCTTCGGCCTGTTCAAGCTGGTAGGCCCGTTCAATTGCCGCCAGTTGCTTACGGTTATTAATCCCTTCCACCTCCACGGCACTGCTGGGGTGCGCGGCCTTAATCACTTTTCCTTCATCGGCGGCCATGGCAATCACATCGGTAAGATAGTACTCACCCTGGGCATTATCATTACTCAGATTCGCCAGCCAGCGTTTAAGGTCTTTACCGCCCATGATCATCATGCCGGTGTTAATTTCTTTGATCTGCCGTTGCGCATCGGTGGCGTCTTTATGCTCGACTATGGCTTTAACCTGGTCACCCTCGCGCACAATGCGGCCCATGCCGGTGGGATCATCCAGTTCAACGGTCAGCAGGGCCAGATCCGCCTGCTGTTTGATTTGCAGCAGCTGTTGCAGGGTATCGGATTTAATCAGCGGCGCGTCGCCTACCAGAATCAACACATCCTCATTGTCCTGGATATGCCCGGCGGCCTGCTGCACGGCGTGGCCGGTGCCCAGTTGTTCTGCCTGCAGACACCAGTTCAGGGTATTATGACTAAGCGCCTGTTGTAATTGCTCGCCGCCGTGGCCATACACCAGGTGAATATTGTCACTGCCAAGTGCGGTTACCGTATCGATGATATGCTGTACCATGGGTCTGTCACCAATGGGGTGCAGGACCTTGGGAAGTGAGGATTTCATACGGGTTCCTTTACCCGCGGCAAGAATGACAACAGAAAAAGCCATGTTAAGTCCTTGTTTTTATGTCGAGACTGCTATTCTAACTAAGGGAACGGCGAGATAGTACCTCGGCAATCAATTAATGGCGGGGATCTGCTAAAGAAAGCTTAGCGGCGGCCGATTACCTGCAGTTAAATCATTGGAGTCGGGCCATTGCGGAAATTCGGGTCTTTACAATTCGCTTTGTTGGTCGGTTTTGTATTGGTCGTGATCGTTATCAGTACCCTCTCCTATTTCACCATCAGTAACATTGTTGGCGATCAGAGCCGACAGCAATTGCAGGCCACCTCCACGGTATTCTCGCTGGTTGAAGACAAGCTGATTAAGCCCATGCATATCGCCCAGACCCTGGCCCGGGCCGACGTGTTCAAGCCCTATATGGATGCAGAACCAGAGCAGATCCGTACGTTCTTACAGGATATGCAGAGCCGTTTTGACTTGATGTTCTTTATCGCCAGTGAACCACTGCAAATGCAATATTATTCCGATGGTGACGTAATGGCCCTGAGTGAGGAAGAGACGCCCTGGTATTTCCGGCTCAAGGAACGGCAGGAGGATTTCTATGCCGGCCTGGGCCATGAGCAGGATTTGCGCTTATATATGGATATTATTCAGCGAGATGAGAACGGGGAATTGCTCGGTTTCGTTGGCATCGGCATGCCGTTGTCGGGTTTTGTGGAAACCTTCAGTCATTACAATCAAAAGCTGGGTTACGATTTTGTGTTCGTGAACAGCGATGATGAAATCGTGTTGACCTCATTTGCTGATCTGCAGCCAAAGGGTTATGAGCGTACCAGATTACAGAGTTTACCCTGGTATCCGGACTGGTATAAAGGGCCGAGCCTGACCGGCAACCAGACCAATCTGGTTGAGCTGAAAGACCAGGACGTGCTGATCACTGAAGTGCCTCTGGAGGTGCTTAAGTGGCGATTCTTTATCATCAGTCCACTGGAAGCCCAGCGCCAGGCGATGAGTCGCACTTTTCTGGTGAATCTGTTGATTATGGTCACAGTATTGCTCGCCATACTCTGGTTGCTGAGCACTGTGATACGCCGCATTCAGCAAAATGTCAGCCGCAAGATTTACACCGATCGCCTGACCGGGTTGTTCAACCGCCTGTACATCGAGAAGACCTTCGAGCAACTGCAATCAGAAGAGACACCAATGAGTCTGATCATGGCGGATATTGACCATTTCAAACAGGTAAATGACAACCATGGTCATAACGTCGGCGATCAGGTGATTGCGCGGATTGCGCATATCCTTGGCGAATGTCTGAGAAAGGGCGATTATCTGGGCCGCTGGGGTGGTGAGGAATTTATTATCCTGTTACCCGATACCGACCTGCAGGCTGCAGAACAGGTGGCGGAAAGAATGCGTCGTTCGGTGGCGTTTCAGCCGATATTTCATGGCGATGTATCGCTGGATATCACCATGAGCTTCGGGGTTACTCAGGCGGATCGCTATGGTGCGCTGGTGGATCTGATTCACAGCGCCGACAAGGCGCTGTATCAGGCTAAAAATGAGGGCCGTAATAAAGTGATGACCTGCGTCCAATAGGCCATTGGCATTCATCCCCTTTCCAGCTACTCAGTCCTGTGCGGTAACGGCTTGCTTTGGCTGGCGCCGCAGTTTTGCCATCATTCCTGTGGTCAGGGCAACGCCCAGCAGAATCATCCCACCCCCTGCGAACATGGAGAAGTGCAGCACTTCATCCAGAAACAGGGCTCCCCACAGCACACCGAAAAGAGGCACAAGATACGCCACGGTAATGGAATTGCCGACTCCCACCTTTTCAATCAGATGAAAATACAGGATATAGGCAAGGCCGGTACAGGCAATACCCAACGCAACAACCTGCCACCAGGCTTCAGCGCCTGGCATACTGGCTGGCCAGGTCAGCCAGGCAAGGGGACTGAGAACCAGCGCTGAATAAAGCTGGCTGCCGGTAGCGATGGCCAGCGAGGGAGTTCCGTTTAATGCTTTTTTGGTATAGTTGGCGGCAAAACCGTACAAAAAGGTAGCGGCTAAGGCCGCCAGTATGGGCTGCCATTCAATCCGGACCATGCCTCCTTCTTTGCCTGTAACCAGCACAAAGACTCCGCCAAAGCCTACCAGCAGTCCCGCCATCGCCGTAAGGGTCAGTTTCTGTCTGAGCCACAAAAACGCAATGATGGCGGCAAACATAGGCGCGGTGGCATTTAAAATGGAGGTGAAACCGGCGGCCAGCGACAAAGTGGTATAGCTAAAGAGACAGAAAGGGATGGCCGTATTGGTCAGGCCAACGATCAGGATGGGGCGCCATTGGCTGAAAACGTAGCGCTGTTTTCTGCCCAGTAGCAGAATGGGCAGTAAAAACAGCGCGGCAATGCCGGTACGCAGGGCAATCAGGGCTATAGGACCGAACTGAGGCGCCCCTTCGCGCATAAACAAAAAGGAGGCGCCCCATAAGGCCGCCAAAAGCACGAGTTCCAGCGTACTGAGTAATCCCATCTAAATTAACTCCTGTTGTGCCTGTTCAAGGCGCAGCAACCAGGCTTTACGCTCCAGCCCCCCGGCATAGCCGGTGAGTGTGCCGTTTTTACCTATTATTCTGTGACAGGGCACCACGATAGCTAAAGGGTTACGGCCATTCGCCGCACCCACCGCGCGCACCGCTCTGGGTCTGCCGATCTTTGCTGCAATATCCGCGTAGCAAGCCGTCTGTGCGTAATCGATCAGCCCCAGTGCCTGCCACACCTGCTGCTGGAACTCGGTGCCTTTCGGTGCTAATGGCAGACTAAATTGCCGGCGCTGACCGGCGAAATATTCCTGAAGTTGTTCGCGGGCCTGCTCCAGCAGCGGATGCCGTACCGGGGGCGCATCCTGTTGCCGGATAAATTCAATGCTGTTTATGGCGTCATTGGTAGCCCGGATTGCCAGTAAACCTATCGGGGTTTGCATAAAGGTACTGTTCATAACATGCTCCAGAGTTGCAGGGTCAGATAGCTGCGCCAGGGTGCTGCCTGGTCCGGTTGTAGCGCATAGTTGGCGATTTGCTTTTTGATCACCAGATCGGAGTCCAGCCAGATATCCGGTTGTGAATAACCGCGCAGTTTAATGTAACTGACTGTCCAGGGACCAATGCCTTTGATCCCGAGCAGATCGTCCGGGTCAGGGTTTGCGTGCTGCAGATAATAGCTGGCAAAACGCTTCAGGGTTTCCCGGCGCGAGGAAGGCATTCGCAGGCTGGTTAAATCGGCCTCCGCTATCGCTTCCGGCAGCGGAAATAACCGCCCCCGTTCAGATGATTCACCACAAAGTTCTGTCAGTCGTGTCAGCAGACCAATGGCGGCCTTAACGCTGACCTGCTGGCCGAGTATGGCCCGGCAACCGGCTTCGAAGGGGGCCCATACTCCAGGCAGACGCAGACCCGGCAACTGATCCTGTACTGCAATGCCACAGTTGGTCAGAGCCGTGCTTATCAGAGGCATCTGTGCATCCAGATCCAGTATCCGCCTGATCTGATCAATCACAGCCTTGAGATTATCCAGTGGCTGCATCTCCAGTTTCACCACAAAACAGTCGTTAGCCTCATCCACACGGGCATGGAACCAGCCTTGTCGCCCATCCATCCTGAAGGTTCTGGCATAACTGTCGTCATCCACCCACTCCATCTGCGGTACCGCTCTTAAGGCGAGAAAGTCCCGCACCTGAGGCCAGTTATACGGCGGCCTGAACGATAATGTCAGCTCCAGCGCCCGGGTATGTTGCTGTTTGCCACGTATCTGGCTGGGCGTCAGTTGCAGGTGCTGACGAACATTGTCCTGCAATCGGCGGGCCGATTGAAAGCCTGCGGCCTGGGCTACCTGTTCAATGCTGAGGCCGGTCTGATGTAATAATTGCTTGGCAAATAACAGTTGCTGGTACAACTGGTAGCGTTTTGGCGCAAGACCAAGATGCTGCTGAAACAGGCCGCGCAGATAGCGGTCAGTGATACCGAGCTTTTCTGCAATCTGTTGCAGACTCAGATGCGGGAACGCACTTAACAGTGACAGTGCACGCTCTACCGTAGTGTCCACCCCTTTCCAGGCATAGGACCCAGGTGCCGAATCGGGCCTGCAGCGCAGACAGGGGCGGTAGCCTGCCGCCATGGCCTGGGCAGCGAAGTTGTAATAGGTAACATTTTGCTCTTTTGGTAACACTGCCGGGCACACCGGGCGACAGAATATGCCGGTGCTTTTTACCGCCACAAAGAACACACCGTCAAAACGTTTGTCCCTTGCCATTCTCGCCTGTTGAAATGCCTGCATCTGGATTGTCAGATAATGAGTGATGACACAGATTCTAATCCTTCTGCAAAGAAAAACGCGATGAAAACGGAACTGAATAGCTTAAAAATATGTCCAGGGTTGTTGGCGTGCTGGTGTACAGGCCCATCAGCCGAAAAAGACGCAACAAGACGTCAAAGTTAAATTTGCCACGATGACAATGATACAATGACAAAACATAAAAATGACGTTGAACAGAACCGCTCTGAGAACCAGTTGCAGGATCTGCTGTCTGTTCAACATGCCGTTTCAGATAACGAATCAGATTATAAATAACATGCGCTATTGGAGTTTCGCGGGGGTATTGTGGCTTTTCAGTCTGGCCGCATCCGCGCAGGACAACTGGGTTGGTCAGTTTGCCGAAGATGTAAAGCGGGAGGTGCGCCACCGCAATATTCCCGGTTACGCCTTTGCTGTAGTGTCTGCTGACCACCCTGAACAGATCTTCACCTATGGCCACAGTACTTATGGTGGTCAGCCCATCGATGAGACAACCCTGTTCAGGCTTGCCTCAGTGTCAAAAACATTTACCTCGGTATTGACCTCTAAACTGGTTGAACAGGGCAAGTTGCAGTGGAGCCTGCCGGTATCGCAACTGGCTCCTGACTATCCGTTTCTGCCGGAGCTGGCGAATACTCTGACCCTGAACCACATTATCAGTCAGTCCAGCGGTTATATGCCAAACGCTTACGATAACCTTATCGAAGCCAATTATCCGGTAAAGCGGGTGTTGAATGAACTGGCCGGGCTGCAACCAATCTGTAAACCCGGCGAGTGTTATACCTATCAGAACGCCCTGTTCGGGGTGTTGTCAGAGGGACTTAATCATGGCCTGCAGCAGAATTACGGACAGTTACTGACTCAACATCTGTTAATGCCGCTGAATATGAAACGCACCAGCATTGGTCGTCAGCCATTGATCGCCGATGACAACTGGGCGCAACCTCATGTGCTGATTGGTCGTGGCAAATGGCGAAAGGTCAAAGTGCGGGAGGATTATTATCGTTTTGCCCCCGCTGCAGGCATTAACACCAGCATCAGGGATATGACTCAGTGGCTGAGGCTGATGCTGGGATACTACCCTCATATTCTTTCTGACTACGCCATTGAGGATGTCCTGACGCCAAGAATACGCACCAGCAGAGAGCTGTACCGCCGACATTGGCGGGATCATCTGAATGACGCCCATTATGGTTTGGGTTGGCGCATCTATGATTTTGATGGTCAGCGACTGGCTCATCACGGTGGATGGGTAAAAGGTTACCGTGCAGATATCAGCTTTGCTCCGGATCACGGTGTGGGTCTGGTGTTGCTGATGAATGCCGAGTCGAATGTTGTGAATGAAATCATCGTCAATTTCTGGCAGCAGCATTTTGAACTGGCAAAAATCCGCGCCAGGGCGTTGCCGGTTGTTTCTGCCAGCACCACGCAGGAGCAGTGAGGTCGGTATAAATCCCCCGGAATAGCGAAAAAGGAGAACGATGATGAGCAGACATTTTGAGAAGGCCGCAGGCCTTAATGAACAGCGTGATCCGGCCACAGAGGGCTATGTGTTTAACCAGACCATGTTGCGGATTAAGTCGCCACAGCGGACATTGGATTTTTATACCAGGTTGATGGGCATGACCCTGGTGCGTAAGCTTGATTTTGAGGATATGCAGTTTTCCCTTTACTTTCTGGCCGCCATCGACACGGATGACCTGCAACACTGGTGCGGCAATAGCACTGACACGCGTACCGTCGAAACCTTTTCCCGGCCGGCAATGCTGGAGCTTACCCATAACTGGGGGATGAAGAGAATGAGCAGTTGCAGTACCACAATGGCAATGACGAACCTAAGGGGTTTGGTCATATTGGCTTTGCCGTGCCAGACCTGGCAGCTGCCTGTGAACGTTTTCAGGCGCTGGATGTGCCTTTTGTAAAACGCCCCGGGGATGGAAAAATAAAGCAGATCGCCTTTATTCAGGATCCTGACGGTTACTGGATAGAAATCTTCCAGCCGGACCTGTTGCCTGATGCTCTGGCACAACATCTGACAAAAAAGTAGGGTCAGAGTAAACTTTTTAAGCGGCTGATATTAATCGCTGCGCTTCAGCAGGCGCGAGAAATCCTCAGCGCTCATCGGATGGCCGAGCAGATAGCCCTGGCCATAGTCGCATTTAAGCTTTCTCATCAGCGCTTTTTGCTCCCGGGTTTCCAGTCCTTCCGCAACAGACTGCATGCCCAGGCTCTTTGCCAGGCTGATAATGCTGGTAACAATATCCAGAGTGGTTTTTTTGTCTCCGGTGGCCTGAATAAATGAGCGGTCGATTTTCAGTTGATCCACAGGAAAGCTGTGCAGGTAGGAGAGTGAGGAGTAGCCGGTACCAAAATCGTCCAGCGACATCTTCACACCCATTTTTTTCAGTGCTTTCATTGCGGCAATAATACTGTCTGAACTGCGCAACAATACGGTTTCTGTGAACTCCAGCATAATATACTCTGCCGCCAGCTTGTTGTGGTTCAGAGCGTGCTCCACCTCTTCAACCAGGTTGCCACGATAAAACTGATCGGCGGCGAGGTTAATCGACAGGCGCACATGTTTATGGCCCTGTTGTAACCAGTGAGCCATCTGCGCACAGCCCTGTTGCAACACCCAATTGCCCACATCTGCCATCAAACCATGTTCTTCGAGCATAAACAGGAATTGGCCCGGGGCAAGCAGGCCCCGCTCCGGATGCTGCCAGCGCAATAACGCTTCAGCGCCCACCAGCGTGTCGTCACTCAGGCGATACAGTGGCTGGAAATACAGGCAAAACTCATCATTTTTTATCGCCCGTTGTAATTGTGACAAAAGCACTATGTGTTTATTGGCGGCTTCATGCAGTTCATGGGTGAAGTAGCAATACTGACCACGGCCGCTTTGTTTGGCGGCATACATAGCCGTATCGGCGGTGCGCAACAAATCCTGGGCATCATCACCGTCTTCGGGATAGATGCTGATACCGATACTGGCACCCAACTGCAGCTGCTGGTTGCGGATAAAAAAGGGCGTTTCCAGCTGCTGCATGATCTTGTTGGCCACCATGGATACCGAATATTCCTGTTTGATCTCGGGCAGGTTAACCACGAACTCGTCGCCACCCAGTCTGGCGATGGTGTCGCTGGCCCTGACACAATGAGTCAGGCGTTCGGCGACTTCTTTGAGGATCTCATCTCCGGTGTGATGGCCAAGTGAATCATTCACATGCTTGAATCTGTCCAGGTCAATCATCATTACTGCGGTGCGCGTGTTGTTGCGTCTTGCCCTTTCTATGGCGTTATCGATCCGATCCTGCAGTTGTGTCCGGTTAGGCAGCCCGGTCAGATCGTCGTGGTGCGCCATATAATGAATACGCTCTTCAGACCGGGCCCGTTCTATGGCAATCCCGGCCAGATGCACGGCCCCGGCCACCACATCCTGGAGTTCATCATCAGGTGAGCGGGGTTGGTGATAATAGATGGCGAATGAGCCTAACACCTGCCCGGAAGGGCTGGTAACGGGCGTCGACCAGCACGCCCGCAGGTCATGTTTGAGTGCCAGCTCGCGATAATCCGTCCATAAGGGATCGTTGCTGATATCAGTCACGGTCACAGGTTCATTGCGATACATGGCCGTGCCACAGGAACCCGTATTGGGACCAATTTTCAGACCAATAAGTGCCTGACTGTATTCCTCAGGTAGGCTCGGCGCCAGGCAGTCGGCAATGGTGTCGCCATCCTCAGCCAGTAACACAATGGAGGCCAGGGCGCCGTTTCCATGGCCCTCGACCCAGGTAGTTAACTGGCGCAGCACCTGCTTAAGCGGAATGTTCGCTGTGATTAACTCCAGAATCTGGTATTGACCTGCGTGCAGCGCTTCGGCCCATTTTCGCTGGCGTATTTCATCCTTGAGGCTGGCAGTGAGTTCGTACAGGCTTTGCGTGATCAGCTTATTTTCGGCCAGTGCCTCAGCCAGTTCATAAGTACGCTGCTCTACTTTGTGTTCCAGCGTAAGAGTGGCCTGAAACAGGCCGAAGTCGGAGCCCTGCTGGCTCATGCTGCGCTCGGCTCTGTCCATCAGGGCGGTGATAATCTTATTCAGCCGGGCGATTTCCTCTCCGGGGCTTCTGCCGGACATGATATCAATGGCCTGATGAGCAGGTGTTTGATTTTTCATAAGTCCCCAGTTGGCGAACCAATAGCCATGCCGGTAAAGGTCTGGTTTACGTGCACCCCACTGTATTGCTCTCCATAGGAGTTAAAGCCGATTGTGCGGTACTGTTTTATCAGTTCGCTGGCTTGCGGCTTATCTCCGGTTTGTTCCAGCTCCAGCTTGCGTAACACGCAGTCAAAGGCCAGCAGCACCTGTGGCTTACCAATATCTGCACAGGCTTGTTGCAATGAAGTGGTCAGGTTATTGAGCAGGTCGACCCCATGAGCAACCCTGAACACCAGCCCTTCTTCAATGGCGCTATAGAAGGTCAGGCTACCATCGGGATTAGCCTGCTGAATGGAGCGAACATATTCTTTGCCATTAATCATCACCACCACGGGGGAGCTGGCAAAGCGCATCAGGTTAAGATCTTTTTCATCGACACCGGTAAGTCGCGCATACTCAGAGGCTGCGGGCAGACCATTGATCTCTGTTACCAATCGCTTGTGTGGCGCTGCACCGGTCACAACCAGGCGCTGATCTGTGGCGGCAAAATGCTGACTCTTGATTGCCGCGACCGGGCAGGATGTCGAGAGCAAAACCAGTACCGCGCTGTCGCGGTGAAATTCACCCTGATGAAAGACCAATGTCTGCCTGAAGTCCAGATCATCACCGGCTGACCCCCCGAGTAACGGCATAGTGGGCATGGTGTTATGTATCACCCGGGTCAGTGCGTCTTCACATTGCGATACGCCGTCCACCAGCAGCAAAGCGAAGCTGTTAGTGAATGTCTCCGCTTTACTGTCTTTATGTCGGGCTTCAAGATCCCGGGTCTGGCGCTGAATCTGATTGAGCTTGGTTTTCTTTAAATCCTGTATGCACAGGCTTGAAGCGAAAAAACTGTCTGCCGGAAAACTGGCTCCGCTGAGGCTATTGTCCTGATAGCCTTGTGGCCCCAGCTCACCTGCAGTTGTACAGCCTATGACAGGCACGTCACCAAAACAGGTGACCATGGCTTCAGCCAGGGCGGGCAAATCATAGTGGCTGGAACAGAAGAAGAGCACCAGGCCCATACCGGGTTGTGCTACCTGCTGGTGAAAATCGCGGGCTGCGGCCGGTGCATCGGTGAGACAAGTCTGGCCCAGTTTTACATGCTGCATTGGCGTTTCGGACCTCCTGAGGTTACAGAAAAATCTTCGCTGCCCTGGCGCCTTTTGTATTCCGATTACTGATAGTCTGTAACTGGCTCATCAAACCGGCGTTGAATTCCGGTCTGGTAATCTTTGCCACTATAGATCAGATCACAGGGGGCTGCCAGCATAACCCCTATCCGGCAGAACGACGGTCAGCTCCGGATTATCCTGCCAGATCTAGCCATTTGCCGCTGGTCAGCTCACCCAGTTGCACTGGTGTGAGTTTAAATACAGCATTAGGAGTGCCAGCCGCTGCCCAGATTTGTTCGTATTGCTGTAGTGTCTGATCAAGCATTGTTCTTATGGGGTTAGTATGTGCTACTGGAGGGATGCCGCCGATGGCGAAACCGGTATGCTGGCGGACGTAGTCTGCATCAGCCCGGGTAAGCTTTACTCCGGTTTGCTGGTGGATCTTACTGGTATCCACCCGGTGTGCGCCGCTGGCAATGACCAGTACCGGCTCGCCGGTATTTTTATCCATAAAAATCAGTGATTTTGCAATCTGACCCACCATACAGCCAATGGCCAAAGCGGCGTCTTCTGCACTGCGGGTTGAGCCGGGCAATTCACAGACCACAAACTCCTGCCCATGACGGGCAAGGTAGTTCTGAACCCGGGCCGCGCTGGGTTTTAATGAATCAGTCACGGTCTTTCTCCGATTTGATATTAAAAACCAAGCCGCTGGTCAGCTTTGGGGCTGGTGCCATAGGCGTTTTCAACCGGCTCACCCTCGAACAGCATAAATACCAGCAGCACCAAACCGCCAATTATCGGTATAAAAATCAACAAAAACCACCAGCCGCTGCGGCCGGTATCGTGCAACCGCCTGACCGTCACCGCAATGCCGGGGATCAGAACGGCCAGACCATATATGGCGCCGAACAGGCCGACACCCGCTTCGGCATTTAAGGTTCCCGTTACCGCATCGACTAACCCCAGAAGGATACTGATCAGAAAGTTGAACAGGAAAAAGAACCAGTATTCCATTCTTCTCGCCCGGCCACTGAATACCGCGTACTTTTTTAATGCCTGCAGATACCAGTACATGCTTTCTCCTTGTATTTATTCCGCTTGTCGAGGGTATCAGAGAGTCGACTTCAGGTTGAAGAACCCTGGCGCTGTTTCTCCAGTTCATCACAGAGTTTCTCACACAGCAGGTGGCTGCTGAGGTTGCGATCCACGCTGCAGCTTTGCAAATCACCGCGGGCCACCACGTCTAACCAGTGCTCCAGCATGGCATAAAAACCCTTTCCAGCCAGCATCGGTGTCCAGTCTGCCAGGTTCACTGCCCGCTTTTCTCCGGCTTCCAGCCAGTGGCCGCTGACAAGGCTGTCCAGCTCAAGGGTTTTATTCCGGTATCCCAGGCGGATGCGCTCACAGGTGGCGCCAAACTGACGATCCATACTTGCCTCAAAGATCCGTCCATCATATTGCCAATGGCAATCTATTCTCGCCAGCTTTTTCTGAGCAAACTGTGCGGTTAATTGTAACGGGGCATGATGTAATTCTCCGGTCAGATTAACGCTGTCCAGTACGTGAATAAAATCGTCAAAAATCATGCTGCGCAGGTTTCCGGGCATATTGTGCCGGTGTTTTTCCCAGCGTACCGCCCGCAGCTCTGAGGCCTGGAGCTTAGTTTCGCCCGGAGGGCCAGTTTGTTCCGTTATCAGCGGCAGATAGCGTCGGTTGAAGCCAACAAACAGTGGCGTATTGTTTTGTGCGGCCAGCTCATACAGAGATTCACACCCGGCATAGCTGTCGCAAAGGGGTTTATCCACGAAGGTGGGTATGCCCAGATCGAGAAAAAAACGGGCCAGTGAATAATGTACCTCTGTTGCGGCATGAATCATCACCGCATCGATCTGATGTCTGGGTAATTCTCTGTAGTCGGTGCAGCTCTGGCTAAAGCCATATTGTGCAGTCAGATGGGCCAGTGTCCGGGCATTGCGGCTGCACAGAATCCATTCTGTCGCCTGCCTGCCGGCGAGCATTGGCAGGTATGCTTTTTGGGCAATATCGCCGAGACCAATCAGGGCAATTTTCATCGGCGCACTCCGAACGGGAAAAACTCATCTTATATCAATTCAGGTTGTGTCCGAAACCGGGGTAAACCCACAGGCGAGTTACGCCTTAGTTCTGAAAATGTTGGCGAAAACTTGACGGAGACTCGCCAAACTCCCGCATAAACTGACGGCTGAAATAATTAGCATCGCCGAAGCCGCAATGTTCGGCGACCCAATAGACAGGATTCTTGCTCTCTATCAATAACCGCCTCGAGTATTCCAGACGTAACTGATTGATCAGTTGCCTGGGTGACTTACCCAGTGATTTTCTGAAGCGACGCTCCAGTGCACTGACCGATAAATGGGCATGCTCAGCCAGTTCGGTAATACTGATGTCGCGGGTAAAATTGTCTTTGATAAAATTCATCGGCTTTTCAATGCTGGCCAGCGGGCTGAGCATAATCGAGGTCTTCTGCAGGTGGCGGGAGATACCGCAGGTGCCCACCCGGCGTTCCTGATAGTCATACACCGGTCTTTTGCTGGTGGTAAACCAGTGCAGCTCGCCTGAGGGCAGACGGTTTATTTCCAGCCGGTCGGTGATCAATTCGCCCTCCATCACTCGTTTATCATCGGCAACAAACAATCTGGCGATATGACCCGGTGTCAGATCGTAATCGCTGAGCCCAACAACCTGGGCCAGGCTGTCTATGCCTGCATGTTCCAGAAACGCCTGATTGGCGTACATAATACGACTCTGGCTGTCTTTCACCCAGACCAGTACATCGGTTAACAAATCGTACATTTTCAGCCACTGCCGGTCCGGCATTGAATCCAGAAACTGTTGGGCCTGTATCGGAAAGTGCTTCTCTGATGCATGCATGTATTTTTATATTTCCATTAATATCAATGTTTTAAATATGTTCTTTGTTGTCTTATTTTTCTGGTTCAAAATTTATGCGCCGATTTTGTGCTATCTATGTCCGATTCTATTCTATCTGTGCGAAGACAACCAGATATAACATTCTGTTAACAGTCAGCAATGGCAGAGTTTTATGCAGAAAGTCAGAATGGGAATGATGGGTGGCGGTCCTGATGCTTTTATCGGTGCAGTGCATCGTATGGCAGCCAATCTGGATGGCAAAATTGAACTGGTATGTGGCGCATTCAGCAGTCGTCCGGATGCATCACAGCAGATGGCGCAGCAACTGGGCCTGAATCGCAGCTACGACAGCTACCAGCAAATGCTTGAGCAGGAAGCCAGCTTACCGGCTGACCAGCGGATGGAGTTTGTCAGCATCGTCACACCTAATTATCTGCACTTCGAGATGAGCAAAGCGGCGCTGGAGGCCGGTTTTCATGTGCTTTGTGATAAACCTGCCACCTTAACGCTGGACGAGGCCAGCCAACTAGCAGCTATTCAGAAACGCAGCGGCAGATTGTACGCCCTTACCCATACCTATACCGGCTATCCCATGGTGGTGGCTGCCCGTGAACTGGTGGCCAGGGGAGAGCTGGGTAGAATTCGCAAAGTGGTGGTGGAATACCATCAGGGCTGGCTGGCCGATAGCGGTGCCGAATCCGGCAAACAGGCCGCCTGGCGACTGGATCCGGCCCGGGCTGGTATCAGTTGTTGCATGGCCGATATCGGTGTACATGCCGCCAATCTGGCGGAGTTTATCTGTAATGATGCGATTGACCAGCTTAGCGCCGATCTGAGCGCCAGCCACGGCAGGTTGCTGGATGATGACGGTGTGGTGATGCTGCGCTTCGCCTCTGGTGCGCGCGGCATGCTGAGCGCCAGTCAGATTGCGGTGGGTGAGGAAAATAATCTGCGTATCCGGGTCTATGGAGAAAAAGCCTCCCTGGACTGGTCACAGGAAGAGCCCAACAGTCTGAAGTTAATGCACGCCGACAAACCTTTCGAAGTCCTGCGCAGTGCTACCCCTGCGGCGGCAGAGTTGGGCGGTATTACCAGAACACCGCCCGGTCACCCCGAGGGCTATCTGGAAGCCTTTGCCAATCTGTACCGGCAATTTGCTGAGCAGGTAGACAGGCAGCGTCAGCAGCAGACAACAGACAGCAATCCGCTGCCGGGTATCGATGCGGCAGTACGTGGCATGGCATTTATCGAAACGGTCGTGGCGGCCAGCGCCTCAACGCAAAAATGGCACAAGGTACCAGCGCAGCCAGTAAAGGAGTCATAGCATGAATAACATCAAGGGCCCGGCGATTTTTCTGGCTCAGTTTGTCGATGACAAAGCGCCGTTCAATAGTTTTGACAGCATCTGCCAATGGGCAGCCGGGCTGGGGTATAAAGGCATTCAGCTGCCTACCTGGGATAAGCGTTTGTTTGATCTTGAACAGGCCGCTGACAGCCGGGATTACTGTGATGAGATAATGGCGGTGGCAGCGGGTCATGGCCTCAGCATTACTGAGCTGTCGACCCACTTGCAGGGACAACTGATGGCGGTTAATCCGGCCTACGATCAGATGTTTGATGGCTTTGCCCCTGAAGCGGTGCGCAATAACCCTGAAAAGCGTCAGACCTGGGCCGAACAGCAATTGATGGCGGCCGGTACCGCCAGCGGCAGAATGGGGCTGAAGACGCATGCCAGTTTCTCCGGCTCACTGCTGTGGCATACCCACTACCCCTGGCCACAAAGACCCGCAGGTCTGGTTGAACAGGGCTTTGAGGAACTGGCCAGACGCTGGCGCCCGGTGCTGGATCATTTTGCCGATCAGGGCGTGGATATCTGCTATGAGCTGCACCCCGGTGAAGATCTGCACGATGGCGTCACCTTCGAGCGCTTTCTGGCGGCCACCGACAATCACGCGGCGGTGAATATTCTCTACGATCCCAGCCATTTCGTGCTGCAGCATCTGGACTATCTGGCCTTTATCGATATATACCATGAGCGCATCAAGGCCTTTCACGTCAAGGATGCCGAGTTTATTCCCTCAGGGCGCAGCGGCGTATATGGCGGTTATCAGTCCTGGGTCGAGCGGCCCGGGCGTTTTCGTTCTCTCGGTGATGGTCAGACAGATTTCAGACAAATCTTCAGTAAGCTGACCCAGTATGGCTTTGATGGCTGGGCGGTACTGGAGTGGGAATGCTGTCTTAAGCATCCCGAAGACGGCGCTAAAGAGGGCGCTGAATTTATCCGTCAGCATCTGATCCGTACCACGGACAAGGCCTTTGATGACTTTGCCGCCAGTGGCACAGACCAGGACCTTAACCGCCGCATACTTGGCCTGTAACAGGAGAATTCCATGTCGGTAAGCATACGTATCAGACTGTGTTTAATGATGTTCCTGCAGTTTTTTATCTGGGGCGGCTGGTTTGTCACACTGGGTACCTTTCTGGGCAGTACTCTGGGTGCCAGTGGCAACGAGATTGGCATGGCGTTTTCTACCCAGTCCTGGGGAGCCATTATTGCGCCCTTTATTATCGGCCTGATCGCCGATCGCTATTTTAATGCCGAGCGCATTCTGGGCGTACTGCATCTGATTGGCGCAGTACTCATGTACTGTCTGTACAGCGCTGAGAATTTCGACAGTTTCTATCCTTTTGTGCTGGGTTATATGATCGCCTACATGCCGACGCTGGCGCTGGTGAACTCGGTGTCTTTCGGGCAGATGCAGGAACCGGCTAAAGAGTTCGGAAAAATCAGGGTCTGGGGCACTATCGGCTGGATTATCGCCGGCCTGGTGATCAGCTATGGGTTTTCCTGGGATGACCAGCAGGCCATTGCCGATGGCATGCTCAGAAATACCTTCGCGCTGTGCGCCATCGCTTCGCTATTGCTGGGTCTGTTCAGCTTTAGCTTACCCGCCACACCACCAAAATCGGCCGGGACAAAAAGCGGCCTCAGCGAAGTGCTGGGCCTGGATGCGCTGGCCATGCTCAAAGACAGAAACTTTCTGCTGTTTTTTGTCTCCTCGGTGCTGATCTGTATTCCGCTGGCCTTCTATTATCAGAACGCCAACCCTTTTCTGACTGAAATCGGTGTGCAGAATGCGACCGGCAAGATGACCCTGGGACAGGTTTCAGAGGTGCTGTTTATGCTGGTGCTGCCGGTATTTCTGCAGCGCTTCGGCATCAAGATCACCTTACTGGTGGGGATGGCGGCCTGGGCCTTGCGCTATGTGCTGTTTGCCTATGGCAATGCCGACAGCGGGGTAGCGGCTCTGCTGGTGGGGATTGCCCTGCACGGCATCTGTTATGACTTTTTCTTTGTCTCCGGCCAGATCTACACCAATGCCAAGGCGGGGGAGCGTATCAAGAGTGCCGCTCAGGGCATGATCACCCTGGCCACTTATGGTGTGGGGATGCTGGCAGGTTTCTGGGTGGCTGGCATGATCACCGATCATTTCGCCCAGCCAGAGGGCCATGACTGGCAACAGATCTGGCTCTATCCTGCCGGTTTTGCTGCGGTGGTGTTTGTGCTCTTCCTGTTCAGCTTTAAAAATGAGCGGATTGGTCAGCATGAACACTAGTCGGCGACAACTCTGTAAGGGAATTGCCCTGGCTGGTGTCGGCGCCAGCGGCCTGATGAGCTTTTCACCGCTTGTGGGTGCAGCACAGAGTGCAACCGGCAGTCTGAAAGGCAATATCCGCCATTCGGTGAGTCGCTGGACTTATGGCGAATTGCCGATTGAGCAGCTGTGCCAGACAGTTAAATCGCTGGGTTTTTCGGCCATTGATCTGGTGGGCCCTGAAGACTGGCCGGTGCTGAAAAAGCATGGCGTCGATTCCTCTATGTGTAATGGCGCCGAGCTGAACCTTACCGACGGCTGGGCCGATGAGCGCTTTCATAAGGCCCTGATCCCGCGTTATTTACGCCATATCGATCTGGTCGCCGAAGCCGGTTATACCAATCTGATTTGTTTTAGTGGCAATAAACGGGGCATCAGCCCCGATGCAGGCCTGAAGACGGCTGTTAAGGGGCTGAAACAGATCCTGCCCCATGCTGAAAAACGCGGTGTGGTGCTGCAGATGGAGCTGTTTAATTCCAAGGTGGATCACCCCGATTATATGGCGGATAACTCCGCCTGGGGCATTGAGCTGTGTAAGGCGCTGGGTTCAGAGAACTTTAAGTTGCTGTATGACATCTACCATATGCAGATCAGTGAAGGCGATATTATTCGCACCATCAGAGAGAACCATCAGTATTTTGGCCACTACCATACTGCAGGGGTTCCCGGTCGGCATGAGATTGGTGACAACCAGGAACTCAATTACCGGGCTATTGCTCAGGCCATCAGAGAGATTGATTTTAAGGGCTATCTGGCACAGGAGTTTATCCCCACGCCACCAACAATGACGGGCAAAATTGATTCGCTGCGAGAGGCGGTGGCAATTTGCGATGTGTAATCAATCTCAGGGTGTTACGGGATTCGGGGTCGTTTAAAGAGGCAGGCTATGACAGTAAATAATTATGATGCCATCGTGGTGGGTTCCGGTATCAGCGGAGGCTGGGCTGCCAAGGAACTCTGTGAGCGTGGTCTGAAGGTATTGATGCTCGAGCGTGGCAGAAATCTCGAACATATCAAAGATTACAAGAACGCCCATAAAGAGGCCTGGGATTATCCCCATCGTGACGTGCCTACCAGGCAGATGAAACTGGATTATCCGGTACTGCGCAGGGATTATCCGCTGAATGAGTCTACCTTTGGCATGTGGGCGAGCGATAAGGATTCTCCTTATACTGAAGATAAGCGCTTCGACTGGTATCGTGGCTATCAGCTGGGCGGTCGCTCTTTGTTGTGGGGGCGGCAGAGTTACCGTTTCAATGAGCTCGACTTTGAGGCTAATGCCAAAGAAGGCATCGCAGTAGACTGGCCTATCCGTTATCAGGATCTGGCACCCTGGTATGATTATGTGGAGAAATTCGCAGGTATCAGCGGTAACAGGGATGGCCTGGATGTATTGCCCGATGGTCAGTTCCAGCAGCCTCTGCCGCTTAACTGCGTGGAAAAGGATGTGGCTGCGCGTCTGCAGAAGGCCTTTAAGGGCTCCCGCCATCTAATTCATTGCCGCAGCGCCAATATGACCGAGGCGAAGCCGGAGCAGGGCCGCGCCAGTTGTCAGTATCGTTCAAAATGCTGGCTGGGTTGCCCCTTTGGGGCATATTTCAGTACGCAGTCGTCGACGCTTCCCGCCGCCATGAAAACCGGAAATCTCACCGTTCGGCCCTTTTCTATTGTATCCCGGCTGCTGTATGACAAAGACAAAAAGCGCGCCACCGGGGTGGAGATCATAGACGCCGAAACGAACAAGACGATCGAGTACAACAGCCGCATCGTTTTTGTTAACGCTTCGGCCCTGAATTCTACCTGGGTGCTGATGAATTCAGCCACTGATGTCTGGGAGGGTGGTCTGGGCAGCAGCAGCGGTGAACTGGGTCATAATGTGATGGATCATCACTTCCAGGTGGGCGCGTCTGCTGAAGTTGAAGGTTATCTGGACAAATACACTTTTGGCCGTCGTCCCGGTGGTTTTTATATTCCCCGCTTTCGTAACTGGAAGGATGACAAACGCGACTATCTGCGCGGTTTTGGTTATCAGGGCAGTGCCAGCCGTCAGGGCTGGCGAAAAGACATTGCCGAGCTGGGCATAGGCGAGTCACTGAAAGAAGGGATGAGCGAACCCGGCCACTGGAGTATCGGCATGTCTGCCTTTGGTGAAATGCTGCCCTATCACGACAACCGTATCTATCTGAACCATAAGGTCAGAGACAAGTGGGGCCTGCCGGTCCTGGCTATGGATGTGGAGATCAAAGAGAACGAACGGGCTATGCGCAAGGATATGCAGGCCGATGCCATGGAAATGTTCGAGGCCGCGGGCCTGAAGAATGTGCATGGCTATGACGGCGATTATGCTCCGGGTATGGGTATTCATGAAATGGGTACCGCCCGTATGGGGCGGGAACCGAAAACCTCGGTGCTCAACAAACATAATCAGGTCTGGGATGCCCTCAATGTGTTTGTGACAGATGGTGCCTGTATGACCTCAGCATCCTGTGTTAATCCGTCTTTAACTTATATGGCC
Source organism: Lacimicrobium alkaliphilum (assembly GCF_001466725.1). Classification (NCBI taxonomy): domain Bacteria; kingdom Pseudomonadati; phylum Pseudomonadota; class Gammaproteobacteria; order Alteromonadales; family Alteromonadaceae; genus Lacimicrobium; species Lacimicrobium alkaliphilum. The sequence continues at coordinate 35,689 of NZ_CP013650.1, forward strand.
CTTACCGCCAGAGCTGCCGCCTTTGCAGTGGAAGAGCTTAAGCGGGGGAATCTGTGATGGACAGACGTGAATTGCTTAAGATGATTGGTATGGCCACCGGAGCGGCCTTTGTGGGTAATGCAATGGCCTGGACAACGGTGGCGGAGGCCACTTCGCCCAAGGCTGCCGGGTTCAGCGATGAGGATCTGATGCTGCTGAACGAAGTGGCAGAGACCATTATTCCGCGCACCGATACCCCCGGCGCAAAAGACGCCAACGTGGCCCATATTATGGCGGTGCTGGTGGCAGATTGTTATCTGCCGGAAGAGCAGCAGGTATTCAGGCAGGGTATGGCGGATATCGATAAAAGAAGTCAGTCAGACTTTGGCAAGCCCTTTCTGCTGTTAAACAAAAACCAGCGGCAGGAACTGTTGTCAGCATTAAACCAGGAGGCTTATCGCTATAACGGCGAACACCGGGTGTCTTTCTGGGAGCTTTCCAAACCGGGCAGTATGCCCGGCAAAGAAGTGTCGTTGCCCCATTATTTTACCCTGTTTAAACAACTCACCCTGTTTGGCTTTTTCACTTCTGAAGTTGGCGCTACCAAAGTATTGCGCTACGAAGCCATACCGGGCCGTTATGACGGTGAATATCCCTATAAAAAAGGTGACCGGGCCTGGGCGACCTAGGCTGTCTCTCTAATTTGATATGAGTATTACCATGAAAAAACGATCGATGCGTATTCTGCCAGTTTCCACCACCGCGGCCTTGCTGATCTGCCTGAGTGCCTATGCTCAGAATGACGAGCAGAAATCGAAAAAGACCGAGGTATGGGAGCCCGAACCTGAAGTGGTGTCAGCGCCTGCTGGGGTGCCGCCTTCTGATGCTATCGTTCTGTTTGATGGCAGTGACCTTAGTCAGTGGCAAAGTGTAAAGGACGGTGACGCGAACTGGACGGTTGAAGACGGTGTACTGACGGTCAGACCCGGTAGTGGCGATATTCGCACCAACGCAGATTTTTGCGATGTGCAGTTGCATCTGGAATGGAAAGTGCCCGAGCCGGAGGCTGGCAAGCAGGGCCAGCAGCGCAATAACAGCGGGGTCTTCCTGCAACAGCGCTATGAAATCCAGATTCTGGACTCCTATGAAAACCGTACCTACAGCAATGGTCAGGCCGGATCCCTGTACAAACAGGTGATCCCTCTGGTCAATGCCATGCGGCCACCGGAGCAATGGCAGAGTTACGATATTCTCTATACCGCCCCGCGCTTTGACGGCCAAAACCTGGTCAGCCCGGGCACTATCACGGTGCTGCATAATGGCGTGGTGGTACAACATCATACTGAGATCCAGGGGGAAACCGTGTGGGTGGGTGAACCGACCTATAAAGCTCATGGCTGTGCGCCACTGCAGTTGCAGGATCACGGCGATAAGGTGAGTTTCCGCAATATCTGGGTGCGTGAATTATGAGAACCTGTCTGTAGTGGCAGCGTCGTTTATTACAGGTAAATCAATGATGCATATTGATCGTCGCGGTATGTTAAAGGGCCTGGGAGCCCTGTTTGGAGCACAGGTTGCCAGCAGCCTGCTCGGTGGCCAGGCCTGGTCTGTGGCCATGGCGTTTCAGCAAACAGCGGATAAGCACAAGCTGCAACTGCTGAGCCCGGAACAGCTAAACACTCTGGCGGCGGTGGCCGATCTGACCATTCCGGCTACCGATACACCGGGCGCCCTGGCGACGGATTGCCACTGGTTTGTGGATAACCAGCTAAGGCATTGCTTCGATACGCAGGCTCAGACGGCCGCCGGGGCGATTCTGGATAAGATTGAGGCAACCGCCAGCGGTCAGCTGGGTCACAGCTTCAATCAGGCTGGCGAAGATCAGCAGTTGACGCTGCTTAATGCACTTGAGCAATCGGAACAGGGCTTTACCCGGAATGATACTCAGGCCTTTAAGTTAGTGAAATCTCTGCTGGTGTTTGGTTATTTTACCAGTGAGGTGGGCATGACCAAAATGCTGGCCTATGACCCTGTTCCCGGCGGCTTTAAGGGTTCTGTTCCGTACGCTTCGGTGGGCAAGGCCTACAGTGGCGGTTTTCCGTTCTGATGCGAAGGTATGGTGATGCAAGATAACAAGATTGTGCAAAACACGGATGAGGAATTTGATGTACTGGTGATCGGCTCCGGTATTACCGGTGGCTGGGCGGCTAAAGAATTTTGTGAGGCTGGACTGAAGGTGTTGCTGATTGAGCGGGGCAGGCTGGTTGAGCACCGCAAGGATTATCCCACCGAAGGCAAAGGGCCCTGGGAATACCCCTACCGTACCCGCACCGACAATTTGCTGACGGAGCGGGATCACGCTATTCAGCAACAGTGCTATGCCTTTAATGACACCACTAAACACTTTTTTGGTAACGATCGTGAACTGCCCTATACCACTGAGGAAGGCACCGAATTCAGCTGGATCCGCGCTAATCAGCTGGGCGGTAAGTCATTGCTGTGGGCGCGCCAGACTTTTCGCCTGAGTGATTATGACCTCAGTGCCAATGCAAAAGATGGACATGGCATCGACTGGCCTATCCGCTATAAGGATCTGCAGCCCTGGTACGATTATGTGGAACGCTTTGCCGGTATTGCCGCTGGCCAGGACAACCTGCCACAACTGCCTGACAGCATCGGTCAGCCTGCATTTGAACTGACCAAACCTGAACTGGACTTTCAGGCTGCGATGGCCCGTCATTTCCCCGATCGTCCGGTGGTAACCGGGCGCTGTGCCCATTTGACCCAGCCCAGCAACATCCAGCTGGAACTGGGCCGGGTCACCTGCCAGGCCCGCCACGAGTGTTATCGTGGCTGCTCATTTGGTGCCTATTTCTCTACCCAGAGCGCCACGCTGCCAGCCGCGGCCCGTACCGGTAATCTGCATATCGCACCCAACAGTGTGGTGCACAGCCTCAACTATGACGAGGCTAAAAAGCGGGTGAGCGGAGTGCGGGTGATTGATAACGACGACTTAAGCGAACGTGAATACCGCGGTAAGCTGGTATTTCTGTGTGCTTCTACCTTAGGTTCCACCCAGATCCTGCTGAATTCGGTGAGCAAGACGTTTCCGGATGGGCTGGCCAACTCTTCCGGTGTGCTCGGGCGCTATCTGATGGATCACAACTACAACGCCTGGGCTTCGGCGATTATTCCCGGTTACGAAGAGGAGTATTACAAGGGCCGTCGTCCAACCGGTATCTATATTCCCAACACTCACTTTGAGCCGTCCCGTTATCACAAGAAGTTTATCCGTGGTTATGGGCTGGCTGGCAGTGCTTCCCGTGGTAACTGGCAGGGCATGAGCAGCTCAGATGGTTTTGGTGCCGACTTTAAGCAGCGCATGACCCAGGCTGGCCCCTGGCGGATCTGGATGGGTGCTCAGGGTGAAATGCTGCCAAGGGCCGACAACCAGGTCAGCCTGCACCCGACCCGCAAAGACAAATGGGGTATTCCGCAGTTGCATTTCAACTGTAAATGGTCTGAAAACGAACTGACCATGATGGAACATGCCAGAGATACTGCCATTGATATGCTTCAGAAGGCCGGTTTCGAGGATATCCAGGCCCGTGCCACCCAGGCGCCACCGGGGCTGGCCATCCATGAAGTGGGAACGGCAAGAATGGGTGATGATCCTAAGCAGTCGGTGCTGAACAAATATAATCAGGCTCATGATGTGGCCAACCTTTTTGTTACCGACGGCTCCAGTTTCTGTTCCTCTGGTGTGGTAAATCCATCACTGACCTTTATGGCTCTGACCGTCAGAGCGGCGCACTATGCCGTTGAACAACTTAAGGCCGGGCGTCTTTAATTTTACAATAAGGAATGACAATGAAAATGTTCAGAGTACTACTCATAACCTTGACGCTGCTGCCAGGATTGGCCCTGGCTGAAGCTGATATTAAACTGCCAGGCATCAGCGTGCAGCTGTGGTCGGTTAAAGATGAGGTGGAAAAGGACCTGGATAAGACCCTGGTGCAGCTCGCCGAAATGGGCTTCGATGGTGTGGAATTTGCCCGCAACTTTGGCCCCTACGCCGATAATCCGGCAGCATTAAAGGCCCGTTTAGATGAACTGGGTCTGGCCTGCAGCGGTGCTCATATTGATTTTGACTCGCTGAATGAGGCCAATCGCTATCATACCTTTGCCTTTTACCATACGCTGGGTTGCCCTACCCTGATTGTGCCCTGGGATGAGCGGGCCTTTGCCGCCGACACTGTCAAACAGACCGTAGCCGATCTTAACCGCTTTTTGCCAGTGGTGAATGCGTACGGGCTGGATTTTGGTTATCACAATCATGCGCAGGAATTCTCCACCGGAGGGCATGGCAGCGAAACCTTGTGGGACTATATCGCCACTCATACTCCGGACAACCTGGTGTTGCAGCAGGATGTGGGCTGGAGCTATTTTGCCGGCCATGATCCGGCGGCTTATGTAAGGGCGTATCCTAACCGTACCCTGACCACCCACTACAAGGCTAAGCTGCGCGAGGGTGATAATGGCAAGGTGTTGATCGGACAGGACAATATTGACTGGCAGGCGCTGCTCAGCGCCAATATTGAAGCGGGCGGAACCCACTGGCTGGTGGTGGAACAGGAAGAATACCCGGACAACCTGACGCCCATGCAGGCGGTGAAAAAATCCAAACAGGGGCTGGAGAAAGAGATAAAAAAATGGAAGCAGAGCCAGTAATACTGGCTGCCAGTTAGTTGCTAAGGATAATCTCACCCTGCATATAATCCGCGCACTGGCCTGTCAGCTCGATACGGCTACCTTTTAGCTGGCAGGTTATTGTGCCGGTGCGTGCCGACAACTGTCTGGCCGTCAGCGTTGTTTTGGCGAGTTTTTCTGACCAGTAGGGTGCGGTCTCACAATGAGCAGAGCCCGTTACCGGATCCTCATTGACCCGTAATTTGGGAAAGAAACAGCGGCTGACAAAATCTGCTTCTTTGCCCGGAGCCGTTACGACAACGCCCCTTAAGTCCAGATTCATCCAGCTGGAAAAATCCGGCTCCAGGTTACGTACCTGCTCTTCATCCTCCAGCACCACAATATAATCAAATGCGCTTAACACCTCGGCAGGCTGGCAGCCCAAGCCTTCGGTTAATCCTGCCGGTGGCTTTACTGGCTGTGGCAAAGAGGCCGGAAAGTTCATTGTCATGCCATTGCCGGTCTGGCGCACTATCAGTTCACCGCTGCGGCTGGTAAACACAATCTCATCACTACCGTGACCTAAATGGGTAAATAAAACGTGTGCAGCGGCCAGGGTCGCATGGCCGCAGAGATCCACTTCCTCAACGGGGGTAAACCAGCGCAATCGGTACTTGCCATTCTCCGCTACAAAAATGCTGTTTCAGACAGATTATTTTCCTCGGCGATCTGTTGCAGCAGGCTATCGTCAAGCCACTCAGTCAGGGGGCAAACTGCCGCTGGATTGCCAACAAAGGGTCGCTCTGCAAAGGCATCGACCTGGTATAGCGGTAATTTCATAAAGGCTCCTGAGTGAAGTGAAAATCTGGTTGTTATTGCTTGCGTTTCGGATGGTGCTGACTCATCAGGGCATCTTCACCCGCACGGCGTAGCGCCAGCCTGGTAAAAACAGGACCCACTAATTCAAAGAAGACTGTGGCGCCAATGGAGATAGCCAATATATCCTCTGCAAATTGTGGAAACTGCTGGCTTGCCAGTAATGCCATGCCAATGGCCACACCGGCCTGAGGTAGTAATGCCGGGCCAAGCCAGCGACTGACCACCGGATCGGCACCACTGAGCCTGCCACCAATAATCGCTCCCACAATTTTACCGACAATTCGCAATAGTATGTAGCCAAGCAGGATAGCGCCTGCATTGAACAGTGCCGGTACATGCAGTGCAGCACCGGCGAGAATAAAAAACAGGATTTTAAAAGGCCAGTCTATATACTCAATTTCGTGGAATGGCCGTTTGTGATGCCCGGCCAGTGCATAGACCACAGACCCCATGACCATGGAGGTCAGCAAAAAAGACACGCCGAACCACTCTGCCAGGCCACCGCACAAAAATACGAAGCCGAGCGCCTCGACCAGCGTGGGTTGTCCGGGCCGGATTCGCCCGGTGAGATAGGCCATGGGTGCCCCGAGCAGTGCGCCTAACAACATCGCACCACCCACATCCTGCACCCCCAGCCATAAACCGTACAGACCATTGCCGTCGCCACCAAGTACCAGGGCCCAGGCCAGTAAAATGCTGAATATGATCATTCCCCAGGCATCATCTATGGTGACAACGCCGGTCAGAACCGAGGTGAAGGGGCCTTTGGCGCGGGCTTCTTCAATCACATCGGTGGTGGCCGCCGGCGCGGTAGCCGACGCGATGGCTGCCAACAGCAATGCCATGATCAGTGGTACATCAAGCAACCAGAGACCAACCAGTACAGCGACTACCGCAATCACTACATTGTAAATAGAGACCTTGAGAATGGTGCCGCCAAGTCTGCCGGTTAACAGACGAACCAATTTCTCACCGAGTAAGAAGCCAACCATCAACAGCGCGATATTGGCTATTACCGGAAACCAGGTCTGCTGAATATCGGGCAGTAAGTCGATACCTGAAGGGCCAATGACAAAGCCAAAAGCCAGCAGCAATGTCACTCGAGGTAAAGGCGTATGTCTGCCGATCCCTTCTACCACCAGGCCAGCCAACAGTAATCCGCCGACTGTAATTAACAAACTACTGATAGGCATTTTTTGTCTCTTCAGAGAAAGAGCGTTTAGCCGGTTACAGAACCGGCCTGTAAGATGATGTTAATCCACATCGCCACCACGCTGACAAAAGACAACAGAAAGGCCATAAACCGGTGCAACGGATTGTTGTAGGTAATATGAATCAGGCTGTGAATGACACGCAAGCCAACAAACAGCCAGGCGAAGATCAGCAGCCATTCACTTGCCATGTTCAGCGCCATAGCGCAGGCACCGGCCGCGTAAAACAGCACCGGCACCTCGAACAGGTTATCGAAGTTGCGGCCAAATTTAGCAATATGATCGGGCACGGCATAGTTACCCATGACTTTAAAATATCTGGGGTCAAGCTCGCCGGCAGAGGCACTGCTGATTCTTCTGTAGCCGGTTAAAAGACCCACAATGGCGGTCAGTACTACCAGTGCAAACATGGGGTAAAGTAAGTCCATGGCATTTCCTATTGTTTACTGAATTTTATTATCTGGTGTATGTGCTTACTAACCTGCCTGGGGTTCATCAGCAAGTATGTCTGACCATACGGCAAACTCGTTGCCACTGGGGTCGGTGAAATGAAAGCGCCGGCCACCGGGAAAGGCAAAAATGGCTTTTTTGATTTTCCCACCACATTCCTGGACTTTGCGCTGTGTGGCTTCCAGATCGTGGCTGTAAAGCACGATCAGCGCACTGCCTGTATTGGCATCGGCAACCAGATCTGAGCGGTAAAAGCCGCCGTCTATACCGGCCTCGCTAAACGCGGTGTAATCGGGACCATAATCAATAAACACCCAGCCAAAGGTGTCACTGAAAAAGCGTTTACTCTGCTCGATCTGACTGGCGGGAAACTCCACATAATTAATTTTGCCGGTGGCTTTCATTCCATGCTCCTTGTGTGCTGAAACAATAAATCTCAATCTCTACTATACCGGGAGATGCCATCAAATAGCACCTCTGATAAGCATGCTTATCTGCCTGGAAAAAGTCCATTGTGAGTGTCATCACCGTCTGAAGCAGCAAAGAGCCGTAACAGAGGTTACCTGGGCTGATATAACGGCCGGCCGCTGTCAGGGATCAACCCCGGTCTGATGCTGATCCCCTGCTGAGACATCGGGCCCTCAGCAATCTTTGTTCTGCCCAACCGGCTCCGTCAGCTCAAGGCTTAACGGTGTTGATCGATAAGGATCGGATTACCGTCTGGATCCTCAATCACTATACTGCCCGGGCCGGTTTTCTGACCGATATCATCCCTGACGATATGGATGCCGCGGTGAATGAGTTGACCACGTAACTCGCGGACGTCAGTAAACTCGCTCAGGTTTTGGGCAGACTGATCCCAGCCCGGATTGAAGGTGAGAATATTCTTATCGAACATGCCCTGAAACAGGCCGATAATATGGTCGCCATTTTTAAGAATAATCCAGCCCTGATCGCTGTCTCCGCCCATGGCTTCAAATCCCAGTTTTTCGTAAAATGCTTTTGACGCCTTGATGTCCTTAACGGTCAGGCTGATAGAAAACGCTCCTAAATTCATTGCTGTCTCCTTGTGACAGTCAATTGCACCCGGCAACCAGCTGCTGGTCGGATGTAAAGACCATTTATATCTTGATTATCATATAAGTTCCGGCTCCAGCCATAATAGTGCCCGCAATCACTTTGGTATGTGGCGCTTCTTTATATCTGACCAACCGATGCCGGATTTGTCTCGCCGCACAGGCATAACCGAGTTTAACGCCGCCCACTGCGACCACAGTGATGAAGATGACCGTCACCAGCCCGGCGGCTCCGATCATCGCCACATCAATAAAAGCGGGAAACAGGCTGGCATAGAACAATATAGCCTTGATATCGCCAAGAGTGATAATCAGGCCAGATAAAAAACTGGCCGGCAGGGATGATCCTGAGCCCTGTTCAGTTAAGGATTCAGAAGCGTTTCCTGTTCTGAGCAGACTAATACCGAACCAGATAAGATACGCCCCTGCCAGATAGCGCAGTATTATAAATAAACTTCCCATTGCCTCGGCCAGCGCCGCCATACCAGCGACGGCCAGCAGCACAAAAATCAGATCACCGAGCACGATGCCACAGGTAACCGCGACACCGTGCTTAAAACCGGCAGTAGCAGAGCGTATAACAACCAGAGCCACACTGGTGCTGGGAGTCGCTGCTAAGGCGAGCATCAGTATCAACAGGGTCAATATATCTGAAAGATTCATCGGCCTTATTCTCCGGGTTCCGCTATTAATCCAATTGTTACGATATGGAGGCTGGTAACAGATATCGCTTCAGTATCGCCCCTTTGTCCATTGTTTTACTACCGCATTGTATTACAGTAAACGAATGGAACGCCTCTGGCGGTAATGGGCGTATCCTGCCCGTGAGGATGAAATGACTTTTACCTGAATCTGAAATCCGTATTCAATCGTTTGGCTAAACACACTATCGAGTTTTTAAGGATAAGAATGGAACATGAAGAGTTATTTCCACTGTTATGTGCTACGGCTGACGGTAAAAAAGAGCAGTTTGCAGAGCTGTATACAAAAACCAGCGCGCAGATTTATGCTGTGGCTCTGAGAATACTCAAACGCAAGGAGCTGGCTGAAGAGGCCACTCAGGATACCTTTATCAAGGTATGGCACGGTGCGTCGAATTATCAGCGCAGCAAAGGTACAGTACTGACCTGGATGGTCAGTATCGTCCGGTACCGGGCTCTGGATTTACTGCGATATCACAACATCAGGAATGAAGTGGTATTAGATCCCGATAACGATGCTCCCAGCACCAGTATGGATGTTCCATCAACTGAGCAGCGCCGGTTGGCCGAATGTATTGATGAACTGGATGAACAGCAGCGTCAGGCCATTCACCTGGCATATTATGGCGGCTTGTCTCATCAGGAGGTTGTCAAACACCTGAATTCACCTCTTGGCACGATTAAAAGCTGGATCCGAAGAGGTTTGCAAAGTTTGCAAAGGTGTCTTTCCCTATGAATTATCATACCGAATCCTTACGCAATGCGCTGGCGGCAGAATATGTTCTGGGCACCCTTCGTGGAAGTGCACGCCTGCGTTATCAGAAACTGATGATGTCAAATCAGGCCATCGCTGAAACCACCTGGCTGTGGGAACAGTACTTAAACGGTATGGGTCAGGACATCGAGCCGGTTGTGCCCGATGAGCGGGTCTGGCAGGGTATCCAGGAAAAACTGGGGTTCATTGAAAAACCAGCGCCCGTGGCTGCGCCCGATGCGGCAGATCAAGGCAAGCAGAGTTTCTGGCGGGGCCCCGCAGTGCTGGCCATTGCAGCTTCGTTGTTTATTGCTGTGCTGTGGAGCAGCCTGACTCAGCCCCCGGTGCCTGTGGTTACGCATATTGCAGTGGTCAATGATCAGCAGACTAACCCGCTGTGGTTAATCGAGATCTCTGATCAGCAATTGCGGGTCAGAGCGACGGATCAGCTGGTTGCTCTTGCTGATAAAGATTTTGAGCTTTGGATAGTCCCTGCGAACGGCAATGCGCCAATCTCACTCGGGGTACTGCCCAAAGATGGCGAGTTGAAGGCTCCGGCGCCTGAAAGCCTCAAGTCGGTGCCGATCAATGTGTTGGCGGTCAGTCTTGAGCCTCTTGGGGGCTCGCCAACAGGACAGCCGACCGAGGTGTTGTATACCTCAAACCTGACAACGGTATAAAAAATCTGATTATTTTGCATCTGATCTTCTGAGTTGTGCGTTTGGCTTTAACGAACCCACAACAAAGAAGGTTTTTACATGCAGCATTTTCATAAATATGCCATGGCGCTGATTGCTGGTGCCGTGGCGTTCTCAACTGCAGCATCCAGCCACCGGGAAGCACCCGGTGTCACTCAAACTCCGACTATTGATTCCACAGACTTCTATGCGTTTAACAGCTATGAGTCTGGCAGAGAGGATTATGTCACCCTGATAGCCAATTATATTCCTCTGCAGGACGCCTACGGTGGGCCTAACTACTTTGCTATGCACCCACGGGCACATTATGCGATTCATATTGATAATGATGGTGACGCGGTAGAGGATCTGTCATTCGTTTTTGACTTTGATGCCAAACTTGGCGCTGATGGCAATGGAATCGCTTTAGCGGTGGGACCGCAGGACAACCAGAAAACGGTGATGGTACCTCTGAAAAATGTTGGCCCGGTGAGTCTCGACTCCAGTGCGGCAGCCAACTTTTTTGAAAGTTATACCGTGGAACTTGTGCAGGGCAGCCAGGGAAACGGCAACCGCACAACCTTATCAGCCAATGGATCAACGTCTTTGGGTAAGCCACTGGATTTTATTGGCACCAAAACCTTTGGCAGCGTAGCCGGTTATGAGCAATATGCCAGCCAGTTTGTTTATACGACAGAGCTGCCGGGTTGCGATATGCCAGCCAGAATCTTTGTCGGCCAACGCAAAGACCCCTTTGTGGTCAACCTGGGAAAAACTTTTGATTTGGTCAATTACGTACCGGTAGAAGGTGACAGCGCCCCGGGCGCGGGCGATGGTAATGGTTTTCCCGGAGGTGTGACACAAGCTGGTGAGAATGACGACCTGGCGAATAAGAATGTTACCAGTATCGCAGTGGAAGTCCCTAAATCCTGCATAACGGGTGAGGGTAATGGTGTGATTGGTAGCTGGACCACCGCCAGTTTGCCTCAGGCCAGCGTTTTAAACCCCAATGCGACCTTTGATAAACCAGCAGTAGCTGGTGGCGCCATGACCCAGGTATCCCGACTGGGTAGTCCACTGGTCAATGAGCTGGTCATTGGTATTGGTGATAAAGACAGGTTTTCCTCGTCACATCCCAGTGATGATGCGCAGTTTGCCGATTATGTTACCCATCCTACGTTACCTGAGCTGCTCAATATATTGTTCCGTGACGCGGTAAACGGCACGCTGGGTACGTCGTTTGAAACTCTGGCACCCACTCATTTTCCACGTAATGACCTGATCACCGCATTTTTAACCGGCTTTGCCGGTGTTAATCAGCTCGCCACTGTTACGCCATCAGAGATGCTGCGTCTGAATACAGCAATCCCTGCGGTACCTGTCGCTGAGCAATCATCCTTTGGTGTAGCAGGAGATGATTTGGCCGGGTTCCCCAATGGCCGTCGGCCGGGTGACGATGTGGTAGATATTGCGCTGCGTGTGGTGATGGGAGCGCTGTGTTATCCCATTCCTGTCAACGGAGAAGCCACCAATCTGGGTTTGTGTGAAGAGTCGGATGCCAATGTCGGTAATGTACCTTTCACAGACGGTGCGCCAATTGATGCGACTATGATGGAGAATCAATTTCCCTATCTGGCAACCCCTCTGCCGGGTTCAAACTAAAGGAGTCTGTAATGAGTAGATTTATATTTGTCAGTTTACTGTTACTGCCCCTGAGTGGTTGCTTTAACGGTGATGACTCAAAACCTGAAGTGCCGGAGGTTAACACACCTCCGGTGGCGATGGATGCGCAACTGATTACCCAAACTGAGGTGGCGATCAATGACAGCCTCGAGGCCAGCGATAAGGAAAGTGACATGCTTTCTTTTGCGCTGGAGCAGGAAGCCGTTAATGGCACCGTGACGGTTATGCAAAACGGTGAGTTCAGCTATACGCCGGATATTGAGTACACCGGTACGGACAGCTTCAGATTCTCAGTAACGGACAATCAGAACCCTCCTGTGTCCGGGCAGGTGTCGATCACAATAGAGGCGTTGCCGGTATTGTTTTCCAATCTCAGCCGTAATGCCTTTGAACAATCCTTCGACGCGATGCCGTTGCGTTTAAATGGTCGTGATGTCAGCAATGATGTGATGGATCCGGCGGCTTACGATGACCTGCTGGTCGATGAGTAAATTCTGTCGCCAGGGATGGCGCTTTACATAGAGAGCAAAGATCATGAAAAAATACAGCCTTTATTCATTATCCAGTGATGTTCTGGCTATAGGGTTGGTTGCGGTAGTGGCCTGTACTTTTTGGTCCGGGCAGACAGTCGCCCACGAAAACCATCAACAGGAGCACCAGCACGGTAATAAATTCACGACCATGAATCTGGACAAGCTACAACAATCCGTTGTCGGGCTTCAGTATCTTAACCCTGAACAAGACATTGATGCCTTACGCAGCGCGTTAGAAAACTATGCTGTCAATACCACTGAGGAACAGCTGCGGCGGGATTACTGGTTAGCCAGAGTGCAGCAACATCAACATGATTTCGACGCTGCCAGCCAGACCATAGAGCGGGCCATCAAAGAGACCCCTCGCGACCCGGATTTGTTATTATTGAAGGCCTCTGTGCTGAATAATCTGGGCAAACATCCGCAGGCACTGGATGCCTGCAAACCCTTACTGGGAGTGGTTGATGATGCGGTCGTTACCGCCTGCGTTGTGGATGCCCGGGCTCAGCATGATCCCGACAATATTGATATCTACTACCGTGATCTGGTGCAAATGGCACAGCGCTCCAGCGTCAGTCTTGCGCAGCAGCGGGTCTGGATTAATCAAATCCTCGCAGAGCTGGCGCTGAAAATGCGACAGCCTGAAAAGGCTCAACATCACATTCGTGATCTGTTGCTGCCGGAAGCGCCTGTCAGCGCAATAGCATTGTGGGCAGATATCGAGATTGAGCTGGGCCATCATCAGCAGATGCTGAATAGCCTGCAAGAACTCGTTGAAGGACAGCAAAGGATTGATGATGCGCTGCTATTGCGTCTGGCAATGGCAGAGAAATTATCGGCCAAAGGCGATAAATGGTTAAACGCAATGCGGCAACGAATCGGGCAACGCAGTGCTAGCCACAATTATGCGCATGCAGGGGAGCTGTCAAAATTCTACCTGTATGTTGAACCTGACCCGGACAAAGCGATCTACTGGGCGAAGATAAACTACAGGCATGCGAAATCTGAAATGGACGCCGCCTTACTGGTAGCGGCGGAGACACTGGCGGGCAGGGACTAGTTTTAAGGTGATCGCCTGTTGTGCATCGGAGCCAGCTTTTCACGACCGGCCTTTGTACTCAACTGCCTTTGTCAGAGACCTTATGCCATGCCGGTGTAATTCGGGTGGCTGGCTATTTTCTCCAGCCATGCGGTTACGGCCGGATACTGACTTAGGTCAAAGCCACCTTCATCCGCAACGTGGGTGTATCCATACAGACAGATATCGGCCGTGGTTAATTTATCACCGGTTAAATAGGGAGTCGCAGTCAGTTGTTGTTCCATCACCGCCAGCGCTTTATGCCCGCCGGCCTGTTTCGACTCATATTCCTGCCTGCGCTCCTCAGGCAGGCCAAGGTATCTGGCGATAAAACGTGCCACGGCAATATAAGGCTCGTGGCTGTATTGCTCGAAGAATTGCCACTGCTGAACCTTTGCCAGCTCAAAGGGGTCTTCCGGCAGCAGGTCGCTGCCAGCAGCCAGATAATTGAGTATGGCATTGGACTCTGACAAACAGCGGCCATCATCGAGCTCCAGCAGCGGAATCTTGCCATTCGGGTTTTTATTCAGAAAATCACTGGATGAGGTGCCTCCGGCCAGTATATCCACATGGATCCACTGGTGCCCAATGCCCAGCAATGCACACAGCAGTTTGATTTTATAGCAGTTGCCGGAGCGGATATCGCCATATATTTTCATTGACCTTCCTTTAATTATTGGGCGGAAACAGAGCGGGTTTCCCTGTCATATACACGCAGCCCCCCAGCGGCGGCATCTGGCCAGGGTAAGCCGCGAAATCAAAGCCGGCTTTGCGATAACACTGAATCGCCTGGGGATTGTCTTCCAGCACAAACAGCGAACACTGGTCTACTCCCAGATCTCTACAGCCGATCTCACTTAACTGTTCTACCAGCAAGAGACCAAGAACCCGCCCACGGCATGAAGGTGAAATAGCCAGGCGGCCCAGATGGCAGCGGCCCTCGCGCAGATAATACTGGCCAAAACCCATCAGATCGCCATGCTCCCCAATTAACGAATAGGAAGGCAGGGTATCCCAGTGGATATCTTCGACAAAAGACGCGGCTGTGAAGGGAAAGCGAAACATCGGGCCGCCCCAGTTAGCGCATGTTTTCTGATCCGGGAACCAGCTCATCAGTTCTGTCAGGTGATGGGTTTCAGCGGCACGAAGTTTCATTTTTCTCTGTTTTCTCATCCATTATCAGGAATATCAGGCTCTACCAGTCTGGCAAGTTGTTCAAGAGATTCCTGCCACCCCAGATAACACATCTCAACGGGAATAACCGCAGGGATCCCGTCCTGAACAATACGGATATCGGTACCGCAGGATACTGAATTCAGATCGATTGAAACAGTCATTTCACCAGGCAGATTGTCATCATCAAAGCGGTCTGTATGCCGGATTCGTTTACCTGGCTCCAGCTCGGTATATTCGACCGTGAACGAATGAGCATTTCCGGTACTGAAATTTGTGAATGACATCCGGTATCCGCCACCAACGCGAACATCCATTTCGTGGATCCTGCCTGTGAAACCGTACGGAGGCAGCCAGCGCTCAATAGCACTTTTGTCTGTAAATGCCTTATAGACTCTGTCAGCAGGCGCCTTTAGTACCCGATGCAGGCGCACTGTACCTGTTTTATTTGTCATAGGTTTCTCCTTTGTCTTGATTTACTCGGGTCAAGAAAATCAACCCGTGCCGGTAATAGAGCGCGGTTTTTCATAACTACAACGGAAAAACTCTGCTCCTGCTTATCAGTCGGATAAGACCACGGAAAACAGACATCAATAGAAAGTAACCGCACAAATCAAGGGGGCAAAAGCAGATATCGCGTCCAGCTGTTCGGAGGTACAAGCTTCTTTATACTTTTTTAGCTGGCATCGCAGTATCTGTGGCGATCCAGACGGTAGACAAAGCACTCGTCCTCGCCGAAACGGCGTTTTTCTACAAACAGAAACCCCAGACGTTCATAGAAGCGATGTGCTCGCAGGTTACTGCAGAACGGATCGATCAGTACCGCAGAGACCTCTGTAGTGCTGAAACAACGGGCCAGTGCCAGGCGCATCATCTGGGTGCCATAACCTTTTCCGAGATCGCGCTGTTCCCCTATCCAGATATCTATAGCTCTGAGACCCGAAGGGACATCGCCCCAGTAATGAGTGTCTTCCAGCGCCGGATCGATGATCTGTACGAATCCTATTGGACGGTCTTCCAGCTCTGCGATCAACTGCTCACGCCAGACAGGCTGGTGGCCAAGTTCCGTTTCCCAGCCCCAGTCATCATTGGGATCAGCAGCGATAACATGGGGTTGCTCATCCCAGTAACGCAGTAGCGCCAGGTCATCCATGGTGGCGGTACGTAACGCGATCATACTATTTTTCTGATGCTGCATTTTTATCACCGTTTAGCTGTTTGCTCATAAACACGCTGTTTGGATCTTCCACATAGTCGGCAAAAGGGGCGCACGGCATAAAACCGAATAATGAATATAATTTTCTCGCCGGTTCAAAAAAAGCCATTGAGCCGGTTTCAAGGCTGAGCTGTTTATAGCCGCGGTTTGTTGCTTCACGGATAAGGTGGCTCAGCAAGGCAGAGGCGATGCCCCGGCGCAGATAATCTTTGGCGGTTTTCATCGACTTAATTTCTGCGTGCTCTGATGAGAGCTGTTTTAATGCACCAATACCTGCGAGTTTCTGGTCATCCCACACTGACCAGAAGGTAATATCCGGGCCGCGCAAGCCATCGATGTCCAGGGCATGACGGCTCTCATCCGGAGCCGTAGGTGCCATAGCATCAAGATGCGCACGTATGAGTTCGATAACCTGTGGGTGTTGCAGATTATCCCGTCGTATTTCCAAAATGATTGCCTGCTCTGGTGTTTTTTGTAAGACAAGTGTGCGGATAACGGTGTCCGCAACGCCGAGTATCTTTGCCCATAATTTATGATACCTGATATGGCAGTGGCAAGGGCGGCAGGCAGAGTCATATCAATTTTATTCAATACCCTGTCCAACAGCCAATGTACGCTTCAACCACAACCTGAATGGAGCGTCACAATGAATCTTTCCATGATCCTGCCGATGTCGGCATTTGCCCTTGCGGCATCCATATCACCGGGCCCGGTAAATCTGGTGTGCCTGAGTAGCGGTACCCGCTATCCCATAGCTGATGGACTGGTCTTTGTAACAGGAGCCTCACTAGGCTTTATCCTGCTCTTTATATCCGTTGGATTGGGGCTGTATTCGCTGCTGACCATAGTGCCGGTACTTGAAGAGTTGTTGCGTTGGGCCGGTGTGGCTTTCTTACTTTATTTAAGTGTTGAGCTGGCCCGGGATAGTGGTCAACTGCGTGAAAACCATACGCAAACCGCGCCGGGTTTTGCGACCGGGGCCCTGATGCAGTGGCTCAACCCCAAAGCCTGGCTGGCGTCTGCTTCGGGTATTGGGGCGTACACTAACGCCAGCGACCTGCATCAAACATTGATATTTGCCTCTGTCTATCTGCCCATCTGTTGGTTATCACTGTCTTGTTGGGTATACGCTGGCGCATTCCTGCGCCGGTATGTGCAGCGGTCTGTCGTAATGGTAACCATCAACCGTACACTGGCGTTGTTACTTGCGATCAGTTGTGTTTACCTGCTGATCGACTGACGAGGCGCGGTACTGATTTGGCGTTGCCGCCATTAATCGCTTAAAAACACGTTGGAAATGAGGTTGATCGGCAAAGCCAGTGTTCAGAGCGGCCTCAATAATTGATGTGCCGTTTTTTAACTCCTGCCTGCCAAGCTGAACCCGCCGATTAATCAGGTATGCATGTGGTGTCAGACCAAAATGCTTTTTAAATGCACGAACAAGATGTCCGGCGCTAAAACCGGAAAGCTTACACAGCGTTTCCAGAGAGACCTCTGTGGCTGCATGGGAATCCAGATATGAGGCTGTTTTCTCCAGGATTTCTGAAGCAGGCGGCTGAGCCTTTACAGGCTGGTTGGCAAGCTTATGCATGAGTTCGGACAGAAACCCGACTACAGCGGTTTGTTTATCCAACAAGTCGCTTCCGGGGTCCAGAAGACAATATGCAACACGGCGGTAATCTTTGTACCAGGCACGTTCAGATAGAGTGGCAGTCGCGATATCCTGCCATTTTAGAGTCTGCAGCAGGCCCGCCTGATAGCGCAAATCGGTCAGCCACTCTGTGTCAACGTACATCATCAGATAGGACCAGGGCTGGTTGTCGACGGGGTTACAGGCATGAACCCAAAGAGGGTTCATCAAAACCAGATCCCCCGCGCCCACCTGGTAGGTGTCATGACGATAACAGAAAGTACTGCTGCCCCCGGTAATCACACCTATCGACCACTGAGTATGGCTATGGGGGGCATAGCAGACCTGACGTCCATCCTCCACTTTGCGCAGTTCCACATAAGGCATACGCGGATCGCGCCAAAATACAGGGCAAGAGGTTGTCGTCATGATTTGGGCCTGCCTGGCTGAAACCAGAATTCGATTTCATCGGTATCGACCATAAACTCAGCGGCATGTTCGGTATTAGCGGGAACATGGTACCAGTCACCCACGCCAACATGGGTGGTCTTGCCATCCATCGTGAGCAGCAGTTCTCCACGGGTGATGACGCCGTAATTATCTGTCTCGTGGGTGTGTGGCGGAATGGACGTGGCGGCAGGATAAGACGCGAACAAAACGTCACTGCCCTGTGCTTTGAGTTTGTAGGCATCGAAACGGCCGTCATACAACGGCAGTGTCTTTATTCTGTCAGGGTAATTACCAGGCATCCGTTTCTCCGGTCAGTACTGATTTGTAAATCTCTGCATTCAACGTTCGCTTTGTGCGATCAGAGCCCGGCCTCGACCATCTGTTTTATTTTTGCGGCTTTTTCAAAATGATCCAGTTCATGGGTTTTGATCCACCAGGTTGCGGCTTCCATTAGCAGCTCCGGATCATCATTCTTATTGGCGAAAAAGGCATAAAATGACAGCCCGACAGATTCGCCCCTGGCAGCAATCTTACTGGCGCAGACTGTTGATATTTTCTTCCTTAATTCTGGTCGCATCCGAACCTCTGATAATACATAACCTGGTTATTACATCAGAATCGCAGCCAGAGCGCACTTGTTAACCTGGCCTATGGTGTCGTTCTCGCTGTGCTTTCTTTTTATCTGTGCCAATAACGCCGGCGGCTGCCAATCCTAGCAGGCGGCGGAAGGTCGGGCATTGCATATGGCTCGGCGCGGAACAAACTGCCGCATGTCGCAGGCCATCGCGCATGGCGGTCAGCTTGCGGATGGATGCATCAAGTTCATCTGCCTTGTCTGATAACATTTGCCGGTCAATCTCCGGTTCTCCCTTACCTCCTGACATCTGCTTAATTTCGTCCAGTGAGAAACCCGCTGAACGCCCCAGTGCGATGAGTGCCAGTTGTTCTAACACGCTGGCGCCAAACTGACGGCGTATTCCCTGTCTGCCGATGGAGCGAATCAACCCCTTTTCTTCGTAGTAGCGCAATGTTGAGGCAGGAATGCCTGAACGTTTAGTGACTTCAGAAATATCCATACCCGCCCTTGACTTAAAGTTAACTTTAAGTTGTACGCTATCAGCAGTTCCCAGTTAAAACAAGCCAGGAAAGGATGATGCAAAATTTACTGTCAATTGTAATTATCGGTATAGGGGCCACTGCTGTGATGGACTTATGGGGTGCGCTTCGCAAGCCCTTGCTCGGCGTACCACCACCCAACTATGCCATGCTGGGCCGCTGGATAGCCCATATGACCCACGGGCAGTTCTGCCATAAGTCTATTGCCGCATCACCTTCCATAGCTGCGGAACAGATTATTGGATGGGTAGCCCATTATCTGACCGGCATCGCGTTTGCGGCCCTGCTGATTGGTATCAGTGGCCCTGCATGGATCCAGAACCCCACCATGGGTCCCGCTTTTGCGGTTGGAACTGGCACAATAGCGGCGCCCTTTTTGCTTATGCAGCCAGGCATGGGAGCCGGTTTTGCCGGCTCAAAAATGCCCAACCCGAACGCGGCCAGATTGCAGAGCCTGCTCACACATATGGCTTTTGGTCTCGGGTTATATCTGTCTGGTCTGGCGGTTAGTCTGATTTGTTAGGCTGCCGCCCTCTGGGCTATAGCCTGTTCGGCGGATTTCAAGGCGCGCTTTAAGCGCCCGTCCTGAAATTCTTCGTAGCCTACCCGTACAAATTCGATACTGTTCAGGCCGATAAAATTGAGCATGGTGGTCAGATGGGGCTCCAGAAAATTGAGTTGTGACAGCGGGCCGCCCGGCAACAGGTCGCCATCACCTACCGACACAATAATAGTGACGGGTTTATCGGTCAGCAGCGGTTGATAAGGGTTCGGAGCCTGAGGATCGAAACCAAAGGAGCGATTGACCCGGATAATCTGATCAAAGTAGGCCTTCAGCTGCGAAGGCAAGCCGAAATTGTACATAGGCACGCCCAGTACCAGCGCGTCGGCCTCTTCAATTTCTGTCAGCAATAGTTCGCTTTCAGACAATACCGCCTGTGCTACCGGGGAGCGATCTTGCGGTGGCGCAAAGGCACTGGCAATCCAGGCTTCGTTGACCACAGTGGGAGGTTGCAGCGTTACGTCCCGTTCAGTCAGTTCACCTGCTGGATGAGCAGCGAGCCAGCGTTCGGCAAACTGCCGGGTCAGGCTACGGGTAACAGAACGGGTGTGACGTCCGCTGGAATTAATCATTAATAGTCGTGGCATAAAATAAACTCCTTTTGCTGAATAGTGCAGAACGAAGAGTTTATTATTCAGGTCTTCAGAGTTTGCATCCACGACCAAAGCTGTGAGTTACTCACTGAATTGTGAGTAGAAAAAGCCGCCTAAAGGTGATCTTTACGGTAGGCCAGATAGGAACTGCCCCAGCTTTCCAGACTGTCCATGACCTCAGATAATGAGGCGCCAAACTCAGATAAACGATACTCGACCCGCACAGGCACTTCGGCATAGACTTGCCGTTCTATCAGTCCATCGGCTTCCAGTTGCTTCAGCTGGGTGGTTAAGGCCTGGGCTGAAATACGTGGCAGGGCGCGCTGTAATTCTGAGTAGCGCCGACAGTGCGCCTTTAATTCAAAAAGAATGGATGGTTTCCAGCGTCCCCGCAAAATATCCAGTGCAGCCTGTACCGGGCAGTCTTGCTGCAGAGTGCCGAACTTCCTTTGATGATCTGAAAGCTGCTCAGGGGGACGTGATAACGGTTGATTCATGGTGGCTCCTTGTCACCGGGTTAATAGCTGGTGGACTGAGTTTCTCACCTGGAGTACCAATTCTTCAATCCTGTTCTCAATAGTGAATCGCTATTAGCCTGAGCATCCAGGTATTTTAGCCGTCTGTTGTGCTGTTTTAATTTCCACTGAAAGGGCTGACAGAGCAGTCACTGAATTGTCAGTCTGCCGCAGCGAAATGCCCCATCTGATCCGCATAGGCTTTGGCGAAAGCCGGACGATCGGTGGCACGAGCAACATAGTCACGACAGGCAGGGTATTCCGCCAGCCCGTTGAACCGATCCACCAGGCGCAGTACATCGGCCATCAGTATGTCGGCAACAGAAAAAGAGCCATTGGCCAGCCATTCGCGATCTTCCAACACCTGCTCCATATGCCGCAGCCGCGATTCGAGGAAATTCTCCAGATGCTGGCGCCCCGGCGTTTCTGTGGTGTCGCCTGAGAACTTGAAAATGGACCAGGGCAGGCTGGCAGCTTCCACCGAGTTCAGTGCGGCGAACAGCCACATGGTTACTTCGCTTCTGCTGCGGGGGTCCGTTGGCATCAGCACATTACTTTGCTGTGCCAGATGCAGCAGGATTGCGCCGCTCTCGAAAATTGAGATATCACCATCGGTCAGCCAGGGCACCTGCCCGAAAGGCTGGCTGGAAAAATGCGCGGCTTCCCGTTCCCGGAAAGGCACAGTCTCGACGCGGTACGGCAAACCGGCCTCTTCCAGTGCCCAGCGAACTCTCAGATCTCGCACATAGCCCCGGGGCATGTCGGGAACCCAGTCGAAAGTGGTGAGGACCAGTTCAGACATTTGATGTCTCCATGTTATTTACATTCCATTATGGCTTCTTCTGACTGCCAGAATAAACCATTCAGATGATATCCTTAAGTCGGACACAGATGTGTGGGCTCGACAATGTCGGTACATTATCTGGTCCGGTTGATATCAATCCGCAATCTCCGCATAGATCCTGCCCGGACACCGTGCGAAGCAGGCTCGAAGTCATCAATGGTTCTGCCCGCTGTATTTTCCGGGTTGCGACGCCTGAATTGCGCTGCAAAACTCAAACAGACTGTTTTGCAGAGGCTCTGCGAATGTTGGTTCATGTACTATGTCGTTTGCGCTCATGCCGCTGCCCAGAAGGGGTAAGGATAAACAAGCCTCATCGACAATAACGCCAGACATGGTTGTCAGAATTTCCCGCAAAGACGCCAGAGCATGAATCGCGCGGGGAGAGGTATTAATAAGTGCGATGGGCATAGCAACAAACTCCTCTCCGGCTACCAGCCAGTCTAACGCATTCTTCATCACTCCGCTTATGCCGTGGGCGTATTCGGGGCTCGCAATGATCAAGCCGTCTGCGTCTCGCAGCGCCGCAATGAGTCTGTTGATCACGGGAAGGGTCTTCGCATCAATATCGGGATTAAACAGGGGGATGTTACCCAGTTCCCGGTATATATTAATCTCAATATTTGATGGAGATAGTTGGTGTATGGCTTCAATGGCAGCGGTGTTAAATGAACCCGATCTCAGGCTGCCGGATATTGCCAGGATGTTGGTACTTTCCATGTAACTCCCTTTCCTTTTCGATGTGCCTGAACCCGGCTTAATAAAGCAGTGCTATCTTAATAATTTACCAACTGGCCAGCAGACCATCGTCTGCCAAAGGCCTCTGGAAGGAGTATATTATTCACCGAATGCTATATCATCGCCAGAGCTGGTGGAAACAAAGTCGCACACGGAGCCTTCGACTATAACAAAGATAAATAAATTCCGCATAGGGATGCTTCCTGTTGCCAGGACGTATTTTCAAGTAGGTTTTTCGTGATTGGTGAAAGCGCGGGTGAAGGGGTTGGGAGCCAGGAAACCAGAAATTGCCACCGGGCCGGTAAAATGCCGGCCACAAAGATAAAATGCTTACTTAAATCTGGATTTTGCCGACTCCAGCGAACGGCCAAGTGAATCCAGTGCACTATCAATGCCTGTTTTCAAGTCTTTCCAAGCGTCATCGCTGGCCGATTTAAGTTCATCAAGTTTCTGATTCGACTTTTCCTGCTTTTCACGCAACGCGTCAATCTGTTGGTAATATTCCAGTTGCGCATCGGCCTCGGCTTTATCAGCTTTTGCCTTGAGCTTGTCAATCTCTGAATTCCACTCATCCAGTTGTGCCTGTAGCTTTTTCTCGTAAGCTTCTTTCTCGCTCATCATCACTCTCCTTTTTGAGTTTCGGTGTATCAGAATACAGATTGCTGACCGTGCAGTACAGGTTAGTTATAGCTGCCACCACCGATGAAGTAAAACCCATTATTAGTTTGACTTTCACGGCAGCATTGAATAACTTATTCTCTAAAGGCGCTCTTTAAGGGAATAAATTTTTGAAGGTTTATCAACGCGTTCTGCTGAGCATAGTTACCTTAGCTGGCTTTGGTGCGGGAGCCGCTCCCAATGATACCGAGGCCGACTATTTATGTGCCCACAAGATAGTGGACAATACCAGCTGGAACTTTGGTACGGCACCGGCATATTGTGATATTGAACCTTTTGGTGATCCGGATTTTGTCAGTACCTACCTGTCAGATATTGTGTTCGACACCTCACAACCCACCAGCGAAGAGCGTGCGCGCTATATGGATGAGCTGAACGCCACCATCCGGGATGCCGCCACCTACTACCTGTCTGTGCGTAAGCCTGATGCCTCAGAGGACGAAGAAAATGCCTGGATTGAGGCGATCAAGGCGGTCGCGAATCAGGAAACCTTCTGGAGCCATTATCGGGATTCGGTTCTTGATGGCAGAATGAAGATGATGCGGGGTGACTCCGGCCATGGTCATGGCATGATGCAAATCGATGATCGCTGGCACTTCGCCAGAATCAATGAGGGCAAAGGCTGGCAGATTTTCGAAAACCTGCTCTACGCCATGGAAATTTTCTACGCCGAGTGGCAAAACGCCGCACAGGCCAGTTGTATTGCAGACCCCGAGAACTGGCAGGAAAGAACCCGCGCGGCCTATTCCGCCTATAACGGCGGGCCGAGCCAGATTTGTCGCTGGTATCAGAGTCCGGCCTGGCAGGACGAAGGCTTTCTGGGTAAATATGAAGCCAAATCCTGGCTGAATTATATTGCCGATAATAATAAAACCGCTCCTGTTGACGTTCCCTGCATGATGGAAGGCGTCGAATTTTGTGTACCGGAATATGAGCCGCCGCCCTATTCACTGGAAAATCCTGAATATCCCTGGCAATACAATTATTTAAAACTCAATAGCGGCGAGATCTGCCTGCTCGAAAGTGACACTTTCCATTGTGTTGCGCAGCAGCAGGATGCAGCCTGCTTAAACGCCAGATTTGATCGGGTCTCAGTTGCCCAGGCCATTGAACTGGATGAGGAACAAAGTAATGCCTACCCCAAAACGGTACATGAAAAGCACGCGTGCATGGGCTATCTGGAGAACAGTTTTACCGTGGGTCAGAGCATCAGTGCTGAGAAAGCCATAAATATCCGCCAGAGCGCGGCAGGCACCGATACCGGTGCAGATGCGGTAGTGGGGCAGGTTTACCAGATACTGGATATTGTAGCGGGCACACCGGCGGATCAGTCCCGTTATTATCGCATCCAATATTCCGGCGACAACCAGGGTTATATCTATGCCGGTGGCCTGTGGGATTTCAGCGACTGGGCATCATCGGCAACGCATCATGATCTGGCCGAAGAAGATCGCATCATTGCCATGCCGGGCGATGAGATCTACGTGACAAAATCTGATGGTATTGCACTAAAAGACGTGGCCGGTGAGCAAGGGGATGAAATTGCCAGGGTTACCAAAGATACGGCCCTTGACGTGATGGGTACGGTGGTACTGGGTGACAATAACGATATTTACTATGAAGTTAATCTGAATTCCCAGAGTGGTTATATCTATGGCGGCAGTCTGTTACCCACATCCACTTTGTCTGACTGGACGTCATTCAGCCCGGACGACAGTGAAACGCCAACACCTCCGGCCCCACCACCCTCAAGTCCTGATGACTCTGGTGGTGGTTCAGTCAGTTACTGGATACTGGCGCTGTTGCTGATAAGAAGGCTGAAGTCATGATCAAAAAATTGCTATTTATTGCAGCCGTTTGCGCCATAGCACTTTATCTGTGGCAACCCTGGTCGCAGGGTGAAGTCGCCGACGCCACCGCGCCAGCTTCTCAGGCCGGGCCACAACCGCCGGTTCACAAACCTCAGAAGGAAGCCAACAGCAAAGATAAACAGCCCGCGCCTGACAATAAACAACAGGCAAGGTCATTACCTGATGAGTTTTATCAGCAACGTGAAGAGATTATCAGCGCGCTGGATCAGGCAAAAGCCTGCCAGGACACCGGCGAGTGCGCGTCCTCAGAGGACGACCCCAGGGCCGCCATGTTTGAACAGGAAAAACGGCTGGTGGCAGCATTAAAAGCTCTGCAGGAGTTATATGCCAGCCATCAGTTTGAAGATGAACAGCTGGCCGCTATCACAGGTGAGTATCTGACCAGCCCTTTAGGCCGGGTTCAGTATCAGGCCCTGGAAATGATGCAGCAGCAATCCCCCGTTACTGACAATGCACGGATTTTACTGGAGGCGTTGGATGACAGTTATGACGATAAGGTGATGGAGTCGGCTCTGACCGAGCTGCAGCGCTATCCTGAGCTGAACCAGACCATTGATGGGCTGTTTATAAAGAACCTCAGAACAGGCAGCTTTCATGTCTCCAGAACCATTGCACAGGGTATCGGGCCTTATCTCAATCAGGATAATCTCGACGCTTATGAGGCGGTGCTGGACAAACTCCCCGGCCAGTCTGCCAAGGCCAGGTTTTTGAGTGCCTCCATCAGCAGCTATAAAAAATCGAACAACATTGACTGAGCCATAAGCGTTTTTTATTCCCTTCAGATACCCAGGTAAGCAAGCAGTATGCAAATCAAACGCATCTTTGAACCCGTTATTCACTTCTGGTCTTCCCGCACTCTGCAGGAACGCCTGTATATCGGCGTGATTGGCATCTTGTTGTTGGGGTTGTTGAATTACAGGGCGCTGTTCGGGCCCGATGTGCCTGATTACGGAAAAGCACAGCGCCAGACGGTGGCTACCGAGTTCCGTGCCGCCTGGGTGGCTTCGGTGGTGAATATTAACTGGCCCAGTGAGCCCGGTCTGTCCCCGCAACAGCAACAACAGGAGGCCATTGCTCTTTTAGACAGTATGGCTTCTGCCAACCTTAATGCAGTGATTTTGCAGGTCAGGCCCCATGCGGACGCCTTATATCAGAGTGAACTGGAGCCCTGGTCTTACTATCTAACCGGCGAGCAGGGGCAGCCCCCCGAGCCCTTTTACGATCCGCTCTCGTTCTGGATTGAACAGGCTCACAACCGCGGCATGGAGCTGCATGCCTGGATCAATCCTTACCGTGCCCATCACTTCGAAGGGGGTGAGATTTCTGAGCAGTCTCTGGTCAAAACCAACCCTGAGCTGGTCAAAGCGCTTAACAACGGTATGTACTGGATGAATCCGACCCGTGAGGAAACGGTTAACCACTCTCTGGCTGTGATTGAAGATATCGTCTCCCGCTATGATATCGATGGCATCCACTATGACGATTACTTCTACCCTTACCCCGCATATAACGATGGCGAAGACTTTCCGGATCGGGCCGAGTACGCGCAATACCTCGCTGAGGGCGGCAGCTTAACCCTGAATGACTGGCGCAGAGACGCAGTCAATCGCTTCGTAAAAACCCTGTATCAGCAGGTTAAGGCCATCAAGCCCCATGTGAAAGTCGGCATCAGCCCTTTTGGCATCTGGCGGCCGCAATCGCCCGAGACCATAGCCGGTTTAGATCAGTATGACACGCTGTTTGCCGATGCCAGGTTGTGGCTTAATCAGGGCTGGCTGGACTATTTTACCCCGCAGCTTTACTGGGATACCAACAGGGTTGCCCAGAGTTTTCCGGTATTGCTGGCCTGGTGGCAGCAACAGAATTTTCAGGACCGGCACCTGTGGCCGGGGTTAAACAGCAACAAAGTGGCCACGGTGCAGGGCATTGATGAGGTGGTGAATCAGATTATGTTCAGCCGGGCGTTGCTGCAGGAGCAAGCGGGGCAGGTGTTCTGGAATGTGCGCACGGTCACCGACAATCCCCGTTTTCATCAGGTGCTGACACAGAACATTTACGCAAACCAGGCACTGGTGCCGCCCTCACCCTGGCTGGACAGCACCCCGCCTGAACCACCGGCTGTTGAAATTCAGAGCGGTGATGAAGTGGTGGTTAAGTGGCAAAAAACCGGCAGCGAGCCGGTATTTCGTTGGGTGCTTTACTATAAAGACAGTGATCGCTGGCGCTATCGGATATTCAATAAAAATACTCATGAGTTTGGTTTTCCGGCTGACAGCCGGATCACTGATATCGCGGTTGTGGCGGTCGACCGCACCGGGCTGAAGAGTGAGCGTACAGACTTGCCGGTAAAACTCTAAGCCCTTAGAGTTGGCTGAACGTTGTTGCTGGAGGGGCGACAGATTCCACATACATAAGGGGCAGTGGCCCTGCCCGACTGCCCATACAACTAAAGCAAACCCGCGCAAAACAGATTCAGCCGGTTAATATCGACTCCTCGCATGCCAGGAGTCGGCCCCTTAATAGATTCCGTGACTCAGAGCCGCCTCTGAAACGCCGTGTCGATGCCCCGGCATTACTTTGTTTGAACCTTAAATACTTTATCAAAAGCATCATAGGCCGCCAGATGAAGGGTGTCACCATGATTGAGCTGTTCAAAAAAGCCGAAGTAGGCAGAAGTGCTCTCAGGCTTTGCGTTCTCTAATTTATCAAACAGCGCTTTTGCCACTCGCTCCATTACCGGCCCTTCCTTGCCCACGCCCACATAAACCGATTTGGCCGGGTTGAGTGGTGCCGGCTCGAGGCTCAATAAGGATTCATCATCCCACCATAAACTCGGGCTGATAATAATGTAGTTATCAAATAACGTCGGGCTTTTTAATAAGATTTCAGTGGCCAGCAAGCCACCTAAGGATTGGCCTATGATGGTTTTTTCTGCGCTGGTGCGATATTTACTTTCTACCAGTGGCTGAATTTCTTCACCAATCACCTTAATAAAGTTTGCCGATCCGCCATGGGTCGGAAACTCTTCTATATCCTGTTTATTATCAGAGGGGTAGGTAAAGTCGCGCTTTCGGTCGACATTGGCGATCCCCACAACAATGGTTTCCGGCAGCAGATGTATCCATGACAATGAGCCAAACTGAACCAGCCCGGATAGGTGTACAAAATCCTCATCCGCCGAGCCATCCAGCAGATAAATCACCGGATAATTTTTGTCAGTGTTTTCGGCATAGCTGCCTGGCAGGTAAATGTTCAGCACCCGGTTTTCATTTAATATGGCGGAGTGAAACGTGACTTTTTCGCCGATAGTAAACGGGCTGACCTGTGTCACTTCAGGTTTAGCTTTAGCCAGCAGTGGTGAGCTACAAAACACCAACGCGATAACAGCCAGATAGATTAGTTTTTTCATATTCGTCCTGTCTGAATTGAAGATGGAATTATTATTCTTAAAAATCTGCTGCAACCACAAAGCGTCTGTTTGCTGGCAACAACCCCTGCACTAATGCGATTCAGAAAAGGGCACTACTGCTGTGCGATTAACGCTCTATACGTTATGCCAGCCAGCACAATACGGCAACCCCCAAAAGCCCTGCCCAGCCGGGGTGTCTGCCGTTAGTTGCATAGCATACCAGCGCGCCAGCCATCGCCATTGAAAAGGCAATGGGCTGGACGACAAACGCCGGGGGAACAGACATTTCTGCCAGTTGAATGAGTATTGCTCCCATTGCGAAACCTAAAATACTTGCAAGATGCCAGGTGGCCCACAATATCCGGATATTCCTCTCCCGTATTGGCGGAACAGCAACATTAGGTACCACTGAGTTATTTCTCAGTTTCTTAAAAATAAGAAATTCACCGAGAGCAGAGTGAACCAGACCAACAACAATTGACAAAAGACCTGCAGATACCAGTAAAGAATGCATTTTATTCCCGCTCCTTTAATAGGCCCCCAGTTTTCTAGACATCGCTAAACTACTGATTATTCTGCCAGGGCCACTTGCCGCTCATCTCTACTTCCAGGGTCAGGCTGAGGAAGGTGCGTATCAGTACCACGATGCCCAGCACCCCGATGGTCTCAAAGGTCAGCTCCACGGCCACCGTATAGATAATGTCTGAGGCAATCAGAAATTCCAGACCAAGCAAAATGCCGCGGCCCAGTGACTGGCGCAGCTCCTGGAAGATGGAGTCGCTATCTTCTTTCCTTATCATCCTGATTATGGCGTTAAATAACGCATACAGCGCAAACAGGGTAATAGTGCCGATACCAATGGCCTCAATAATGGTGGCGCACCAGAGTGCTGTTGGTGCTATTAAGTCATTCATATTTACCCCTTAGTTGCCTGCGCTCGTTATACCTTAGTTGTTCCCCGCAGCTTTGCCGTCAATCTTTACATTCTGCTATCAGTAGCCTCTTGCGGGATAAGTGCCAATAAATCTGTCACGCCAATATCCAGACCTGATTGTGACAGCAAAACAGAGATCTGGCCCCGATGATGAGTCTGGTGATTAAAAAAGTGAAGAATCAGGTTTGAGAATCGTTTGTTGGCAGCAATCCCCTGGGTATTGTGGTAGCTGAGAACATCATCCAGATCGCCCTCGCGGAGCCCGGCGATCCAGTTGATAATTTGTTGGTCCAGCCAGCTGCGGTGCTGGTGCAGCTCAGTGAAATCATCAAAAACAATCTGATTCAGGCGGGTGGGGGATGGCATCTCTGCGACCTCCTGTAAAGATGCTGTGCACGACGGGTGTGTGGCAAAGCGCTGTAGCCAGATGGTGTCACCAACAACGATGTGATTTAAGGTGCCCAGAACAGACCCGAAGAAGGCGCCGCGCTCTTCAGCGAGTTCTGAGCCATTGAGCTGACCCGCAGCCCGATAAATTTTTTCATTCATCCACTGGTTATAAGAGGCCATTAATTCAAAATGGTGTTTCCGGCTCATTACGCCCCCTTTGTTATTTATAGCGCTGCCAGTATTGTCTGACTCCAATATCACCCTGCTGCTTCAAGCGCGCGGCGTAATTCCCGGGTCAGATGTTCCGGACTGGCACTGGTTAACGACACAGAGTCACAATTCTGAAACTGCCTGAATGCTGCGACGGCTTGCGCAAACGCGCTCATAACAGCATCCTGATCAAAGTGATGTTGGTGCAAATACAGCGCCTTGATCTCTAAATGGCTGTTTTTCCGATGGGCTTTGCAATCCATCCGGCCAATAAATTTATCCCGATACAGCAGCGGCAGACAAAAGTAACCATATTGCCTTTTGGCTGCCGGTACATAACACTCTATCTGATAGTCATATTCAAACAGCGCCCTGAGCCTGTCCCGTTGTATAACGCTATTGTCGAAGGGCGACAGAATCAGCATGCGGTTGTTTAAGCGTGGCAGAGGGCGCTCGAGCGCCCCTGTTTCCAGCACAAATACTTCGCCATTTTCTAACTGTACCTGTTCCAACGAGTCCTGCGCGAGCCTGTCGTTTACCAGCGTTTTCATGGCATTACGCAGTTCAGTACTGCGACGCTGGTAAGTCAGTCCTTTAAGTGAAGCCAGCCCGTGGCAGCCTAGCTGCTGGTTCAGCAGATAGGCGGCAAATTCATGCATGTCAGGCATCTGTGTATTGACGTCAGAGGGCAGTACCCGCTCGGTCAGATCATAGGTTTTCTGGAAACCTTCGCGGTCACTGACCATCAGATCGCCCTGCATATAGAGTTGTTCGAGTGCCTTTTTGGCGGGCTTCCAGTCCCACCAGCCGGCGCCTTTACTGGTGCTGCTTTCGATATCGCGGGAGCGTATCGGCCCCTCTGAACTTATGCGGGCCAGCAGTTCACCCATAAGCTTCTTATCAGGGTTTTTGTTCCAATGGGTCTGGCCACTCTTGATGGCATGTTTATAGGGTAACGAGAAGCGAAAATCTGCGATGGGTAAAAAAGCCGCGGCATGTGACCAATACTCGAAAATGTCTCTGTCGAGCAGCATTTTATGGGTCATGGCGGGCCTGAATCCTGGCACCCTGGAGTAAAAAACATGGTGGTGCGCTCGCTCTACCACCGATATGGTATCGATCTGCACATAGCCTATATGGTTGATTGCTTGACGTGCCCCGGCCAGACCACGCCCATATGGCTGTGCCTGCAACAAACCCTGTGCAGACAAGGCCAGGCGGCGCAAACGCGCGAGCTGCTGTGGACGTTTAATTTCAATCATGCCTGCTCTGCCTTTGCTCTCACAGTACTCCCAGGGTTTCAAGGCTGGCCTTACCGATCTCAATGCGCTTGCTGACGTCGGCCCGCTGCTGAATATCGATATTCAATGCAAAGGTATACAGGCGCTCCCCTTTTTGCACCCAGCCAACCCACCAGCCGATATCCGGATCAGTGACCACTCCCCAACCTGTTTTGCCGTAAAGTTGCCAGTTACCACCCTGTTCCAGCAGAACAATTTCGCGCACGCTGTGCTGGATATCCGGGGCTATTGGCAGTTTGCCCTGGGCCAGCCTTGCCAGAAACCTGGCCTGCTCGACGGCGCTGATCATCAGCGGGCCCTCCAGCCAGAACTTATCCACTGTGTCACCGATCTCTTTGTTTCCAAAACCAAGCTCCGAAACCTTTTTGCCCATTCGCTCCAGGCCAATTCGGCGAGCCAGCTCCTGATAGATCGGCACATTCGACACCTTGATAGCCTCGCGCAGTGCCATGTCTTTTTCCCACACATCGAAGGGTTGAGGTTGACCACCATAAGGCAAAACCTCATCAACGCTCCTGACGGCTTTTACAGAAAGGCCAATCAGGCTGTTTGCTATTTTAAAGGTAGAGGCAGGAATAAAGCGCATTTCAGAACGGGCCTGATTGTGGCCTGTAAACTTACCGGCATCCACATCATAGAGCACAAAAGTGCCTGTCACACCGGCCTGTTTGAATAGCGCTCCGACTTCAGCGCTTTCTGTCCAGTCTGCCGGGTAAACTTGTAGTGAGAAAAATGCGATCAATGCAACGAGCACTGGCTTCATGGGTATTCCTTGTGTTTTTGGGTAGCAATGGGGTTGATTGCGGTTTTGTTACTGCCAGGGGCACTGTTTATGGAAACAAAACCGGCTGGTGGCAACAGCGCTCATTCCGGCAAACCCCCGAATTCCGGAACCTGATTCAGCTCTCTATCCCAGGCGGCTTTACTGGATGAGAAAATGTGCGCAGTGGGGGCCATTGCAAGGTTGGTGTCCAGACATCCTGCGGGAACAACCAGCAATCCTGCTGCCTGAGTGTCTGGCAAGGCCGAACCACACAACTTACAAAAGCTTTTGTTATGACGGGTACCGGCAAGGGTGAAGGACGTTACCGCCTCAGCACCAGCATGCCAGATCAATTTAGCCGACTGTGAGAAAAGGTTTGCCGCATGAGCAGACCCGGTATCTTTCTGGCAATGCTGACAATGACACAGGTAAAAGTGCTCAAAGTCCCCCTGTACTTCAAATTTCACCGTGCCACACAGGCACGAACCCAAGTAATGACTCATAAAATCTCCGTATTTTTTCCTGCCGCTGAGGTACACATACCGCCTACTCCACACCTTGCGCAAAGTTGGGCAAAGATGCCACCTGAGTAACCCAGCTAAGCTGTGACTCGCAATAGATATTTATTGCTGGCTCAAGGTTTGACGGGGTGTCGATTGAACCAAAATACAAAATCTTCAGGCCTGCTAACTTAGGGTTTTGGTTGAATATCGGTGTACCGCAGCTTTCACAAAAACTTTTAGTGGCGTTCTCTGAGACCTGCACCGTTTTCAAACAGCCTTTGGTTAAAACAAAACCCTCATCCGCAACCACAACGTAGGTTGAAAACGCGCCTCCGTTCATTTTACGACACAAATTACAGTGGCAGTTTACGATAGCTCTGATGTCTGCCGAAGCGCTAAAGTGAACGCTATTACAGTTACAACTTCCTTGCATGAAACCACCTTTTTGATCAACAAACGGTATACACACGATACGCGATGTGAAAGAGCCACAGATTCCCAATATCTAAGGGGTAGTGGCCCTGCCCGGCGTTTGTGCCCGAAAACGTATCCGCGTTTGAATAACGCCGGTATCAGCCCTGGCGCTATGTTGTTGCTGAAAACCGCAGCCCGATAATACCCAGTATCACCAACAGTAAGCTGAGCATTTTGATCAGGCTGACCGACTCCTGAAACAACAGGATGCCGGCAAGGGCTGCACCCACAGTGCCAATACCCACCCAAACAGCATAAGCCGTTCCCAGCGGCAGGGCGCGCATGGCCAGGCTGAGCAGATAAAAACTGCCCATCATGGCCAGCAGTGTAATAAAAGAGGCAATGGGTCTGGTAAAACCGTCGGTATATTTGAGCCCGACCGCCCAAACCACTTCCAGTAAACCCGCGCAAAACAGAATCAGCCAGTTCATATTGACTCCTCGCATGCCAGGGGTCGTCCCCTTAAGGTATCTGGTGATTCAG
This sequence comes from Lacimicrobium alkaliphilum, assembly GCF_001466725.1. NCBI lineage: Bacteria > Pseudomonadati > Pseudomonadota > Gammaproteobacteria > Alteromonadales > Alteromonadaceae > Lacimicrobium > Lacimicrobium alkaliphilum. The sequence continues at coordinate 69,249 of NZ_CP013650.1, forward strand.
AGTCGTCCCTGAAGCACTGTGTTGATGCCGTGGATAAGACTATTACTTTGTCTGAACCCTGAATACTTTGTCAAAAGCATCATAGGCCGCCAGATGAAGGGTGTCACCATGATCCAGCTGTTCAAAAAAGCCGAAGTAGGCAGATGTGCTTGCAGGCTTTGCTTTTTCTAATTTATCAAACAGCGCTTTTGCCACACGCTCCATAACCGGCCCTTCTTTGCCCACGCCCACATAAACCGATCTCTTGAGCATATCTATAGGAAGTCTTAGTAAAGCCAATATTTTCATAATATTGTTGTGTGGCTTGACGGGCTAAGGATGTTGTCACTTCTAGTTTTGAACAGAGTCGCTGCTTGCTCAAACTTTTCGCAAAATCAATTAACTGGCTTCCAACACCAGTGCCACGAGCATTCTGATCAACAACGATTGCGGTAATTCTGCAGATTCTTTCTTGAGATGGAAAGTAATCGAAGTATATTACGCTCATTAGCCCGACAACCTTGTCGTTTATTTGGGCAATGTAAATTTCATCACTTCTGTCAGTTTGAGCTAAGACGTCTTTCAAGTTATCCAATGTACTTTCATAACCAAGTTGCAAAAGTAGTGTGAAGACTTCTTTAGCATGGCTGGGGTCTGCTTTCTTAATTTCTGTTTTACTCATATTTTTCATGAGGTAATTCACACCGTGCTAAGTGCCGTCGTTTTGCAGCGTCCCGGAAGCGGAAGGCTGAGCCTTGAGCGCCCGGTTACTGGTAAAATTGAATTGTACAGTAACTGCACCTGAGCCACTAACACCCCTAACTGAAGCAGATGACCAGCTGGTGTTGATAAATTCTGGAAGGGTGATGTGTAACACTGTTGGTGAAAGCCAGCTAAGCTCCGGGCTGATATTGCAGTCGCCAATATACACGTCACTGTATGGCTGTGCATTTTGATTTTCGGGCGAAAATGGCGAAGAAGCCGGATTTATTGCAACCTTTATTGAACACCAACCCGCCGCACCACCGCCCATCTGAGAGTATGTTGTTGCAATATTTTCATTATTTGGCGAGAGAAGAGATGAAATGATTCTTGTATCACCACCAGTGTCCATAAAGGTGAATAGTAGTGCTGCTGCTATAAGGGCTAACGCAGCAATCGCTCCAATAATTGCAAATATATCGACGATGGTACGCGGCATAGTGATTTTACGCATTACCAACTTTCCAGTAACGGGCCCAGGCACGCGGGGCATAATGGCAGCCTGCGATGGTTAGGCATCCTCGCCCCCTTTGTAAGAGAACATCTCATTCTCATACAGTGATTTGAATTTAATCCTAAAGTTTATTGCCTGATCAATCGTCTCAATCACGTTGGGGTCAGTTGAAATATTGGCAAAGGTAACGCTTAGCAGCTGCCTTGAAGTATTGGGTGCGTGGGTAGATCCAACCGCCGGGATATGAAAATCATAATTGATCCCGTGTACCCCAAGAGCTTTGAATATGTCGGGCCATGGATCTTCTGTTGGGTCGGTAATTTCCTGCTCATTCACAAGAATGGCAAATTCTCTCACTACTCCCGGACCCAGCCCCTGGCTTTCCAGCCGATAGTGAAGGCCTTCGATATAGCTTTTATCAATGTGAAAGCGCGGCCTGACTGACAAAATATTGTGCTGTCGGCTTATATGTCCTTGCCATATGGCGACTCCAAAAGCAGCCAAAGCAATTACAGCCGATCCAAGTGCGATGTAGTCAGAATTATCCATAACCCCCTCATGCCTGACAGTAGGTTAAACGGAATTTTCTGTTTAAACAATTAAACGGATCCGGTTTAGATATTTTAATGACTATATTTCATGGCTCAGCAATTCGTGCTTTCAGCACTTGAATAGCTTTGGAATAGCGTTTGTTGAGTGACCGGGCTTGCTCTTTGGATAAGGCGCTGAGGCGGTTGGGGTCATTGTTATCCAGCAGGTCACAGAGTTTGACCTGGATTGCTGCCAAAGGCCCTTTGTCTGCGAGTTGATCTATGCGCTGTGCGTAAGTCAGCCCGTCATTCTTGTTTTTGGTGACGGCGGCAACGGTCTGGATGGTTTGTTCTGAATAGCCCCGTTGGCGTAACTCTTCTGCGGTAATACCACAATCTTCCATCACGTCATGCAAAAGTGCTGCATGACGAGTATCTTCGTCAACACCTGGGAACAGTTCCAGTAGCCGCATTAGAACCCTTAATGGGTGTTGGGCATAAGGGTGGCCGGCTTTGTCGGTTTGTTTGGCGTGCAGGGCAATTATCCATGACTTGGTGGCATGTATGCGGCGCTCGCAATTCCATAAATCCCACTGCGCAGGCGTGACATGGCCATCGTCAAAAAGATGGTACACGTCGATATCATGGAGCTGCTGGGCGAGGGCCTCCTGCAGCTTGGGATTCACCTTAGGGAGGTCTTTCCCTTCGGTGTGGGTTATACAGTTGGCGATCAGAAATACGTCGTCTCGGTACATGTCTTCGATCGGTGGGTTACCCCAGACCGTATTCATAGCCTCACATAATGACTCGATCTTGCCGTGTTGCTGCTCTTCGGGGAAAGGTAGGGAATAGCGCAATTCTGTGTGGTTAAAGTGACTGGCACAGTAGCCCACGATGGCCTTTATAGCTTCCCATTCATCTGGGGAAGCATCCAGGCTCGCGAAGGCATATTCTGTGCGTTCGATCTTAATCATCTATTGTCAGTTCGGGTTGTCGTCACTCTTTGATGATCAGGCTCTCTGCTCTGTTAAGTTTACCTTGTGCAGCATCAAAGACCTGGTCTCCGCTTTTGGTATGCTGCTGGTAGACAGCAATGAGTTGATCGACTTTATCGATGGTAGCATAGGTCAATCGGCTGTTCTGTTGTTTGGCTTGTTTTGCGGCTTCCTCCGCTTTCTGGAACTCATTTCGAGCTGTATCGAAGTCATTCAGCGCATCTCGTCTTAGCTGTTTAATCTTTTCAAAATGTCTTTTCAGCGACTTGAACCCCTTCAACTCAAACAGTGATTCGTTGATTTCTATGAGACGAGCGGCAATCTCGGCCTTCGTTTGTGCAGATTGAATACCATTCGACAATAGCCAGTCGTTATCCAACTTGACCATTTGCGTTACTGCATCCCGGACTGAGGCATTTTGCTTAATGCCCAACCAACGCTCGTAAGTCTTATCACGCAGGAGTTTGACGCCGCCATTGTCGAATACCTGGAAGTTCAGCTTATCAGGATTGATCCGCTCATCGGCGATACGCCCGACCTTTGGCCTGAACTTCAACACCAAAAGCTGTTTGGCACCCTCTATAACTTGAGGGTAATGGGGAAATTGGGGGCAGATTTGACGGATGGAGGGGATGATTTTTTCTTGCAGATAAACGGCGGGATGTGAGTTGAGAATCGCCTTTTTGACCGCCTCGTTATCATATTCCGCGATGACGCTGACGTAGGAATGCTGACACCATTTGGGTCCAGGCTGACTAAACCATGAAATAAACTTTAGGCCTTCGCTCTGATGCAACACGTAGTCATTGATCTCGCTGCGAATAAACTGTTCTTCCACTTCGGCGGTGCTCCGCGGGTCCAGGGCGGCCAATTGTTTAGGATTAAGGTGATATTGCGCATCAAGGGGGCGGTGATCGGTTACTTCAGCCCCTGCTTCACTGACTTTTACCGTGATGCTGTCCCAGGGTGGGGGCTTGTTGCTTTTGAGGGCGGAGACAAGTTCACTCGGGGCCATACTGCCCGGCTTGCGGTACATGGCCAGCGTGATGAAATCGATCTCGGCTTCGGCACCACAAACGCTCTGAATTGCGGGAAGAATGGCATCATGTACCCACTGATGAAGAGGCTTCCCAAGCTCTGCCATTCGTTGTTCGTGAGAAGCGGAATAAAAAATACTGACCGGGATGGCACGACCGGGAAGATTGTGATCTTCACACCAGCGCTGGTTTGATGACCAGGGTGACGAGAGTGCCCAAAGCCCGTCTTGCTGATAAATCACTTTGTCGTCGTTTTGGGCGAATGTTGGCAGAGCAATCAGGAAACCCAGGCCGACAGTTATCGCTTTTAAAATCATATTATCCCTCGATAGTATAAATTAAGCATAATGCTTGCTGGTGACATAAATGCTTTGTTATGCGGTTACCAACAGAAACTTCATAACTCTGTTATTGAGGGACTATTCTCTTAATGTGATTGATATTTAAATAGAGTGGTTTATTTTTCTGCAAAACCTTTATCCATGGTGAATCGATTTCAACTACTTTCCCTTTTATATCGTCACTCAATTCATTAAATTTTCCCGCTCCAAGCCCCATCACAATCAAAACGTCTTTATCTAGTAGTTCATTAATCATTTCTGCATCCTCATATTCGAGGTCACGAATATTCATATCAAAGGTTGATGCAAGAGCCTTTATAGATTGCAGAGATGCGGTTGCTTCTTTTTCGATCCGCTGAATCGTTCTCAGATTCAAGCCAGAAGCAATTGCCAATTCATCCTGAGACCAAGCCCGGTCTTTTCTCATCTTTAGAACTAGACCAACATTAACCTTCATCGAGTATCCATGCCTATTAGCTATAGTGGAGGTAACAGAATACGAGGACTGTCTGGATTCCTTTACGAATTCATTATGTTACTAATGCGAATACTATACGACAGTTTTACGACACCATCCATAGATCCATGAATATATGGGCTTTCGCATCGCTCTCCAAACCGCATAACGCTTTAAACCGCGGAAAACGCGAGCGGTTTGGCGCAGCCAGCGAGTGGTTTTCCGATGATTAACTTGTATGGTTACTGGCTTGCAACTTTATACCCCAACACCTTAATACGTTTGATCGTTTCATATACAGATTTCTGTGATGCCCCAGCGTCTGAAGCAATGTTTACTGTTACAGTTTCGCAGCTCTTACTTAGGTTTGAGACAATATCTTGCAGTAGATCGTCAGAATATCGCTCTGAGCCAAGCATCACATCATTATTTTTAGTTATGGAAATCCAGACATGACCTTCCTTGACTGAGCTTGAGCAAGACGAATACACGAGCGCCTGTGAACATGCGCTTACAAATAGCATGAATGAGATTAAGCAGAGATATCTAAAATTAAACACTATCTTCCTTGTAACCCTAAACGCCGCCACCAGCGGCAAAAAGTTGATGGCGCTTTTGTTGCGCCGTTTGCAAAAAATTGACAGCGAGTTTTTGTCCGGTTTGAGTGGCCTTGTTATGTTTTGACCAACTATTGGCCACAATACCCCTCACTCTTTAATTGTTCAATTAACTGAGTTCCTTTTTCAATTGTTTCTTGGAGCTGGATCTTAAATGGGTATGGAGCTTCGTAGCTATTTTGGGTAATCAAACCTATAGACATATCTATGAATTCACAGTTTTCGTTGATGATCGTTGTCACATCACCTGCTTTTGCCGCCTCGATATTTTCTATAGAAGTTTCAATAATGATTGAGTAACTCATCCTTTGCATTGCAGTTCCCTTGGAATAATCATCTAGGTAGAGCTCAATAGCTTTAACAAGAACCTTGTCACTAACAAAAATGGCGCTGATTGTTGCAGCGATGAATACAATAAAATAAAAAAGTACAAGCTTCTTCATAAACATCCTTGAGAAACATAACGCTTAACATATGGGGGTTTTAGGAGCGCTTTACCAGCGAGTAAAATTCCCGAAATGATGTTTTTGTTAGGTTCCGGTGTTGGGGAAGTTACATTTGATTATAAACCAATTTTTTCACTTTCGTTAAGCATAGCGAACCCCATATTTTCTTCGCCGAAATGACAAATTCTTGTTTTTGATGGATTACCAAAAGAATAGTAGCCTTCTCGACTATTTCCGCTGCCTTCATACGAAAATGCCTTCATGATAAACCAAACATCATCAAAGTACTGAAGCCAAATTGATTTGATTCCTTTGCTTTTAGCGAATGAAATAAATTCATCAAGTCGACCATCAGAAATTTCTACCTTCTTTTTAGTCCCTTTCATAGAAACGACATTTACCGGCAGGTTTTTACCACCATTTTCATCTATCCACTGGACAAGCTCAAAGTTTCCTTTCTCAGCCAACTTAATCAAATGCTCCAAGTTACTATGATGTTCAGACAAAAAGCCTTCTGCTATTTTTTCTGAGTTATTTTTGAGAGGATTATACTCGTCAGAACAACCCAGCATTAAAAATCCAACAATAAAAATCGTGAGAAATTCCATAGGAACCTAACTTTCACTTAAAGGGCAGTAACACAGCGGCGAGAATATCGAGCACGCCGCTGTGTTACTGTCCCAGCGCGCCCCTGCCGCGTTTTAAAGTGCTTGTTATAAGTCACTTTTTAGGTCTTCCTCGTAACTATTTCGAAAACTTGAAAGCTTATCGAATAACTTTTGGAAATCATCTTTTTTATAGATGCTAAATAAAACTTGAACCAAATTTAAGTACACTAACGAAAGCATAATAATTGTGCCTCCACTTTCTCTGCTGTTTTGATGGCTACGGCGAACAACGCTAACCTGCTCGTTATGGAATTTTTCATACTGCTTGACGATGAAAGGGTCTAGGTGAGCCCATTTATTAATCCGTCCATAAAATGTTCCGGACTCAGGGAAAAACTCTTTAAATTTAGTAATGCATTTGTTGGGTTTTAATTTAAGTAGATCTTCTTCATTTAGCCCTTTGGCTGAGTAAGCCCAAGCAAGTTGTTCCAATATTACTTTTGCGACTGCGTCAGTTTCGAAAATGTATTCTTTTCGTACAAGACCATAAGCAGCTTTGAAACTTGCTTCTAGCCTGCAAAGAGCAGCTTTAGCACAAATACTGCTGAGTGAGTTTTCTACTTCAGTTTTTTCTAAATCTGAAGATACCTTGTTTATTATTTTAAACATTCCTCTCAAACTGAGAATCAGGGGATCTCTTTCGTATGCTCCTTTTTTCCACTCTTGCCACGCATAATCATAGCGCTTCATTACATTGTCGATTGACTTGTTACCGAAAGCGTAAGTTGCCATTGCGGCCCAGATGAATTTCCTAAATTCAAGATCTGAATTACTGGGGACTGCTGCAGACATATTTATAATCGATAGAATATCGTAATCATCTAAGTCGCTTGATTTTGAAGTGGTTCTTATTGATTCATCCTCTGAAAAATCACTCATCTAAAAAAAACCTATGTGACTTATAACGCTTTAAACAGCGGAGGACACACGCGCCTTGGCCGTTTTTTGGCCAGAGGGTGGTTTTCCGATGATTTAACTTGTTATCTATCACTTTAATCTGTACTCAATAACTGTTTTCAGATCCTGCTGAGGCTGATACTCGCCATTTTTCTTTGGGGGGAGATATCTCCACTTTCTAAGCGCACTGGTAGCAGACTCTTCAAACATACCTTTAGGGCTTGAGTCTTGAACTTCAATATCAACTGGCGCTCCTGTGGCATCGACGTTGTAGGTCAGCAAGACCCAACCTTCTTTCCCACTACCAAGAGCGAGTTGTGGGTATGCAGGGGCTATCCGTATAACGGGTTCAGGGTACGCCTCAGCACCGACGATTGGTGCTTCCTTTGGAGGTTCAATAACTGTCTCTGAAGTTGATTGACACGCCGCCAACAGACAGGACAGGAAAAGAAATATTATTAGTCTCACTGACTTATCCTTTAGATAGATAGACATTATGACTCCCAGTGAAGGTGCTAGCCTCCGCATCATCGTGGGTTAGCAAAATACCAGAGCCATCATTAGTTTGTTCAAGACTAAATCATTTGGAGGCTAGCATGAACAAACATAGCATGACTTTTATTGGTTTAGATACGCACAAAGACTTCCACGAAGTTGCGTATTGTGAGGATGGTTTTGGCGTGGAGCCGATGCATTACGGGCAGATCCCCTCGAGTAAAGCCAGCCTCACCAAACTGCTTAAACAATTGCAGTCCAGGTACCCAAATGCCACTTTGCATGTGGTCTATGAGGCCGGTCCTTGTGGCTACTGGATTTACCGTCATATCACCAGCTTGGGTCATTGCTGTTATGTGGTGGCGCCATCACTTATCCCCAAAAAGCCCGGAGAGCGGGTCAAGACGGACCGCCGGGACGCGTTGAAGCTGGTGAAGCTGCTCAAGTCACAGGATCTTACCCCGATTTATGTTCCCGAGCCGGAAGATGAAGCCATACGGGATTTATCCAGAGCACGGGAGTGTGCCATGAAGGATTTAAAGGACGCCAAGTACCAGCTTAAAGCCCTGTTACTGCGCAACAATATTCACTATGCAGGCACGGCCAATTGGTCACTCAAGCATCTTCGCTGGCTGACCGAGCTGGTGTTACCTCACCCCGCCCAGCAGATTGCCTTGCAGGAATACATCCAGACCATTAATGAACGCATTGCCCGTCTGGAGCGTCTTGATAATGAATTGACTCACCATGTTCACCGCTGGCGCTACTATCCGGTAGTGAAGGCCATTCAGGCGATGCGAGGAGTAAGATTACTGGTCGCGGTAGGCGTGGTGGCAGAGCTGGGTGATCTGACCCGCTTTGCCCACCCCAGACAACTGATGGCGTATCTGGGACTGGTGCTCAGCGAACACTCATCGGGTGGTAAGCGCCATCTGGGTGCTATCACCAAATGCGGTAATAGCAGAGCCAGGCGATTACTGATTGAGGGCGCTCACAGCTACCGTTATCCGGCCAACATCGGCACAGATATGCAGCTTCGTCAGGAGGGGTTACCCAAAGCCATTGTGGATATCGCCTGGAAAGCCCAGTTACGGCTATGTCGTCGCTATCAGCGCATGAGCAAGAAAGGCAAACATTACAACCTGATAGTGACAGCAATTGCACGGGAGATGGCCGCCTATATCTGGGCAATTGCCAAACAAGTGGTCCTGACCCCGGTCAATCCTAAACTGAGACTCAGTCGGGTACCGGCATGACACACCCTGTTTTGAGCTATTGCACTGTGAAGAGGCCGCGGAAGTGGCGCAACCTACGACGGCGTTAGGATGGCAATAAGACAAGCGCTTATTGACCCACGAACATAGAGTGATGAGAAGGTGCCACGGCGGAAAAAGTAAGGTCAGCTCTGCTTATTCATCGAATAAGTAACCTACGGATACCAGCATGACAACCGACGACATTACTGCCTCATCCGGTGTGATAGCTCAATTTAATTGAGAGAAACAGAACAAACTACGGGCCGAGAGAATGCCAGGGAGGAGTTCGTTTAAACTTGACACTGGGAGTCATACCAACGCCGCCACCAGCGGCAAAAAATTGATGGCGCTTTTGTTGCGCCGTTTGCAAAAAAAGTGACAGCGAGTTTTTGTCCGATTTGAGTGGCCTTGTTATATGTCAAAACCATAATCCAATGCAGAAGGCCAGCATCCCGGCGGTGAACAGTACAAAATAAATGATATGAGGCCAGTTCTTTCTTCTGTTCGCTTTGTAATATCGAATCATCTCGTCAACATCTGACGGAGAAAACCAGCTATCACATCTGTAGCACTTTCTGGTGCCTCCTTTGACATAGGCTCCGCAAGTTAAGCACTTGTATTTGTACCGTAGCCTATCCTCGCACCAATAAGGGTAACTTTCCTTCATGATGTCCCTGACATATAACGTTTCGCCTTTACGGCATTTGCGAGCGATCTGGCCGAAGGCCAGCGAGGTAATGTCCGAAAACAGGCGCTTGTTAGAAGCCGCACGGACTATTCTTCTCGCCACCATTTAAAACCGTTAGAGGATGGCGCGACAAGTGACTGATTATCTTTATATTAAATTGCTCAGCATACAACTCCAATAGCTTATTATGTCTCATATGCGGGTACATCGAACCGTGCTCATCCAAATTTACACCATCAGAAACAACGATTTTCTTTATATCTAAACTCTCAGCACAACTCTTGAATTTGTCCTTTATACCAGGAAGCTTAGAACCAACCATGTAACTGAGTCTAATGAGATATGGCGAGCGCTTTTTTAATGTGGCTTCAGCGTCTAGATGAGCATCTGCAACCAACATCTCGCCAAATGTAAAATGCAACCGTTCACTGGCATCAGAACTCAGAGAGATGAATATGCTAACTAAGGTTATGATAAAAAGTTTCATATGGCTTCTAACGCATTGCTAATTGGCTGCCGCAGCGCAGCGTAGGCAGTCCAGTGGAGGCCACGCTGTTTGTGGCCGGAACGAAATTAAGCAACTTGTTATAAATCATTATGTACCTGAGTACTTTAAGGTTGCCCATAATTTTTTGCCGGTTAAAGAGCTGAGCAGAAACACACCCGAAAAAATTAAAACGAGAGGCTCAGCTGTAACCTGAATGTAGTCTGCAATTCCCGCTTGCAAAGCTAAACTTAATCGCCAAATTTGAATAGCTGAAGTTGGTAAATACGACAAACCAGTTACTAAAAAATAAATGCCTAAAAGTTTATATCCATGTTGAATATTAAAACCAGAGTAACCTTCCTCTGCATTTGACTTAACGTTGTTTGAAAGTGAAGTGCTTACCTTCCACAGTATAAAAGTAATTGTGAGACCTATAACCAGCGTTATCAGGGACATTAATACTGGGAACATTAGCCCTGGCTCCGTTCCTGGCATAACATCAGATACACTGAAAAATAACCCCCAAGCTGCGGGAATAGAAATAATGACAGTGATCAATACATAAATAGCTAATAGCTTAAAACAGATAGCTGAAACGTCCTTTGCACTCATAACTTTCCTAATGATTTATAACGCCCGTAGCAGGCGCATTTATGTAGGTGGGTTTTGTATGCCAGCGTAGCGCCCGGCATACAAAAACGCCGGAATAAATGTCGCACTGACTACGTTTGTTATGTGAATTGATACTCGGCAAAAACACCACCCCGCCAGTTGTCGTACTTGTACTTAACCCTATTGTTTAATAGCGCGTTTATGTTGACTTGCCAAGCTTTGATAGCGCCATGATTTACACCTAAACCTTTTTCAGCGTAGGAGCGAATGCGTGCTATTTTATCGGTTTTGTTTGGCTCGCTATAGGTAACACCAACGATGTAATAAAGCATATGTAGAAAGAAACTTTGTTTTGGGCATTTATGGTCTGTTGCTAATTCAATGAACAGATCCACTTCTCTAGTCCACGAAAGAAAAAGATCCCATTCGTCATGAGGCCATTCATCTTCTGAATAGGCCCAAAGCCTTATCTCTTCTACGGTCGGATTCGTTACTTCCATGCTCGACTCACATAACGCCTCAATCAGCCGACGCGTTAGCGGTCGGCTGCATTGATTTGTTAGCTGCGTACCTACCTGCCCATAGTGATGCGTAAAAGTATAACCATACTAAACCTGGAAGGACCATCCAAAAGTATGCTTCCGCTGCACATAGCGCGACAATTAACGCGGTAACGACAAATAGGAACACATAGAAATAATTTGAACCTTTTATTTGGCGGATAGATATAGGTGCGCCAGCTTTAAATTTTCCATTCATGGCCAGAAGGTTGAGCGCTGCCCAACCTATAAATATAAAAGCGAAAACGGGCACTCCCATGAGAGGTATTCCCATTGAATCCGCCCACCATGGATAAGATCCACGGAAAAACTCAAGGAAAAGGTCGCCAACATACCCGCTAACAGTGAGTAACGCTGCTCCAAACCCAACCAATGCCACTTTAACATTTGAAGTCGGTGCGTTTACAGATAATCCATTACCGAACAAGATTAACGTTGCGCAGCCAAATATTAAAAGCGTAAAGCCATAATCTTGGAATTTATATTTATTTGAAAGATATTCATCGCGAAGCTCATAGAACCTGTTCGAGGCATTTCGACTTCCGAGTTCTTGCCAATCTAAAGCCATATATTTCTCCATATACTCTTCTTCATTTGTATATGCCGAGATGCTAAATGAGTACGCAATACTCAATAACGAAATAATAATGATACCAATGGATATTCGCTTCATAGTGATTTACAGCTAACGCCGCAAGCAGCTGCGGCTTTGTAGTGGATTGTTTTGCGATAGCGTAGCGTTAAATCGCAAAACAAGGAACGCAAAAGCCGTCAGACTGCCTTGCTTTGTTACATGATTTAAAGCTTGGTGGACAACCATATAGCAAACTCCGTTGAGCGCTGGACGAGCCAAAATATTGGCTTATACAAAAATGATTCCTTCCCATTACTGCGCCCCATCTCTCGATGTTCTTCTTCATCTGATTTGATGCTTAGTACAGCGGCATACGCTTCGGCATCATGTTTATTAAGGAAAACCAATTGCCATTCAAGGTGATGCAGAACAGTAGTCTCTATGGAATTAGTGCAAACCCAGATGGCATTGCGCCCCAAAAGCGCGGTCAAGGTGCCCAGAACAGCCCCACCAAATGCCCACAACCCTAGACCATAGCAATGCCGAATTCTACGACTATTAAGGAGTCGGTTAAATGTGGCGTAGTGCTCTCGCTCGTGAAGAAGCATAGCCTCTAGAACAGGAACCAAGTCTTTATATAAAACGCGGGCCACGATCAGCTGAGCACTGTAAATACCTATAGCACCTCGCTCTCCTGCATGATCCACTCTGATTATTCTTTCGATTTCTTTCATGCATCCTATTTGCGGCGAATGGCCATGTAACGCCTCAAACACCGGCTTGGTGAAGTTGGCGGCTTTTTTGCGTACGCAAAAAAAGGTGACAGCTTTACCAAGTCCGCGTGCTTTGACTTGTTAACCCCAGTTTTCGGCAAACACCCATGCCGCATTAAACTCACGGGTACTTGCATTAAATGTAAACTCACAACCTTCATCAGTAAGGTCATTTAGAACCCCTTTTATTACCGGACCGGACTGGTCGGTAAAGCTAATGCCGTCAGCAGATACTCTTTTACCTGACCATTCTAAATGAGGCCCATCGAATAAGGCCAAACAAAGACCATCTGTTGCAACTAGAAACCCAGTTGCCTTGTTGTAGATAATATTGTCGATACCGTCCCATTCAGTTGTTGAAACTATTTCTCTTTTATTTGGATCAACAAAATATCCCTGACCACCTGCAACAACCAAAAATAGCTTCTCATTGGGAACACGAAGGACGGTATTATAGGAACTCCAACCACTTTGACTAAATACGCCCACCCACTCGATATATTCTTCGTCAAAGAACTTTACCCACAGAGTGTTTCCAGACTTTGAAAAATTGTGTTCTTCAAAATCTCCTGATAATGGTGGCCTATCAAGTATCTCTGCTTCCATGATATTGCTCAGTGCTCAATTAGGGTTAACGCCCAGCTAAGGGGCAAAATTTGATGGCAGTTTTTTTGCGTGTTTTTGCAAAAAAGGTGACAGCATATTTTGTCCGTTTGAGCTGTTTGTTAAGCCATGCAGACGATAAAGAAACGCTTATCATCAATATTCTCTCCAAACCCTATTACCGGATTATCTATTCGTACTGATGAGTCATTGAATGTTTTCGAAAAAGCAGATACCAATGAAAACCCAGAGTCTATCGTTTCTATTTCTGAATATGCTTCAGAAACCTTTAATGCCTCTTTGCCAGGCAATATCTGAAAAAGGCACTCTTCATGTTCTATATCAACACCAATTTTAGCGATTGGCTCTATAGATTCCGTTCCATATATTTCACCGGAATCATCAATTTTTACGGAAAGCACGAACATGTCAAAATCGTCATCGATGACTTCTGACTTTTCAAGTTCATTGATAATACAACCAACATACTTACTCAATGTGCATATTCCTTTGTAGGCTTAACGCCCGCCATCACCGGTGGCAAAACCGGCGCGAAGCAGAGGTTTTGGCATCCGGTGCATGGCTTGGTTATGCGCTCTCTCGGATGGCACGGATATCCTCGATATCCACCGACCGTGAGAGCGCAGATTTATACCGAACCAGATCCTCTTTCATCATAAGGGGAAGCTCCAAGCCCAGCATATTGACTATTTTATAGCGAGAGAAGTCTATATTGAGCGGTACCCACGTCTCGCCGCCTGCATCAAAGATTCGCGGACCGTCAGCGCTACCTACCTCCACTTTGATGCCTTCACATTTGAATTGGACGTAGGTTAGGTCCCAGCCTTCCTCCTGTCGGTGAGCGGCAGCTTTGGATACAAATTCTTGACCAGCCTGAACTACAGACGAAAAGTGCTCACCGGGGACGAAAAGATCGATGTCATTCAGGTCGCGCTCAGAGCCATATCCCTTAGCAGCGAGTCCCCCACAGATCAGAAAGGGAATATTCCTATCTCTCAGTAACCCCACAATCCATTGGGCTGCTAAATGATGCACGCCTCCTCCTTTTGCGCATAACGCTGAGGTAACCGGCGCCGGAGCGCCAGCGGAGGGAACCAAAAGCGCCACGCTTTTGGCGTCCGGTTGACCGTTTGGTTAGGCCGTTGCATTGGACTCGCTCAGCGCCTTGCCCCAAATTGCTACTCTGTACGTAAAGGAGCCGGGGTCGCTAGCCTCGATGTTGATTGCCGCAGGGATAAAGCTTTTTCCCTCATACTCTGGAGCTGCGTTGTAACGAGTTACCTTACCCTCCTGGGCAAGAGGTAAAATGACGTTTTGATCGGTACTCGCTTTAAGTTCAACTGCGAAAGCTGGCACATACACGACGTTCGGTGGGACATCTTCGCCACCGAATTCGGAAGGTAGAAGCAGTAGCTTTTGAAGCTCTCCCTTCTGGACTAGCGCCTCAGCTTTCTCTCTTGAATCGACGCCAGAGTAGTCTGGACCCGTATTGTTTTTCTTCAACCACCCAAACATCGCTATCTCCTTGTGGGCCTAACAGTTTAATAGCGGGAAGAGTTCCTTGTTTAAACACGGAAGACTTCCTCTTTTTTGTTTTTGTAGCATGTTTAGTCCATCTGCACCACCCGCCATGTCGGCTCTCTGGCGTTGTGGGCAATTTTCTGCTGATGAAAAGCGGAAAAGTTCCTCTTTTTTGCTGTTATCAGGAAGTTAGTCTATAACTGTATTAATATACAGTATTATGGAAGTGCTGATATGGCAAAGTCTCTTTTTCTTAAGTCCGTTGCCGAGCAGATGTACGCCCGCCGTTATGCCAAGCGGACTATCGAAACCTATATCAAATGGATCAGCAGTTTTATTCATTTTCATCAGATGCGTCACCCCGTGCAGATGGGCGATACAGAGGTGGAGCTGTATCTGAATCATCTGGTCAATGAGCTGGATGTGGCAGCAGGTACGCAGGCCGCTGCGCTCAATGCGCTGGTGTTTCTGTATAAGGAGGTGGTGAAGCAACCGCTGAGCCTGAAGCTGAATTTTGTGAAAAGTCAGCGTCAGCAAAAATTGCCCGTGGTAATAACACAACCGGAAATGCGCCAATTGCTGGCGCATATCCCGGCGCAACAGAAATTACCGGTGTCGTTGTTATATGCCAGTGGTCTGCGACTGATGGAGTCGGTGCGCCTGCGGGTGCAGGATATTGATTTCGATTATAAGTCGGTGCGGGTCTGGAACGGCAAGGGCGGCAAGCACCGGGTAGTGACGTTGGCCAGTGAATTAATTGCGGATTTACGCCGCCAGATCATGCTGGTGGAGCAGTATCTGCATGCGGATTTGGCTAACCCTCATTATGCCGGGGTATGGATGCCGCACCGGTTAAGGGTTAAGTATCCCCAGTCTAAAAACCAACTGGGCTGGCAGTATCTGTTCCCCAGTCGCCAGGTGTCGGTAGATCCCGAAACCGCCACAGTGCGTCGCCATCATATTGATGAAACCTCAGTCCGAAAGGCGGTTGTCAGGGCGGCCCGCCAGGCGGGTATTAAAAAACATGTTACACCGCACACCCTGCGGCACTCTTTTGCGACCCATTTATTGCAGTCGGGGGCGGATATCCGCACAGTGCAGGATCAGCTCGGCCACGCAGATCTGCGTACCACGCAAATTTATACCCATATTCTGCAGCGTGGAGGCCACGGGGTGGTCAGCCCGTTTTCGCATTTGTAAGTGACTGCTCTTTTTTGTCACTCCCGCGCAGGCGGGAGTCCAGTGCCCTTGAGCGCCGCAGGTATAAAGGCACTGGATGCCCGATAACGGCATTCGGGCATGACCGGTAAACACGAGTGTTTAGTCGTCATTCCCGTAAGGGAGCCAATCGTCAATGGGCGCTGGCGGCGTTGACTTGTGGCTTTTCGGTAAAGGGCTTAATGCCAAGCTGTGGGTAAACCTCGCTGGGGTAATAGAATACGCCACCGCGGGAGACCAGGCTGATGGTCTTAATGGCTTTTATGTCGTCAACCGGATTACCTGGTACCACAAAGAAGTCGGCGAGTTTGCCTGGCTCTATGCTGCCCCGGTCGCTATGGCCCAGATACTGTGCCATATCATAACTGCCGAGTTTAAGTATTTCCGCCGGGGTGAAGCCCAGTTGCTGATACAACTCCAGCTCGCGGTGCAGGTTAAACGCACCGCCAAGGTCGGTACCGGGAATAATCAGAATACCGCGCTCTTTCATCATTTTCAGGGTGGTGAGGATCTGTTCATAAGCTCCGCGATAGGCGGCATCCTGCTCCGGGCCTTCAATTTTTGCCAGCGATACTTTGGCGCTGCGCTGCACCCCCGGCGGCATATGCTCGATGTAGTCTTTTACTCCGGCCCGGGTCTCACCATTGCGTGACAGCAACAGGTATTCATGGATCGCCAGGGTGGGGTCAATGGCGACATTATTTTCTACCATCAGATCCAGCGTTGTTTGCACCGGCTCACTGTTAAGATCCAGTGCAGGCAGTCTGTCCAGGGCGGTAAGTCGTAGCAGGGTGCGGGTATCTTCGTCAGGCTCCAGCACCCAGCCAAGCATCACCTGATTAATATGGGTGAGTTCGTTGTAGCCCGCCTTAATCATTTGATTGGCATTGGAAAATGCCGGCACATGGCCGCTTACCCGCATCTCCAGGCTCTTTGCCAGTTCGGCAATGGCCGGTACCCATTCACCCTTCATGCTGTTATAGATCTTCACACCGGGAAAGCCGTGCTCAGCGTAGGTTCTGACCGCATTCAGGGCCTCTTGCTGG
Source organism: Lacimicrobium alkaliphilum (assembly GCF_001466725.1). NCBI lineage: Bacteria > Pseudomonadati > Pseudomonadota > Gammaproteobacteria > Alteromonadales > Alteromonadaceae > Lacimicrobium > Lacimicrobium alkaliphilum. The sequence goes on from NZ_CP013650.1 coordinate 86,286, forward strand.
GTTTCTACCAGTATGCCGTTATTGTTATTCGACGGGCTTTTACCTTCGATCATGCCGTAGCGGGTGACTCTGGGTCCGGCCAGAACACCGGCTTCAATTTTGTTTGTCAGCTCACCCAGAACTTCCAGTGAGTTACCCATATCTCTTACCGAAGTAACGCCCGCCAGAACGTTCATCAGGCCGTCATCATCGCTGGTGTGGCTGTGCATATCGTACAGGCCGGGCACCAGAGTGCCGCCGGCGCCATCAATTTCGGTTTCGTGTGCCAAAGTAGCAACACTCAGCGGGTCAATGGCGTGAATGCGTTCGCCCTGTACCACCACCGACACCGGCTCAGTCAGGCTCAGGTCCTGCGGCTGAAACACCCGCACATTACGGATCCGCACCGCACCTTGGTAATCATGGGCGAACTGTGCCTGTAGGGCTTCGAAACGCTCTGTAGAGTAATTTGCTGAAAGCTGACGCAGTCTGGCTTCATTGGCTTCAAAGCCGTCACGGATAACAATAAACCGGGGGTGAATATAGGCAAAAAACTGCTTATTGTCGTCCAGCATCAGGTAATCCGGGTCCAGATCGGCACCGGCCAGAGCATAGGTGCTCACGGCTATTTCACCTTCCGGGCCCTCAACCTTCAGCGTTTCAATTTTATTCAGTGTCAGCGTGCCGGCTGGCAGAGCTGGCATGGTCTGCTCATCTTTTTGCATTAATGCCTGTGCCAGTATAAAGGCTTTATAGGGGCTGCTGTTTTGTGGCACATACAGTGCCGGTCTATCCAGGGTTGCCTCACCGGGGCCCGTTGCATCCTGCCAGGTGGCTTTGCTGTTGTAGATTTGCATCTGTTCTTCGATGGGATTACCGAAGGTGGTATTGCCGCTGATTTGCCAGTTTTGGGGAATGCCTTCGTTATTAAGGGATATTTCTTCCTGATACGCCGGGCCGCGACCGTTACTTTTGTAATCATAATCTACCGTAACGGTATGGCCCGGATCACTTGCAAAAAGCTGGTGGGTGGCCTGCAGGTGGCCCACTTTATTACCGTTGAGCAATACCGTGTAGCGATAGGTGTTTACCTCCGCTAAGGCCGGGGTTTGAGGCGTCTCTCTGGAAACCGGTGGCTCTGAGCAGCCAAAAAGCAGGCCAAGTAATACTCCACAGATAACAATACGCATAGCAGCATCTCCACTGGGTAAACCCGCCAAGGGATCGGCCGCACATTGCTGGCACAGGCAGGCGAATCAAAAAACCAGTGTATAGCGGTAACGCGCAGGAGTACAACATCCGGGCATGACGGTATGTCGAGTTAATCGTAGCCTGCAAGGAGCGAAGCGGATTGCGGGAACAAGCTCCCCGGATTCCGCTTCGCTGCATCCGGGCTACTTGGCTGATATTCATCAGGCCGACGGGATTATCATTTATCGCACAGAGACGCAGAGATCTTGAGTTCTTCTATTTCTTTGCGTTTCTGCGAGAAAACCGCTTACAGATCAACCCTTCTGCCCCGATGCCAGATGGCGGTGATGGGGTTGATACCAATTTCATAGGCGAGCTGGTTGGGGTGGCTAATATCCAGTTGCAGAATATTGGCGGCTTTGCCCGGCTCCAGGCTGCCGATTCGGTCATTCAGGCCCAGCGCTTTGGCAGCGTTGAGGGTGATCCCGCGCAACGCTTCTTCGGGGGTCAGCGTAAACAGGGTGCAGGCCATATTCAGCATCAGCGGCAGGTTGCAGATTGGCGATGAACCGGGGTTAAAATCTGTGGCAATAGCCATGGGTACCTGATATTGGCGCAACAAATCAATGGGCGGTTTTCGGGTTTCTTTTAAATAATAAAAGGCGCCGGGTAATAGGGTGGCGACCGTACCGCTTTGGGCAATAGCTTTAACCCCGGCCTCATCCAGGTATTCGATATGATCCACCGACAGCGCCTTAAAGCCTGCTGCAAGCTCACTGCCACCTAAATTGGAAAGCTGTTCGGCATGCAGTTTTACCGGCAGGCCCAGTTCGCGGGCCTTACTGAATACCTTTTCGGTTTGTGCGCGGCTAAAGCCGATATTCTCACAAAACACATCCACTGCATCGGCCAGTTTCTGCTCTGCCACTTTTGGCAGCATCTCATTACACACCAGTTCAATATAACCTTCGGCATCATCCTGATATTCCTCTGGCAGTGCATGGGCACCGAGAAAAGTGGTGCGTACTGTTATTGGCAGATGTTGTTCTGTGGCACGAGCCACCCGCAGCATTTTCAGTTCGGTGGCGGTATCCAGACCGTAACCGGATTTAATTTCGATGCAGCTTACGCCCTGCTTAAGCAAAGTGCGGGCGCGCTTAAGGGTAAGTTCAAGCAACTCTGCTTCACTGGCTTCTCTGGTGGCAGTGACGGTGCGGCGAATGCCGCCTCCGGCGCGGGCAATATCGGCGTAGCTGACCCCCTGCAGGCGCTGTTCAAATTCATCGGCGCGGTTGCCGGCAAATACCAGGTGTGTATGGCAGTCAATAAAACCCGGTAACAGCCACTGGCCCTGGCAATCGTGGATTGTGGCACCGGCGGCAAGTTCAGGCATGTCGCTGGCTTTACCTGCCCACAGGATGTTGCCCCCGGTAACAGCCACGGCGGCCTCTGTAACAATGCCATAAGGCTCAGCCTTGTCGCTCATCGTGGCGAGATTGGCATTGGTCAGAATCAGCTCGGCATGCAGCGCGTCGGCCATGGTGTTCTCCTGTTTTATTCCTGAATGGCTTTACCTGATAGTCAGATTAGTCTATTTTTTAATTAAGCATCTTGTATAGACAAGTTGATTCTGGCATTTTATTCAGACATTCGCGAGTAAAAATTTGCAGATTGAATTCACCACGAAGAGCACGAAGGAACACGAAGAATGGAATTTGACGAACTGTCGAATCGAGTGATTGGCTGTGCGATCGAGGTTCACCGGGAACTCGGTCCGGGGTTGCTGGAATCCACCTATGAGCAATGCCTGGCGCACGAACTGAAACAGAACGGCATCAGGTTCCGCCTGCAACATCCACAGCCTGTTGATTACAAAGGCTTCCGTCTGGACTGCGGATACCGCGTGGACGTTTTCGTAGAGAGCACACTTATCCTTGAGTTGAAAAGTGTTGATGAGATTAAGGGCATTCACGAGGCGCAACTGTTGACATATATGAAGTTGGCTGGTGCCAGCACTGGCTTGTTGATCAATTTCAATGTCACGAGACTTAAGAATGGGATCAAGCGTTTTGTTCTGTAATGCTTCGTGCTCTTCGAGTCCTTCGTGGTGAAAAATGAATGTGTATTGCAAGACCGAATTCACCACCTAGGGACGCGAAGAATGAAATTGGCTGGTGCCAGACTAAAACACAGCGTTAGGCGTAACAGATGAGTAAATATCAGCAGATTAAAGCGCATATCCTGGAGCAGATCGAGTGTGGCCACTGGGCCGAGGGCGATACGGTGCCCTCAGAGAACCAGCTGGCACAGCATTTTGCTGTCAGCCGTATGACGGCGCGCCGCGCTTTACAGGAGCTGGCCGAGCAGGGCGTGCTGAAGCGTACTCAGGGGGCTGCAACCTGTGTGGCGAGTCTGAAAAATCAGTCCTCTATGCTGCAGATTCGCAATATCGCCGATGAAATCCGCGCCCGTGATCATCAGTACCGGGCTGAGGTGATCGAGCTGTGCAGCCGTGAGGCCAGCACAGGTATCGCCAGGCATCTGCACATTGAAGTGGGTAAAGCTGTGTTTTACAGCCTGATTTGCCACTGGCAGGACGAGACCCCGCTGCAACTGGAGCAACGTTTTATTAACCCGGCGCTGGCCCCGGCTTATCTGGCCCAGGATTTTACCGCGATTACGCCCCACGAATATCTGTGCACCGTCGCACCGCTGACCGAAGCGGAGCACAAAGTCGAGGCGGTGCTGGCCGATAATCTGGCCCAACAACATTTACGCATTGGCGCGGGCAGTGCCTGCCTGCGCCTGCACCGAACTACATGGAGCCGGGAGGGTATTGTCAGCCATGCGCTGTTGACCCATCCGGGCGACAAATATCAGCTGGGCGGTCATCTGACCTTCCAGCCCTGAACAGGAGAGTAACCATGAACAACAGACATGATCCTTCGCGCACTATTCGCGCCCCTCATGGCAGCCAGTTAAGCTGCAAAAGCTGGCAGAGCGAAGCCGCCCTGCGCATGCTGATGAATAATCTTGATCCGGATGTGGCCGAGCGCCCTGAAGACCTGGTGGTGTACGGCGGTATTGGCCGGGCTGCCAGAGACTGGCAGTGTTTCGATAAAATCGTCGAGGTGCTCAAACGCCTGGAAGATGACGAAACCTTGCTGGTACAGTCCGGCAAGCCGGTGGGCGTGTTCAAAACCCATAGCGATTCACCGCGGGTACTGATCGCCAATTCCAATCTGGTGCCACACTGGGCTAACTGGGAGCATTTTAACGAACTGGATAAAAAAGGCCTGATGATGTACGGCCAGATGACCGCCGGAAGCTGGATCTATATCGGCAGTCAGGGCATTGTTCAGGGTACCTACGAAACCTTTGGTGCGGTGGCGCAGAAGCACTTCAGTGGTGAAGCTAAAGGAAAGTGGGTACTTACTGGGGGGCTTGGTGGCATGGGTGGTGCCCAGCCGCTGGCGGCGACCATGGCCGGTTTTTCGATGCTGGCGGTGGAATGTGACGAGACCCGCATCGATTTTCGTCTGCGTACCCGCTATCTGGATAAAAAAGCCACCTCGCTGGATGACGCCCTGCAGATGATTGAGCAAAGCGATACGCCGGTTTCTGTGGGCCTGCTGGGTAATGCCGCAGATGTCTACGCCGAGCTGGTACAGCGCAATATCACTCCCGATGTGGTCACCGATCAGACCTCGGCACACGATCCCTTAAACGGCTATCTGCCGCAGGGCTGGAGCATGGAGTACGCGGCACAAATGCGTACAAAAGATGAAGCGGCGGTGGTGAAAGCCGCTAAGCAGTCTATGGCGGTGCAGGTTAAGGCCATGCTCACCTTGCAGGAGCGCGGTGCGGCCACGCTGGATTATGGCAATAATATCCGCCAGATGGCGTTTGAAGAGGGCGTTGCAAACGCCTTTGATTTCCCCGGTTTTGTGCCTGCCTATATCCGACCGCTGTTCTGCGAAGGGATCGGGCCGTTCCGCTGGGCTGCACTGTCTGGCGATCCTGAAGATATTTACAAAACCGATCAGAAGGTAAAAGAGCTGATCCCCGATAACGCCCACTTGCATAACTGGCTGGATATGGCTCGCGAGCGTATTCAGTTCCAGGGCCTGCCGGCCCGTATCTGCTGGATTGGTCTCAAAGACCGGGCGCGGGTCGCTCTGGCCTTCAATGAGATGGTTAAAAACGGCGAGCTTAAAGCGCCGGTGGTGATTGGCCGTGACCATCTGGATTCCGGCTCAGTGGCCAGTCCCAATCGTGAAACCGAATCGATGCTGGATGGCTCCGATGCCGTATCTGACTGGCCACTACTCAATGCGCTGCTCAGCACCGCCGGTGGCGCCACCTGGGTGAGCCTGCACCATGGTGGTGGTGTGGGTATGGGCTTTTCCCAGCACGCCGGGGTGGTGATCCTCTGTGACGGCACCGAAGCGGCCGCTAAACGGGTGGGCCGGGTGTTATGGAATGACCCCGCCACCGGCGTGATGCGCCATGCCGATGCTGGCTACGATATTGCTAAAAAATGCGCCAGAGAAAATGGCCTGGATCTGCCCATGTTGGAGGACGAATAATGCATACCATTAACTTACAGCCGGGCAAAGTAGACCTTGCCACCCTGCGTCAGGCAGATCGTAACCCTGTCAGTGTCACCCTGGCCGAAAGCGCCAAAGCCGGTATTAATGAATCGGCGGCCACCGTACAAAAAGTGCTGGATGAAGGCCGGGTCGTCTATGGCATCAATACCGGTTTCGGACTTTTAGCCAATACCCGTATTAAACCTGAAGAGCTGGAATTGTTGCAGCGTTCCATCGTTCTTTCTCACGCTGCCGGTACCGGTAATCTGATGGATGACAGTAGCGTGCGCTTAATGATGCTGCTGAAAATTAACAGCCTGGCACGGGGCTATTCGGGGATCCGTTTGCAGGTGATAGAGAACCTGATTGCACTGTTAAACGCCGAAGTGTATCCCTGTGTACCGAAAAAAGGTTCGGTGGGTGCCAGTGGTGACCTCGCGCCACTGGCCCATATGAGCATGCCGCTGATGGGCGAAGGCCATGTACGTTATCGCGGCGAAATTATCACGGGTCAGCAGGGGCTGGATGTGGCAGGTTTGCAAGCCCTTACTTTTGCTCCCAAAGAAGGGCTGGCGCTGCTCAATGGCACTCAGGCCTCCACTGCTTTTGCCTTACAGGGTTTATTTGCTGCCGAAGATCTGCTTGCCAGTGCTACTGTTGCCGGTGCCATGTGTGTGGAAGCGGCCATGGGCAGCCGTGCGCCTTTTGATGCGCGTATTCATGAGGCGCGCGGTCAGCAGGGTCAGATTGACATGGCTGCAGCCTACCGTGATTTATTAGGTAACAGCTCCGAAATCGGTCAGTCTCATGAAGATTGTGAAAAAGTGCAGGATCCCTATTCACTGCGCTGCCAGCCCCAGGTAATGGGTGCCTGTTTAACCCAGATGCGCAATGCGGCCGATACATTGTTGGCAGAGGCTAACGGCGTTACGGACAACCCGCTGGTGTTTGGTGAAGATATTATTTCCGGGGGTAACTTTCATGCCGAGCCGGTGGCCTTTGCGGCCGACAACCTGGCCCTTGCGATTGCCGAAATCGGAGCCTTGTCGGAGCGGCGTACCGCGCTTCTGATCGACAGTAACCTGAGTAAGTTGCCCCCATTCCTGGTGGAAAACGGCGGGGTGAATTCCGGCTTTATGCTGGCTCAGGTGACGGCTGCGGCGCTGGCCTCAGAGAACAAGAGCCTGGCGCATCCGGCGTCGGTCGACAGCCTGCCCACTTCGGCCAATCAGGAAGATCATGTCTCTATGGCCACGTTTGCCGGGCGCAGGCTGGCTGATATGGCAGAAAATACCCGTGGCATTCTGGCCGTGGAGTTACTGGCCGTGGCTCAGGGCATTGATTTTCGCCGGCCCCATAAAACCAGCACAAAACTGGAGCAGGCCTATGCGCTGGTCAGAGAAAAAGTGGGCTTTTACGATCACGACCGCTATTTCTCGCCGGATATTGAGACCATTGCCAGCCAGATAGCCGCCGCGGCCTATAACCCGCTGGTGTCCAATCTGGCGCTGTCGAAATAATACCGTAGCTCTGTCATGCCCGAATGTAGTTATCGGGCATCCAGTGCCTTTAAAGCTCCTGAGCTCAAGGTCGCTGGGTTCCCGTCAACAGCACGCAGGAACGACAGATGGTCATGCCCGAATGTAGTAATCGGGCATCCAGTGCCTTTGAATCTCCTAGCTAAAAGTCGCTGGGTTCCCGCCAACAGCCGCGGGAACGACAGATGGTCATGCCCGAATGTAGTTATCGGGCATCCAGTGCCTTTGAATCTCCTAGCTAAAAGTCGCTGGGTTCCCGCCAACAGCCGCGGGAACGACAGATGGTCATGCCCGAATGTAGTAATCGGGCATCCAGTGCCTTTGAATCTCCTAGCTAAAAGTCGCTGGGTTCCCGCCAACAGCCGCGGGAACGACAGATGGTCATGCCCGAATGTAGTAATCGGGCATCCAGTGCCTTTGAATCTCCTAGCTAAAAGTCGCTGGGTTCCCGCCAACAGCCGCGGGAACGACAGATGGTCATGCCCGAATGTAGTAATCGGGCATCCAGTGCCTTTGAATCTCCTAGCTAAAAGTCGCTGGGTTCCCGTCAACAGCACGCGGGAACGACATACGGTCATGCCCGAGTGCAGTTATCGGGCATCCAGTGCCTTTAAATCTCCTGAGCTCAAGGTCGCTGGGTTCCCGTCAACAGCACGCAGGAACGACATACGGTCATGCCCTGTTGTGAAAAATTATTCGTGCCAACAGCACACAGCTCAGTACCAGCACGATGGTTGTGATCACGCTGTTTTCCGGCCCTGCACTACCACCAGTAAGCCAGTTTGGTGCGTTATCGGTCATTATCAGGTCAACCCATAGCGGGGTGATATCAAGGACAATACCGGTAGTGGGTAAACCGAACCAGGTGATAAAAGACCAGTTCCAGGCCGCATGCCAGGCGCAGGCTCCCCAGATGGATTGCTGGCGAATCACCAGAAAACTGAGAAAGATAGAAAACGCCATGGTCATGGTCACGAAAATAGCGAAGTCACCTAAATGAAACGCTTCCTCGCCGGCAATATCCAGATGCATCAACATAAAAAGCGTGCTGTTTCCGAGAACACCGACCCAAAGGCTGTAACGCTCTGTCAGACGCGATAGCATCCAGCCACGGAACAGAATTTCCTCAACACCGGACTGAACGATAAAGCCCAGTGCCAGCAGCAGGATTGGCAGATAGCTGACGGCCGCAAAGTCCTGAGTGGTTTCAATCTCATATCCGCCCGCGAGACCGATACCAAGAACCGATACCGACGCCATACCAGCGCCCAGACCTAAGCCACAGGCAAACAATTTTGCTGCCGAAGACCGAAGCATGCCGATGCTTGCAAGGACACGTTTCTCGCCAAAACGCAGCCACAGAGCAAGAATTAGCAGGGGTGCGCCGAAACCGGCAATCAGCATATACAGAATAGTGGGATAGGTTTCGATCTCTTCTTCTGTAAAAAAACCCATTTCTATGGGTGGCACCATCGACAGAACCTGCCCCATAAAGAAGAACACCAGCAACAGGATGGGTACGGCCCAGGCCTTTTGCTTGCGGTAGCCTTCACCACTGTCGAAAAACACTTTGTTACTCATTCCTTTTCCTTACTGTTGCGTCAGTCCCGGCGTGGACTGCAAGCATGATCATTACGCAAACCCGGGGCGGGCAGATATCAATATCTTGCTATTTTATTTAGCCGCCTTTATCGTCAGAAAAGACCGCAAGAGGAGCCCAGCATGGACCGCGAAGACAACAGGATAGACAGCGCGCTGCTTCTGCAAGCTAATGCCAATATTGAAGCACAGTACGATATCCACAAGGATGTTGCGGTGTCTGAGTGGTCCATCGATCGCAACAGGGTGACTTACGAAAAGGGTGACAGCCATACCCTGAGCCTTTACCTGAAAGGGGGGAACACCAGTTACCGTGCAGACCAGCGAGGCCATTGGGGAGAACCCGGAACCCTGTGTCTGATGCCTCAGGGGCATACCTCTGACTGGCATATTGGCGGGCCGATTCATTTTGTTCACCTGTATTTCTCGGATCGCATTCTCAAACGTTTCGCCAGCGATCATTATGAACAGGATGTAAGGCTGATTGAGCTGACAGACCTGACCTATCAGGCTGACCAGCAGCTAGTGGGTTTGATGCTTGATTACGCTGCGAGTTGCAGCCGCTATGCAGACAGTGCGGGTTTATTTGGCGAGCATCTGCTTTATGAGATCTTTGCCCATATCATAGGGCACTATAATAGCTTTCCTCTTACCGGCTGTCGGCTGAAGGGTGGCCTGACATCGCGTCAGATGAAACGGGTAATCGTATTTATCGACGAACACCTTGATAGCCGCATTTGTATGGCAAACCTGGCGACAGAAGCTGATCTCAGTCCCTTTCATTTTGCCCGACAATTCAAGCAAAGCTTTGGTGAAACGCCCGGTCAATATGTTATACGTCGACGTGTTGAAGGCGTGAAGCGCCAACTGGCGACCCAGATCCCGCTGGCGCAGATCGCCGCAAACAATGGCTTTGCACAGCAAAGCCATATGACAACCAATTTTAAAAAACAGGTGGGTGTGACACCGAATGCCTATCGTGTCGCTCTGGCCGGTGAGGCGGGCCGCTTCTGCCTGTAACCCAGCGTACCCTGAAGGTCGCTGGGTTCCCGTCAGCAGCATGCGGGAACGACATATGGTCATGCCCGAATGTAGTTATCGGGTATCCAGTGCCTTTAAATCTCTCTGGCCGAAAGTTACAAACAATAATAGAGGGCCTAAGAGGGAGGTATAAGGATGAAACAACCCTGTGTTTATATACTTGGAAGTCAACGGAATGGGACACTGTATATTGGGGTAACCTCAAATCTGGTGCAACGAGTCTGGCAACATAAAACTGAACAGAGCGAAGGATTCACCAGCCAATATCATGTGCACAAACTCATTTACTATGAAGTATTTGAGGACATGTACCATGCCATTACCCGGGAAAAACAACTGAAAAAATGGAACAGAGCCTGGAAGATCAGGCTTATTGAGTCCATAAATCCATACTGGCGTGATTTGTGGGAAGAAGTTCAGACCAGTAATTAGCTAAAAGTCGCTGGGTTCCCGCCAACAGCATGCGGGAACGACAGATGGTCATGCCCGAATGTAGTTATCGGGCATCCAGTGCCTTTAAAGCTCCTGAGCTCAAGGTCTCTGGGTTCCCGTCAGCAGCATGCGGGAACGACAGATGGTCATGCCCGAATGTAGTTATCGGGCATCCAGTGCCTTTGAATCTCCTAGCTAAAAGTCGCTGGGTTCCCGCCAACAGCCGCGGGAACGACAGATGGTCATGCCCGAATGTAGTAATCGGGCATCCAGTGCCTTTGAATCTCCTAGCTAAAAGTCGCTGGGTTCCCGTCAACAGCACGCGGGAACGACAGATGGTCATGCCCGAGTGCAGTTATCGGGCATCCAGTGCCTTTAAACCTCCTAGCTTAAAATCGCTGGGTTCCCGTCAACAGCACGCGGGAACGACAGATGGTCATGCCCGAGTGTAGTTATCGGGCATCCAGTGCCTTTAAACCTCCTAGCTTAAAATCGCTGGGTTCCCGCCAACAGCATGCGGGAACGACAGATGGTCATACCCGGATGTCGACATCAGCACCGCTGTCGGAATAAATTCCGACCTACAAAATAAAGCGGCTAAGGTCTTCGTCATCCACCAGCGAATCGAGGTGGGCGTTAACGTATTCGGCGTTGATCTCAATGTTATCGCCCTGCTTATCGGTGGCATTGAAAGAGATCTCCTCCATCAGCTTTTCCATTACCGTATGCAGGCGCCGTGCACCGATATTTTCGGTGCGCTCATTGACCTTCCAGGCGGCTTCGGCGATACGCTTGATGCCGTCTTCGGCAAAGCTCACGTCTACCCCTTCGGTTTTCATCAGTGCGATATATTGCTCGGTCAGTGACGCATTGGGCTCGGTGAGAATACGCACAAAATCTTCTGTATTCAGGGCACTCAATTCAACTCTGATTGGCAGGCGGCCCTGTAATTCCGGGATCAGATCCGAAGGCTTGGACATCTGAAAGGCACCGGAGGCAATAAACAGGATATGGTCGGTTTTAACCATGCCGTGCTTGGTGTTAACCGTAGAGCCTTCCACCAGCGGCAGCAGATCCCGCTGCACCCCTTCGCGGGACACATCACCACCACTGTTGCTATCGCCCCGTTTACAGATCTTGTCGATCTCATCCACAAACACAATGCCATTTTGCTCAACGTTGTAGATGGCCTTTTCTTTGAGCTCTTCGTGATTCACCATGCGCGCCGCTTCTTCTTCTGTCAGCAGCTTCATGGCATCTTTGATTTTAAGCTTTTTCTTCTTCGAACTGGTACCCGATGACAGATTCTGAAACATGCTCTGCAACTGGCTGGTCATTTCTTCCATGCCCGGCGGTGCCATAATCTCCACACCCATCTGCGGCAGACTGACATCGACTTCTATTTCCTTATCGTCCAGTTGCCCTTCTCTGAGCTTCTTGCGAAAGGCCTGGCGGGTACCGCTGTCTTTGACTTCTTCCTTGTCACCCCAGTTGTTCTGCGGCGGTGGCAACAGGGCATCAAGAACCCGCTCTTCGGCCGCTTCTTCGGCGCGATGGCGGACCTTTTTCATCTCCTGCTCTTTGGTCATTTTCACGGCAATATCGGCCAGGTCACGGATAATGGTTTCTACTTCCTTGCCCACATAACCCACTTCGGTGAACTTAGTCGCTTCGACCTTGATAAAAGGGGCGTTGGCCAGCTTTGCCAGACGCCGGGCGATCTCGGTTTTACCTACACCTGTGGGGCCGATCATCAGAATGTTTTTTGGGGTGACTTCATGGCGCAGCTCTTCATCAAGCTGCATGCGCCGCCAGCGGTTACGTAAGGCAATGGCAACGGCGCGTTTGGCGCCCTGCTGACCGATGATATGGCGGTCCAGCTCGTGAACAATTTCTCTGGGTGTCATTTCAGACATAAGGGTACCTTTAAATAATCTGTTTATCTGGCTTGAGATCGATCAGTAATCGAGCTGCTCAACGGTCTGATTCTGGTTGGTGAATACGCAAATATCGCCAGCAATGGTCAGACTCTTTTCGGCAATTTCGCGGGCGCTGAGTTCGGTATTCTGCAACAGTGCAGTGGCAGCGGCCTGGGCATAGGGGCCGCCGGAGCCAATCGCGATCAGATCCATTTCCGGTTGCAGCACATCGCCGTTACCTGTGATGATCAGGGACGCGGTCTCGTCGGCTACCGCCAGCAGGGCTTCTAAGCGCCGCAGCATTCGGTCGGTGCGCCAGTCTTTAGCCAGCTCCACCGCAGCGCGCATCAGATGGCCCTGATGGGTTTCCAGTTTGGATTCAAATCGTTCGAACAGGGTAAAGGCGTCAGCTGTGCCACCGGCAAAACCTGCCAGCACCTTATTTTGGTAAAGGCGGCGTACTTTTCTGGCATTGCCTTTCATGACGGTATTACCCAGCGAAACCTGGCCGTCACCGGCAATTACCACCTGATTATTACGTCTGACTGATACTATTGTGGTCACTATCTGTCCTTTTTTGTATGGCTGCAAGGTGCAGCCTGTAGCAATGCTAGGTATTTTGGGGCAAAGGCCCGCTTTTCAAGTGAAGCGGCAAATGCAGTGCAGCATAAGTGCTTTTTATAAGCCTGCCAGCATAAGGGTAAAAATAATCTAAGCCGGCGACTGGCTTCCGCGGCCCTTGCTACAGGCCTTTACGGCAGATGCCCGTGGTTTTGACAGTCCGCCGGACTTGACCCCTTAATCTGCCTTGCTTATAACTAGCGTTCGACAAAATCAGATGATGACCTATGTCAGCAAAGCATCCTATTATCGCCATTACCGGTTCGTCCGGTGCTGGCACTACAACCACCACCAATGCCATCCGGCATATATTCCGCAACCTGGGCCTGGATGCGGCCTTTGTGGAAGGCGACAGTTTCCACCGCTATACCCGCCCGGAAATGGAGGTGGAGATCCGCAAGGCTCAGGAACAGGGCCGGCATATCAGCTATTTTGGCCCCAAGGCCAACGATTTTGTGCTGCTGGAGAGCCTGTTTCGGGAATACGGAGAAACAGGCCAGGGTAAATACCGCCAGTATCTGCACAGCTTTGATGACGCGGTGCCGTTTAATCAGATGCCCGGCACCTTCACCCCCTGGCAGGATCTGTCGGATAAAACCGATTTACTCTTTTATGAAGGGTTGCATGGCGCTGTAGTCACAGAAGAAGCTGACGTGGCCAAACATGTGGATTTGCTGGTGGGCATGGTGCCGATTGTGAATCTGGAGTGGATCCAGAAAATCGTTCGCGATACCACCGACCGCGGCCATTCCCGCGAGGCGGTAATGAGCAGTATCGTGCGCAGTATGGATGATTATTTTCATTATATTACCCCGCAGTTTTCCCGCACTCATGTGAATTTCCAGCGTGTGCCCACAGTGGATACCTCGAATCCGTTCAGTGCCCGGGAAATTCCTTCTCACGATGAAAGTTTTGTGGTGGTGCGTTTTCGCCGCGAGATGCGCACAGTGGATTATCCCTACCTGTTGCAGATGATTGACGGTGCCTTTATGTCGCGGATTAACACCATGGTGGTGCCCGGTGGCAAGATGGGCCTGGCCATGGAGTTGATTCTGTCACCTTTGATTGAAGAACTGATGGATAAAAAGCGCCGCGCCAGCTTCCAGATGGACTGGGTGGAAGAGAAGTAACGCCGGTATTCCCCTGATTTAGCTCCGTCGCTCCCGCATTTTTCTCTCCGTCATTCCTGCATGTTGTTGGCGGGAGCCCAGCGTCTTTTAAAATGGCGTCTAAAGGTCACTGGATGCCCGATAACAACACTCGGGCATGACCGCACGTCGTTCCCGCGGCCGTTGGCGGGAACCCAGCGCCCTTCCGCCCCTCAGTAAGAATATTTCACCGCAGAGTCGCAGAGGGCGCAGAGAGGTAAAGGGAGCAAACCCTTAAGACCTCTGTGCTCTGTGTGCCTCTGTGGTTTTGCCTTTTACAATGGTGTTTAAGGGTCGCTGGATGCCCGAGAACAGCACTCGGGCATGACTAAAATGCATCTCTGCGCCCTCTGCGACTCCGCGGTGAGAAATGCTCTTTCTTGTGGTGGTAAAAAGCCTTCAACCACGAAAAGCACTAAAAGCACAAACTTATACTAATTCTCGCAGAGGCGCAGGCTAATGGCGCTGGACTCGGCTGTGCTGGTGGAATGAATTCGACCCTACATCGAAAATCAACTCCGTAGCCTGGATGCAGCGAAGCGGAATCCGGGAAATGCCTAACCAAACTCAGCCTGATGTACTTCAAAGCTATGGCTGATATCCACCGACTTGCCCAGCATAATAGACACTGAGCAATACTTTTCTGCTGAAAGGCTGACTGCCCGCTCCACATGTTTGTCGCTGACATCGAACCCGGTCACCACAAAATGCAGTTTCATTCTGGTAAATACCGCCGGCACCGCGTCGGCCCGCTCGCCGCTCAGTTGCACTTCCACGCCCGTTACCTGCTGCCGGGCTTTTTTGAGTATGCTGACCACATCTACCGAGGCGCAGCTGCCTGCGGCCATCATGACCATTTCCATGGGGCTGGCGGCAGAGGTTTTGTCACCGTCCATTACAACCGTATGGCCACTTTCTGAGGTGCCCACAAAACGCTGGTTATCCAGCCATTTTACACTTGCTTGCATAAGACATTGACCTTGTTGTTATTAATAGCTAAACCGGCGGCCATTTTGCCCCAGCGCCGGTGTCGATTGCAATTAGGCTCAGCAACGCGTGTTTGAAGAATGTAAACCTGATATCGGTATTGGCGATAATTTTTTGTAACAATCCTCTTGCCTGAGTCAAAGCCTAAGCCTTTCACTTTCTTCTGCCCTTGCCTTATAGTGGCATCAGTACGTAAAACCGGGACAGGGTATGGGACAGGAAACAACAAAAATTCTGGTGGTGGACGATGATATGCGTCTGCGCAGTCTGCTGGAGCGCTATCTGGTTGAACAGGGCTATCAGGTCAGAACTGCGGCCAATTCCGAACAGATGGACCGGCTGCTGGAACGGGAAAACTTCCATCTGATGGTGCTGGATTTAATGCTGCCCGGCGAAGACGGCCTGTCCATTTGCCGGCGTATGCGCCAGAAAGAGAATGACCTGCCCATTGTGATGCTGACCGCCAAAGGCGATGAAGTGGATCGTATTATCGGTCTGGAAATGGGCGCCGATGATTACCTGCCGAAACCTTTTAACCCCAGAGAGCTGCTGGCCCGCATCAAGGCGGTGCTCAGACGCCGCACACTCGAAGCGCCGGGAGCGCCCTCTCAGGCCGAGCAGATAGTCAGCTTTGGCCGTTATCAGCTCAATCTGGCAACCCGGGAAATGAGTGCCGATGGCCAGCCCATTGTCCTGACCAGTGGTGAATTCGCCGTGCTCAAGTCTCTGGTTACTCACCCCAGGGTGCCTCTGTCGCGGGACAAACTGATGAATCTGGCCAGAGGGCGCGATTACAGCGCCCTGGAGCGCAGTATTGATGTACAGGTGTCGCGCCTGCGTCGTCTGCTCGAAGAAGATCCCGCCAATCCCAGATATATTCAGACCGTGTGGGGGTTGGGCTATGTGTTTGTGCCAGATGGTGAGAGTAAAGCCAGCTGAAAGCCCTGATAATGCGTTTTCTGCCCCGCAGCGCCTTTGCGCAAACTGTATTATTGATTGGCATGCTGTTGCTGATCAATCAGGTAGTGTCGTATCTGTCCGTCACTTATTACTTTATCCGCCCCAGTTATCAGCAGATTAACAGCCTGCTGGCCACGCAAATCAAGGTGATTTTTATCGAAGGCCTGGATCATGAGGATCCTGACCTGCACAAAGCATTTTTCGAGGCCACCGGCATTCGCATCATGCAGGAGCGGGAGGCCAGAAAATCCGGGCTGGATCAGGCCCGTCACTATCAGTTCCTGTCCAGACAGATGTCCGGCGAGTTAGGCGGCAGTGCCGATGTGCGTATCAGCCCCGGAAGTCCCTCATTATTCTGGGTTAATCCCCCTCAGGCGCCGGATTTATGGATAACGGTGCCTATGCAGGGACTGGGTGAGGCGGATATCTCGCCTCTGACCATTTACCTGATGGTGATCGGTGTACTCAGTGTGGCAGGTGGCTGGCTGTTTGTGCGTCGTCTTAATCGTCCGTTGAATGCGCTACAGGGTGCGGCGCTGACCGTGGCCAGAGGAGAATTCCCTGCGCCACTGAAAGAAGAGGGCTCGAGTGAAATTATCGCCGTGACCCGGGCATTCAATCAGATGTCCAAAGGGGTCAAGCAACTCGAGGATGACAGGAACCTGCTCACGGCGGGGATCTCCCACGATCTGCGCACCCCGCTGACCCGAATCCGTCTTGCCGCTGAGATGCTGCCATCAGAGCAGGACTGGATCCGGGAAGGGATCAGTAATGATATCGAGGATATGAATGACATCATCGATCAGTTTATCAACTATGTGCGTCAGGACCGTCAGGAAAAAATAGAACGGGTGAACCTTAACAGTCTGATTGATGATGTGGTCAAAGCCAGAAATATCGAAGCGCATCACGATATTGAACTGTACCTGGGGGAGATACCAGACCTGCAACTGCGCAAGGTGGCGATCAAACGGGTGCTTGAAAACCTGATTGATAATGCCTTTCGTTATGGCAGCGACCATATCACTGTTACTTCCGGCTATAACAACAAGAGCCGGGAAGTGTTTTTCTGTATCCGTGATTTTGGTGCCGGTATTCCCGAAGAGCAGATAGAGACTCTGTTTCAGCCCTTTACCCAGGGCGACAAGGCCCGCGGTAGTGTTGGCTCGGGGCTTGGGCTGGCCATTATTAAGCGTATTGTGGATATGCATCTGGGCCGTATCAGCCTGACTAACCACCCCGAAGGGGGGCTGCAGGCCAGCGTATATTTGCCGGTACGGTTGATACGTTCATGATTGCCAGCAACAGCAGTACTGGTTATATTTTCAACCAAGTATAATAAGGAACAAGGAAATAAGGTTATGAGGTTATTCAAATTAGCGCTTCCCGCCGCGCTGTTGCTGATGTTCGGCTGCAGCGAGCAGCCAGCGCAGCAAAGCCAGACCGAAGCCGTGGCCGACAAGCTCGCCGACGCGTCGCAGCAGGCAGACAGCCCGGTCAGCTTTAACGTGCCAGTTCACTACAGCACACTGGAAAACGGCCTGAAAGTGGTGATCTCCCCCGATGAGACCGCGCCGATTGCCACCGTCGGGGTGTATTACAATATCGGCTTTCGGATTGAGCCCAAGGATCGTACCGGTTTTGCCCATCTGTTTGAACATATGATGTTTCAGGGTTCAGACAATCTGGCGAAAATGGAATTTATCCATCTGGTGCAGCAAAACGGTGGGGTATTGAACGGTTCAACCCGTTTTGACTACACCAACTACTTTGAGATTGTGCCTGCCCATAAAGTGGAAACCATGCTCTGGGCGGAAGCGGATCGCATGCGCGGTCTGGCCATTACTGAAGAGAACCTCAAAAATCAGCAGGAAGTGGTAAAAAATGAAGTGAAAGTGAATGTGCTGAATCAGCCTTATGGTGGTTTCCCCTGGCTGGATATGCCTCAGTACGCTTTCGACAACTGGTACAACTCCCACAATTTTTATGGCGATCTGGAAGATCTCGATGCGGCGACGCTGGAAGACGTGCAGAGCTTTTTTGATCGCTATTACTCGCCTAACAACGCCGTTGTAGTGGTGGCGGGTGATGTGGATGTTGAGCAGACCCGGGACCAGATAGAAAAGTATTTTGGCGATATTCCTTCGGCGGAGCTGGGCAAACAACCGGATCTGACCGAGTTGCGTCAGGAGACGGAACGTAAGTTTAACCGCTACGACAAACTGGCGCCCAAGCCCGCCTATGCCTTTGCCTATCGGATGCCGCCGCGTAATTCGGCTGAGTATTACGCCATGGGCATTATTGACCAGTTACTGGTGCAGGGCGATGACAGTCTGTTACATCAGGAACTGGTCAAAGATAAACAGCTTACCGGCGATGTCAGTGGTGGTATCAACTACCTGCTTGGCAATATGTTTAATTACAACGGCCCGATGCTGTGGATGGCGTCTTTTACCCATGATGAAGAGTATGATCAGCAGACGCTGACACAGGCGGTGGACAGTGCCGTGGCTAAACTGACTGAGCAGCCGATTGAACAGGACGACATCAACCGCGCGCTGGTAAAACTGCGCTCTTCTATGTACAGCAATATCGATGGCTTTTATGGTTTCGGTAAAGTGGACCTGCTCGCCAGCTTTGCCCTTTTTGATGACGATCCGGCCCGTATCAATACGCTGGAGCAACAATTTCAGGCAGTTACTCCGGAAATGATCAAAAGAACAGCTAAAGAGTATCTGCGCCCGGGCAATCGCACTATCCTGACGCTGACGCCCGGCGAAGATCCCCAGGCAGAATCACAAGGAGAACAACAATGAATAAATGGAAAATACTTGTTGCAGCATTGCTGTTGGCCGCAGTTGGCGCTCAGGCCGAAAAGCAGCAACCGCCCGCAGGCGGTGAGCCGAAAGATTTTAAGCTGACCGAAACCTATGATTTTAGTCTGGACAATGGCCTGGACGTAACCTTTGTCCAGTATGGGGATACGCCCAAAGTCACCTTGCGTATGGTGACAGCCACCGGCAATGTGGATGATGGTGAACATGATGCCGTATCGGATATGGTGTATGAGTTGCTGACCGAGGGCACTGCCACCCGTTCTGCCAGAGAAATCGCTGAACAGAGCGCGGGCATGGGTGGTCAGGTGAATACCTCAGTTTCAGCCAACTCCAGCTATGTGCAGATGGATGTGCTGAGTGAGTATGCCGCCGATGCCGCCGCTCTGATTGCCGATTTGGTGCAGAACTCGGTGTATGCAGAGGAAGATCTGCTGCGGGCTAAAAACAACTTTATCCGCGATCTGAAAGTGCAGAAATCGCAGGCTCAGGGACAGGCCGCTGAGGCCTTTTATCAGGCGGTATATTCTGATCATCCTTACGGCAAGGTGTTTGCCGATGAGTCGGTGGTCGAAACTCTGGGCACTGAACAGGTGAAGGCCTTCGCTGATGCCAATCTGGTCGCCAGCAGAAGCCATTTGTATGTTTCCGGTAAGTTTGATCAGGCACAGGTGGAAAAAGCGGTCAAAGCGGCCTTCGCGTCGATGCCAAAGGGTCAGCCGACAGATGTAACGGCACCAGCGGGTAAAGGGGCAGGGAAATTTGTCTTCGTACCCAGGGAGGATGCGCCGCAGTCTACCTTGCGACTGGGCCTGCCGGTTGTGGATCCTTCTCACGAGGATTACGTCGGCCTGGGCGTTATGAATACCCTGCTCGGTGGATCGTTTTCCAGCCGTATTACCTCTAATATCCGCGAGGATAAGGGCTATACCTACTCACCCAGCAGTACCATCGCTACCCGGGTTAAATCAGGTACCTGGTTTCAGACTGCCGATGTGACCGCGGAAGCCACAGGGCCTGCGCTGGCAGAGATCATTAAGGAAATCAAACGACTGCAGACAGAAGCACCTGCGGAGCAGGAGTTGCAGGGGTTTAAGAATTATATTTCCGGCATCTTTGTGCTGCAGAATTCTTCCCGTACGGCGATTATTAATCAGCTGTGGTTCCTGAAAAGCCATGACCTGCCCCTCTCCCGACTGGAGACCTATGTGCAGCAGGTCAATGATCTGAGCCCTAAACAGATTTCTGCCCTGGCCGCAAAATACCTGCCGCTGGAGAAAATGACGCTGGTAGTTGTGGGTGATGAAAGTGTGAAATCTCAGCTCACAGAAGTGCCCGAGCTGAAGGAGATTTTTAAACTCTAAGAACATGTTCTCGCAGAGGCGCAAAGTCGCAGAGGACTAAAAAGTTATCAGTTTTTGGTTATCTGCCTGACTACTGGTGGCTGCCTGGTAGGTCGGATTTCAATCCGACAATCCGCAGTCGTGTCCAGCACCTTTGATAGCACCGCTGAGCCGCGAAGAACGCGGAGGTAACAGAGATTAAAAATTCAAATCTCTGCGACTCTGCGGTGCAATATTCTTGCTGAGGCACTAAAAGACACTGGGCTCCCGCCAACAACACGCGGGAGCGACGGCCGGTCATGCCCGAATGTTGTTATGGGCATCCAGTGCCCTTTGAAAAGGCAAAACCACAGAGTCACGGAGAGCACAGAGGTATCAGGGGTTTAATCTCTTTACTTCTCTGTGTCCTCCGTGGCTCTGTGGTGAACATTTCTTTATCCTTTTATTGTCAGTTTGCAGCGCGCAGGTTCCAGTCCCTGCCACTGACTGCTTATTTCAGAACAAAGCGCAGATTATGGATTTTCCATAGCCAGGCCACTATCAGGACATGCAGATTCAGCAGCAGTATCAGCAGCCATTCGAAAGCATCTTCCATACTCTTATAGTCCACCGCAGGTAAGGCATCGAGCAACAGCGAAAACAGAGCGATGGCCAGCGTGGCGAAACTCAGTCTTAGCAGTACTTTGCCCTGAGTGATGTGGCGGGCCAGAGCGGCACTGAGCAATAGCTGGGCGATAAAGGTCAGGCCCAGATAGATCACCACACCGGCGCGGCGTAACAGGTAGAAGGTGTCGCCAACATGACCCAGGCTCAGGGTGTAAATCAGCAGTGCAGGACTGGCGATCAGCCCCAGCACACAGAGCTTCTGAGAGTGATGATTGCTCAGGCGGTTCAGCCACTGCTGATTTAGCCACCAATACCACGACAACAATACCAACGCCGGGATCATACCGCCTTTGAAAATAAAATATCCCAGCCCGTATCGCCCGGTGGAACTGACACTGTGGCAGTGCAGCCAATAGGGGTTGCACCATTCAAGATGACCCTGAATGGATGCAGCCAGCCAGCTCAGGTGCATGGTCAGCATGGGCAGTAATCCAGTCAACAGACCAAGCAGCCATATTCTGTTGCCTGATATAGCGGTGTTTTTGAAATCAGCGTTGTTTGCTTGCATAAGCATTGTCTATGCGGATCGGTATAAGGCCGCGTTCTTACGGTGAATCCTTATAATCAGAAAAACACGCCAGCGCTCAGATACAGACCCTGTTGCGGCCCTGATCTTTGGCCTGATACAGCTTATTGTCGGCATCCACCAGCATACTGTGGCCCATATCTTTTTCCAGTTTATCACTGATGCCAAAGCTGATTGTGACGGCGAGGCCTTTACAGATTTTCTCCCAGGGCCAGCTTTCAACCTTAGTTCGGATACGATTCAGCAGTGCTTCTGCCTGATCATTACTGGTCTGTGGCATCAGCAATACAAACTCCTCTCCGCCGTAGCGGGCCAGAACGTCTGACTCGCGCACTTCTTCCTGCATCAGCTGCGCCAGTTGTCTGAGCACGGCATCACCGATCTGATGGGAATACCGGTCATTGATCAACTTGAAGTGGTCAATATCGCCTAAGGCCAGGGTCAGAGGGTCACCGTAGCGCATGGCCTGATGATGCATCAGCCTGAATTGTTGATTGAAATAGCGCCTGTTGTGCAACCCCGTAAGCTCATCGCGCAGTGACAATTCCTGCATGGCCTCGGCCTGGGCCTTGATAGTCTCATTTGATGCGGTTAATTCCGCATAGGTGTTCTGTAACTCCTGACACATACGGTTAAATTCCCGTGCCAGAATGGCAACTTCATCGTCACCCTTGATATTTACCTGTTGATCCAGATTACCTTTGCTCATTTCCATGGCAGCCCGGGTAAGGTTGCGCAATTGTTTAATTAACTGCCTGCCCATGGTCAGACTCAGCAACAGGGTTATCATCAGTCCGGCAGCGGCACCAATCAGCATACTCTGGCTGAGTGTCACCAGATAAGTACTGTCATGGTTATTGAGATTAGTTGTGCCGGTTTTCAGTGCATAGCCAAGGACGTCACTATTCTGGCTCAGAGGAGTCGCCCTTTTCAGGGCCGCAGGGGGTAATTGTTCGCCAACCTGATACTCACCGGCCGCAACAAAAATATGCCCGTTTGGATCCGTAACCACATATTCAGAGTGCGACAGATCCATTGTCAGCACTAACGACCGGTTGCCTTGTTGTTCCGACGGAATTGGGGACTGGGCCTGTATCTGAGCCAATTGCGAGGCCAGAGCCGCTGAGCTTTGTGGCGAACCCCAGTCCGGATCCTGCTTCTTAAACCTTTGAATCAGCTCAACAAACTGGTTCAGATGTTCCTTGTGGGTAAGATCCTCAAAGCGTTGTTCCAGCAACAATGGACTGACGAGAGCCATAACACTGATTGCAGCCAGGCTGGTAATCAACATGGATAAGGTTAATTTGGTACGTAACGAGCTGAACAAATAACTCTCCCTAGGGCCCTGTTATACCGGACAAGGAACGTAGCGGCGTCCTTTTGGGGCATAATAGAACAATTTTAAATCAAGTACAGTGTCAATTATCCTATAAAGGTATGACAGTTGGTCGAAAAACAGACTTTTCGGATCAGTTGTGTTACTGATGAAGTAAATTTCTGGCTGGTTATATCTATTCATGCTATATGCCAGTGACTAATTAATATGGATAAACCTATGCAGACATTAGGTTGGCGGGAATGGGGTGCATTGCCCGGGCTCGGCATCGATAAAATCAAAATGAAAGTGGACACAGGAGCGAAAACATCCTGTTTGCATGCTTTTAAACTGGAACCCTTCGATAAAGAGGGTGAGAATTGGGTGCGTATATACCTGCACCCCCATCAGAATGACGACCAGACCGAACAGGTTTGCGAGGCCCCGGTAATGGAGCAGCGCACGGTGCGGGACTCCGGTGGTCATGAAGAATTACGCTATGTGATTGAGACGGTTCTGGAAATGGCCGGCCAACGCTTTGAGGTGGAGCTTACCCTCACCAACCGTGATTCCATGCGTTTTCGGATGTTGTTAGGCAGGCAGGCGATGGAGGGCCGATTTATGGTTGATCCACAGGAATCCTATTTGTCAGGCCAGATTGATTAATTTTTGACTGACTGCCAAACTGCAGTTTTGCTGCCCTTTTTAGCGGGCGTGGCGTTAATGCAGATCTATTCACTACCCAGATTAAGGCTTAGTTATTATGAGAATCGCTGTCTTGTCCCGTAACGCCAATCTTTACTCCACGCGCAGATTAAAGGAGGAAGGAGAAGCCCACGGGCATGAAATGCACATTATCGATCCACTGAAATGCTATATGAACATCAATATGCAGAGTTCATCGGTGCATATCAGGGGCAAGCAGTTGCCCGAGTTTGACGCTATCATTCCGCGAATAGGTGCTTCCATCACCTTTTACGGCACTGCCGCGCTGCGGCAGTTCGAGATGATGGGCGTGTATCCGGTCAATGAATCTGTCGCCATCAGCCGCAGCCGCGATAAGCTGCGTTCATTGCAACTACTTTCCCGCAAGGGGATTGGTTTGCCGGTAACAGGTTTTGCCAATCAGGCCAGTAATATCCCCGATCTGATTGATATGGTGGGAGGCGCTCCGCTGGTGATTAAATTGCTTGAAGGCACTCAGGGCATCGGCGTGGTGCTGGCCGAAACCCGCCAGGCGGCTGAGAGTGTTATCGAGGCGTTTATGGGCATGAAAGCCGATATTATGGTGCAGGAATATATCAAAGAGGCCGGTGGAGCGGATATCCGCTGTCTGATCATCGGTGATAAGGTGATCGCGTCGATGAAACGCCAGGCCAAGGCCGGTGAATTTCGTTCGAATCTGCACCGTGGCGGCAGTGCATCACTGGTACGTCTGACACCTGAGGAGCGCAGCACTGCGGTGCGGGCGGCGCGCACCATGGGACTGAATGTGGCAGGGGTGGATATTTTGCGCTCTAATCATGGCCCCGTGGTGATGGAAGTGAATTCTTCCCCCGGTCTTGAGGGCATTGAGACCGCCACCAGTAAAAATGTGGCCGGTCGTATCATCGAATTTATCGAGAAAAATGCCAAAGCCCATAAAACACGTACCCGGGGCAAAGGTTAATGCCCCGACGACCGGCCTTTGAAATTGCCGATCACCGTGTTGCTGCCGGTACCCAGGTATCGATCAAATTACCGGCCACCAGATTGTATACCGATACGCCCATGGATCTGCATGTGGAAGTGTTTCACGGGGTGCGTGATGGCCCGGTGTTGCTGGTTTGTGCGGCGATTCATGGTGATGAGCTCAATGGTATTGAGATCTGCCGTCGGCTGATTAAAAGGCTGAATCCAAAACGTCTGCACGGTACGGTGCTGGTTGTGCCGATTGTCAATGTGTTTGGCTTTATCCAGCAGACCCGTTATCTGCCGGACCGGCGTGATCTGAACCGTTGTTTCCCCGGCTCACAGCGCGGTGCGCTGGGCAGCCGTCTGGCCCATTTGTTTTATGATCAGTTGCTCAGCCGGGCCACCCATTTAATTGATTTACATACCGGTGCCATTCATCGCAGCAACCTGCCGCAGATCCGTACTGATATTAAAGATCCTATAGCCAAACAAATGGCAGAAGAGTTTCTGACACCTGTGATCCTGCATGCCAAAGAGCGGGATGGCTCATTGCGCTCTTCGGCTACCGACCTGGGCGTGCACTGCCTGCTTTACGAAGCCGGCGAAGCCCTGCGCTTCGATGAAGCGTCAATTCGTACCGGTCTTAACGGCATTCTCAATGTCATGAAATATCTGGGCATGGGGCAGCGCCGTGGCAGCCGGCGTAAATTCGAGCCGATGATTGCCAACAGCAGTCAGTGGGTACGCAATGAGGTGGACGGGTTGATTGTGAGCCGGGTGCGACTGGGTGAAATGGTCAGCAAAAACCAGATTCTGGCGTATTCCGCCAGCCCCCATGGTGATATGGAAGAAGCCATCCGCTCACCCATCGATGGTGTGGTTATCGGCATGTCGAATATTCCCATCGCCAATGAGGGAGAGGCATTGTTTCATATTGCCAAGTTTACCCCTGACTTGATTGATCAGGCCGGTGAAATCTTCGATGCCTTTACCGAAGATTTTGAGCCCAGAGTGCTGTGAACACGGGGTGATGTCAATCAGGCCGGAGTCAGATTCTCCAGCCGCCGTTTCAGCGGCTCGGGGAAGCTTACCTGCTGCCAGAGTTGCCGGCAGATGCCGTGGGTATCCTGCCAGTTGCCGTTCAGTAACCAGTCAATCAGCAATTGTGGGTCGCCGGGGAAGCCTATAGGTTCAGCCGGCGCCATCTCCAGCCAGTTTTCCACTTCTTCACTGTCCAGCACTTTCATACTCTGGCACAGGCCGAGTTTTTCCAGCGTCAGTACATTGGAAAGTTGTTCGAACTGACCCTGCAGGGGTTTGAGTAACAATTTTTTACCCAGTTTCAGACATTCGCTGGAAAGCTCGAAGCCACCATTGGCGATCACGCCGGCCGCCTGCTGCAATACCTGATGAAAAGCGTCCTTGCAGGGGCGGCGCCAGTGAATATGGCCCTGCTGATATTCGTTCTCTATATCAGGGTGAAAGCAGATAAAGTTCACTTCGCTGATAGGATCCAGCAACGCAGCGATATCCTGCAGGTCTTCAAAAGGCAGGTAGACCA
This sequence comes from Lacimicrobium alkaliphilum, assembly GCF_001466725.1. Lineage (NCBI taxonomy): Bacteria > Pseudomonadati > Pseudomonadota > Gammaproteobacteria > Alteromonadales > Alteromonadaceae > Lacimicrobium > Lacimicrobium alkaliphilum. Next base: position 112,212 of record NZ_CP013650.1, read on the forward strand.
GCACATCTTTGCCATTCTCACTGTGCCCGGGCTCATCTTCTACAAAGGGGGGCATAATGGCATGACCAAAGTGATACCAGTGTACGCCAAGATGAATGTCTGCCGGTGCGAAGTATTTCATCAGCAGGCGGTCGGCAAGGCTGTCCCCCTGTTTGGGTACATTATGGGTAAATGAAGCCTGGTGACTGATGGAAATACAGGGGCGTTGCTGTTTTCTGGCAGCCCAGGCGCTGATGGGTTCGAAATCATTGAGTACCAGATCATAGGTGCTCAGATCCAGTTGCCTGATATCGCGCATTAGTTCCACCGGTCTTGCGCTGCGCAACGTGTGCCAGCGGTCAATGGCACCGTGGCGGTGCACAAAGGTCAGGCCGCGGCGGCATTGGTAGTCACCAAATACCTGCATATCAAAGTATTTACCTTCAGCGCGCCCGGAAAACAGATAATCTACCTGTACATCCTGGCGTTTCGCGAAGGCTTTGGCCATCACTCTCGCCCGGGTAATATGACCATTACCTGTGCCCTGGACACCATAGAGAATCTTCATCGGTTTCCCCTGTTTAAACCATCAGGTTCAGACTGAACATGGAAATACATAATCCGAGGCAGGCCCCGGCGAGGATATCGCTGGGATAATGGACTCCCAGCAATACTCTGGACAGCCCGATAGTGGTGGCCCACAGATAGACCACTAAGGAAAAGGCCGGGTAGAAATGGGCGATCAGGGCGGCCATTAAAAAGGCGGCTGCCGTATGACCGGAAGGCAGACTGAATTTGTCTGAGGGGGAAATATGAGCGCGAAAGTTGCGCAGCAGATCACAGGGGCGCTGGCGACGGAAGCTTTTCTTTAACAACAGATACACAGGTAATTCCAGGGCATAGGCGGTCAGCGCGGTGTATAAAAACAAATCACCGTATTGTGGTTCAAAAAACCACAACACCAGGCCCACAGCGAGATACAGATGACCATCGCCTGTGCGGGAAACCCAGCGCACCGGAGTGCAGTTTCTGCCACTGGTCTTGTTAAACAGCCAGTAGAATAATTGTGTGTCTGCACGGGCGAATAAGTTCATCGCGGTACTTCTCGACCTGATAATCGATGCTGTGCAGCTTATGAAACGGATGTGAACAACCGGTGACAGAAAAAAGAAGACTTTATGACAAGGCTGCAGATCAGGTTGGTGTGTGGAGATTCCGACACAACGCAACCCGGCCAGGGGAATGGACACAGACAAATCTCAAAGTATACTGAGGGGGTATTCACCCAACAGCGCCGGATAACCTCATGGATTACAACACCTCAGAACTGTGTGACTTGTTTGCCGATAATGTTGACGTGGTTGAACCCATGTTTGTCAGTTACGGAGGGCGGCGTTCTTACGGCGGTGAAATTACCACAGTAAAATGCTTCGAAGACAAAGGCCTGCTGGAAAAGGTTCTGGCACAGCCGGGTAAAGGTAAGGTCTTGCTGGTGGACGGCGGGGGCTCCCTGCGTCGCGCCCTGATCGATGCCAATACCGCTCAACTGGCGGTGGAGAACGACTGGGAAGGCATTGTTTGCTATGGCAGCGTCAGAGATCTGGACACTCTGGAAGATCTGGATATCGGCATTCATGCGCTGGCCTCCATTCCGGTATCGGCGGATTATGAGCAAACCGGTGATGCCGATATCGCGGTGAACTTCGGTGGGGTGACCTTTTTGCCCGAAGATCACCTGTATGCCGACAGCACCGGCATTATCCTCTCTCCCGAGCCACTGGATATTGAATGAACCCGGCGCTTATCCGCACGCTGGATAAGCAGCGTATTCTCAGTCTGGTCAGCCAGCGCCCCGGTGAAACCAAGCTCGGGCAAAGCCTTCGTTTGCCTGCTGAATACCAGAATTGGCAAGCTGTGCGTGGCGACGGCTGTCGCTATGTGTTGCTGGGCGTGCCTGAGCAGGTTGGTCCACGTGCCAATTGCGGTAAAGGCGGGGCGCACCAGGGCTGGCAGGCATTTTTATCCGCCTTTTTAAATCTGCAGGACAATCAGCTGATGGGCGGTGGACAGCTCCTGCTGCTGGGTGAACTGATCTGCGATGATCTGCCGGATACTGACGATCTTGTGCAGTTGCGAGAGCAGTGTGAAGAGATCGACAGGCGATTGCTGGAAGTCTTGCGACCCATCTTTGCAGCCGATCTGATCCCCGTGGTGATTGGTGGTGGCCATAACAATGCCTACGCCATAATCCGTGCCTGCAGTGAAGCCCGTGGTCAACCCCTGGCGGTGAGTAATCTCGATCCCCATGCGGATTTTCGTCAACAGGAAGGTCGCCACAGCGGCAATGCTTTTCGCTATGCACATGCACAGGGTTACCTGTCTCACTACAGTATTCTTGGCTTACATGAGCAGAAGAATTCACAGGAAGCCCTGCAGGCACTGGCGCAAAACGGTTTTCCCTGGTTCAGCATTCAGCAGATTCAGTGGCGCAGAGAGCTGACCTTTACACAGGCCCTGGAAAAGGTGTTGGCTTACCTTAAAGGCCCGAATCTGCCGGTGGGCGCAGAACTGGATCTGGATGCCATCAGCGATATGCCCACCAGTGCCATAACCCGTGCCGGTGTGGCTCTGGATGATGCCATTTATTATCTGCATCGGCTGGCGTCCCAAACCCGGGTGCAATATCTGCATCTGGCCGAGGCCGCACCACAGAGGCATCCTGCAGGCGAAGAGGCTGGCATGAGGGTCACTGGTCAGGCGCTGGCGGAGTTGGCCTGTACTTTTATCAGTGCGGCAGGATGATGAAAACCATAGGCTTGTTGGGTGGTATGAGCTGGGAATCCAGTCTTGGCTATTACCAGAAAATTAATCAGGGTATCAGGCAGCATCTGGGCGGTTTGCATTCCGCTCAGATTGCCATGTACAGCGTGGATTTTGCGCCCATTGAGAGATTACAACATCAGGGTGACTGGCAGGGCGCCGCAGAACTGTTGATCCAGGGAGCCAGAGCGGTGGAAGCGGCCGGTGCGGATTTTTTACTGATTTGTACCAACACCATGCACAAAGTCGCGCCGGAAATTGAGGCCAGTATTTCCATCCCCCTGCTGCATATTGTTGATGCCCTGGCGGCCCATTTGCAGTCGCAGAATATCTCCACGGTAGGATTGCTGGGTACCCGTTTTACGATGCAGGACAGTTTTTTCAGACAGCGTCTGCAACAGCAATTTGGTATTCAGGTACTGGTGCCATCAGAACCTGACATGGAGATTGTTCACCGGGTGATCTATGAAGAGTTGTGTCAGGGCAGAATTGATGAGCAATCCCGGGAAAAATACCTTAGTATTATCAATCAGTTGTCCGGGCAGGGTGCGCAAGGTATGGTGCTGGGTTGTACTGAGATTGGCTTGTTGTTGCAGCAACATCACTGTGCGGTGCCATTGTTTGATACTCTGGACATACATGTTGATGCGGCTGTACAAAAAGCCCTGATTGATTAAAAAGTACTGGCAGGAGAGTCCACTATGGGTTTGCAAGGGCGTGTTGACCCTTCATCTTTGTCGCTGACAAGAGCAAAGGCCTGTTCAATTGAGACGGCTAAAACGGCGCTTGGTCAGTTAATCCGGCGGGCAGGGATCTTTTGTATCGCCTTATCCCTGGCTGGCTGTGAGCTTATCTCTGCCTTGCAGGTGAAACAGGATAAGCCAGTGGAGTTTTCCCGGCAGCAACATTATCAGTGCGCCTCCGGTGAAAACATTATGATCTCTTACAGCCAGGCCGGTGATTCAGCCATGCTGCTTTACAGTGGACAGACACAAGTACTGCCCAAAGTGGAATCTGAAACCGGTATGCGTTTTCAGGGGGGCCAGTGGGCCTGGCAACTGAACGGGGATAAGGGGGAGCTGTTTTATGATCGCCAGCAGCAACCCAAAGAGCGCTGTACCCGGGTAGATGAAAATAAAGGCAATAGTCGTACGCTGGTGACCGGCAATATCAATCTTCCTGCCTCCCTGGCATCCATAGACAGAGCGGTGCTGGATCTGCGGTTGTACAAGTACGAGCCCTTTGCTGCGGATCAGCGTGCCGAAATGGTGGATTGGGTACAGAGCCCGGCTTTTGTGCATCAGCAGGGCAGCAGTACTGAAAGACCCTTTCAGATTGGCACACAGGAGCCTTATGATCCGCAAATGGGCTACTATCTGACATTATATCTGCTTGAAGATGGCCACCGTACCCACATCGGTCAGTGCCGGCATAATAAAAAGGGGCTGTGCAAGGTGCTGACCCGGGAGCAGCCGGATGAGGTTGAGGTGGTATTTAAGAAACTTGGGCTCTGACTCACCGGCACAAAAGATTCTGATTATGTCGCAACATCCATCACCGGCCCTGGTCAGTATCAACTGGCTGAAGCAGCATCTCCAGGATAGAGAGGTACGGGTGCTGGATGCCAGCATGGCACCTCCTGGTCAGTCGCAGAATAAGACTTCTGATACCGCTGTTATCAGTGGCGCGCAGGTTTTTGATATGGACAAGGTCATCTGCGACCCGGATTCTGCCCTGCCTCATATGCTGCCCGATGCTGGCCGTTTTACCCGCCTTGTACGACAACTGGGCATTAATCACAACACTCAGGTTGTGGTCTACGACAGTCAGGGCCTGTTTTCTGCCGCCAGAGCCTGGTGGATGTTCCGTCTGATGGGCCACCAGAAGGTGGCGGTGCTTGATGGCGGCTTGCCGGCCTGGCAGTCGGCAAAGGGTTTAGTCGCCACCCGTCATAGTGTTGCAACTGAAAAGGGGGATTTTACTGCACAGTTTCATGCCGATGCTGTAGTCAGTGCCACCGAGGTATTAAAGGCCATAGATAGCAAAGATAGCCTGATTATTGATGCCCGCAGTGCCGGACGTTTTGACGGCACTGAGCCCGAACCCAGAGCGGGACTGCGGCCCGGCCATATTCCCGGCTCTGTAAACCTGCCATTTACGCGGTTGCTGGATCAGGGCCATTTATTGCCGGTGGCGGAACTGCAAAAACACTTTCAGGCACAGGCAGCGCAGCAAAACCAGCAGCTGATTTTCAGCTGTGGCTCCGGGGTCACAGCCTGTATTCCTTTACTGGCGGCCTGGCTTTGCGGTTATCGCAATCTCGCCCTGTATGACGGCTCCTGGAGTGAATGGGGCAGCCGGGATGATTTGCCCGTTGAGCTCAGTCACTAAGAGTTAAAATAATTGCGGGTACCATGGGCCTCTACCGCTTCGCCAAGACGTTTGAGGGCCAGGATATAGGCCGCGGCCCTTAAGTTGGTCTGATGCTGCTGTGCCTGCTCCCAGATATCCTCAAAAGCTTTTTCCATGCGTTGTGACAGTTGATCCTGCACGGTGTCAGCATCCCAGCTGTAGCCCTGGCGATTCTGCACCCATTCAAAATAGCTGACGGTAACGCCGCCTGCATTGGCCAGCACATCGGGCACTACGATACAGCCCTGCTCCTCGAGTATGACATCGGCATCCGCCTCTACCGGGCCGTTGGCAATTTCCACCAGGTGCCGGGCCTGAATTTTCTTAGCGTTGTGTTTGGTGATCACGCCCTCCAGCGCGGCAGGGATAAGAATATCCACGTCCAGTTCCAGCAATTCTTCATTGGTAATAACATCGTGGTCCACTTGTTCGCAAACCGAGGCATTACAATACACGGCTTTGACTTTCCTGTTACGTTGCTTTTCTTCGTAAATGCTGTCGACGTCAAAGCCTTGTGGGGAGTAGATTCCTCCCTGAGAATCACTGATGGCGACAATACGAAAGCCTGCTTTTTGTAGCAGGTGGGCGGCATGATAACCGCCATTACCGAAACCCTGAATGGCGACAGTGGTGTCCTGAGGCTTCAGCTTCTGCTTGCGGGCCAGTGCCAGAGTGCAGAGATAGGCGCCACGGCCGGTGGCATCGTCGCGGCCAAGACTGCCTCCGAGTCGTACTGGTTTGCCGGTGATCACGCCGGGGGCTTTAACACGTTTGATGGCCTCGTATTCATCCATCATCCAGCCCATGATCCTGGCGTTGGTATACACATCCGGCGCCGGAATATCGGTTTGTGGACCGATAAAATCTGCCATCGCCCTTACATATGCCCGTGACAGGCGTTCCAGTTCCATCGGCGAGAGCTTCTTCGGGTCGACGATGATACCGCCTTTGCCGCCACCAAAAGGCAAATCCATCACCGCACACTTGATCGTCATCCACAAAGCCAGTGCCTGTACCTCTTCGATACTCACATCTGGGTGAAAGCGGATACCGCCCTTGGTGGGGCCAAGCTTATTATTATAGTGGCATCGAAAGCCCGGAAAGTAACAGGTTGAGCCATTGTCCATACGCACCGGCAGACTGGCGGTCATGGTCGCCTTGGGCTGCATCAGACTGTCGATGACTTCCTGGGTGATTTTTGCCTGTTTGGCAAAACGGGTGATTCTGCTGAGTGCATCTTCGAGCAAATTCGCGGACATGCTTCTCCCCTGTTTATTATTGGATTACCGTCATTACACCAATATCCGTCAGTCAGACAAAGGGATCAACTCTGTTGTCTTTACGGTCAATCCAGATTCCAGTTCCAGACCTGACAGGTAGTGATGCCGGTTCTCTGGATGGCATGGCGGTCACGCTCTGCGGCACGCTTCCTTTCATAGGGGCCGAGAATGACCCGGTACCATCTGCCATTGCTACCTTCACTGGGGCGGATTTGTGACTCCAGCCCCTGGAAGGCGATTTTCGCGCGCATCTGTTCTGCCTGATCGCTACTGCGAAAAGAGCCACATTGCATCAGCCAGCGTACATCCGATTCGACCTCTTCCGGCAGCTCTACTTCAACGGTTTGCTGTGGCAGAGTTTCTACAAATTGCCACTCTTCCTGGGGTAATTCCGGCAACACTTCCTGTTGTTCAGTCTTTGGCATCTGAATAATTTCCGGCTTTTCCTCGGCGCTGTTGCGGATACTCCAAAGGAAATAGGCAAAGGCCATTATCAGTGCCAGCGTTACGATAATACGCAACCAGGGAACCGGTGCCTTAGGTGGAGGAGTTTTGGCGGAGCGACCGCGGGAAATATAATCTTTATGTGCCATAGTATTGTGAATACCTTATCTCTTTTTGAGAACTGCTAAGCAGGCCGATTCTACTGTATACCCGGATAACCTCAAAATCAGAATATTGGCGCTCTAGGTGAAATCCATCGGATCCATATCTAGCGACCATCTGACCTTGTTCGCCAGCGGCAGTTTCTCAATCCGGGTCATCATATTACTGAGCCACTGCTGAATGCCGGTACGTTTGTCAGACTGTAACAGCAATTGCATCCGATAGCGGCCCTGACGTTTTTCCATCAGCGCAGGTAACGGGCCGATAAGGCTGATATCTGTCTGGCGCAGGCAGGCTTTAACCTGTTCCAGAAAGTCATAGGCCAGATTGCCGTTAACTGCTTCTGAGCGAAACAACGCCTGATAACTGTATGGCGGTAGAGCGGCAAACTGACGTTCTTTTAAGGCGAGTCGGGCAAAGTGCTGATAGCCATTATTGAGCAGGTCCTGCAACAACGGATGGCCCGGGTTATGGGTCTGAAGCCACAATTCGCCCTGAATCTGCGCCCGTCCGGCGCGTCCGGCTACCTGGGTAATAAGTTGTGCCAGGTGTTCGGCAGCACGGTAATCGGCGCTGAACAGGGCGCTGTCTACATCGAGGATCACCACCAGCGATACTCTTGGGAAATGATGGCCCTTGGCCAGGATCTGGGTGCCAATGAGTAACTGACTATTGCCCTGATTAATCTCATCTAACAGCCCGTGCAATTTTTGTTTGCCACGGGCTGAGTCACTGTCGATGCGCATGGCAGTGTATTGTGGGAATAGCCGCTGTATACCATGCTCCAGCTGTTCTGTGCCCATGCCCACCGGCTGCAGATCAGGATGGCCGCAGGCGGCACAGCGCGAAGGCACAATTTTGGCGTCGCCGCAGTGGTGACACTGTAATTTGTTCAGTTGCCGGTGCAGGGTGAAGCTGCGCTCACAACGGTGGCATTCTTCCACATGGCCACATTGATGGCAGATCAGCGCGGGCGCAAAGCCTCGTCGGTTAATAAACAACATCACCTGATGGCCCTGCTGAAGATGCAGCCGGATACGTTGTTGCATACCTTTGGCCAGCCCGTAATCCAGTGCCTGGCCTTTGATATCCAGCACCTGATGCTGCACCGCTTTAGCGCCCCCGGCCCGTTGTTTCAGCGACAGGTGCTGATATTTTCCGGTAAGGGCATTGTTGAGGGTCTCCAGTGAGGGCGTGGCGCTGCCGAGTATCAGCGGGATATTTTCCAGCCGTGCTCTGACGACGGCCAGATCGCGGGCATGATAGCGCCAGCCATCCTGCTGTTTGTAGGAGCCATCATGTTCTTCATCGACGATGATCATGCCGGGGTTGGCCAGCGGCGTGAAAATCGCCGAACGGGTACCAATAATAATCCCCGTTTCACCCAGCCCGGCCTGCTGCCAGACTGTCAGCCTTTCTTTGTCGGTCAGGCCGGAATGCAGCACGGCCACATCAATACCAAAACGCTGTTCGAAGCGGGCGACAGTTTGCGGAGTCAGACCAATTTCCGGCACCAGGATCAGGATCTGTTTACCCTGTTGCAGCAAAGGCGCGATGCATTGCAGATAGACTTCTGTTTTTCCGGAACCGGTGACGCCCTCCAGCAGAAAAGAGTGAAAGCCCTGAGCCTGATTATTGATGGCGGTAATCGCCAGTGACTGCTCCAGATTGGCGTTGAGCTGGCCACTGATTTTGATGCGTGCTGGCCAGTCAGTATCCGGGATATAGGCATCATCTGTCGCTTCAATCAGCTGTTTTTCCTTAACGGCCCGGATTATGGCTGCAGAAAATTCCTGCTTCAGGATTTTGTCTTCGCAGCGTCCTGCCCGCAGCCGCTCAATAATAGCCTGCTGCTGCGGGGCTCTTTTCAGACTATCGCTATTCAGCGCCTGGCCTGTTTCGGTTAATCGCCAGAAACTTTGCTGGCTTGTGGCCGGTTCGCCTTTACGCAGGCGGGCCGGCAGCGCAGTGCTGATGACATCGCCCACAGGATGCTGATAGTAGCGACTGGCCCAGTTCAGCCAGTCAAGCATCAGTGCGCTGAGTACCGGTTTATGATCCAGCAACGCCGTTATCCGGCGTAACTTATCTGTTGGTTGGTCGGAGTTCTGTTTGATTGCGGTAATCACACCTACCAGTTGTCTGGAGCCAAAGGGGACGCGCACCCTGGCTCCCGGCGTCGGCTGAGCATGGTCTTCGGGCAACAGATAATCAAACCCGCCGCGCATGGGTACGGGCAGGGCAACTTCTACTATCATTAAACTTCTGTTCCGTATTGCTGGTGTGTTGTGATTGTGGTGATAATTCCAACGATTTATTCTTGAACCCCACATCAGGATACATTAATATGCGCGTCCCCCGGCGGCAAGCCGCCAGTTTTTAATTTTTCGTATGGTGTTTGGTCAAGCCCGTTGTGTTTGGATCAAATAGCGGTACGGCCTGATGATGAGGTAACCCATGAAAGACGGTATCCACCCGGATTATCAAGAAATGACTGCAACCTGTTCTTGTGGCAACAAGATCCAGGTTCGTTCTACCCTGAAAAAAGATATCAACCTGGACGTATGTTCTGAATGTCACCCATTCTACACTGGTAAGCAGCGTAATGTTGATACCGGCGGCCGTGTTGATCGCTTTAACAAGCGTTTCGGTGCTTTGGGTAAGAAATAACACCCGGAACTATCCGTTAAAAAAGCGCCTCAGGGCGCTTTTTTTATTCATATCTGAAAATATTAATCCTCTCTTTATTCATAACTATTCGCTATATTCAAACTGGTTTTTAATTAGATGAAATTGTGTGTCGCTATATAGGTTGCTGATCTGATATGTTGATATCGGATTACGTGATAGATTCGCGCGTCAACAATAAAGGCCAATAATAAAAAGCCCCACCAACAGGGGATGCAGAACAATAAATCTCCAGTACCCAACAATATCAGAGGCAAGCATGTCTGACTTTCGTCAAAAAGCCTTGGACTACCATTCCAAGCCCGTCCCCGGAAAAATCAGTGTTGAGCTGACTAAGCCAGCAGAGAGTGTCGGCGATCTGGCCCTGGCATACAGCCCGGGTGTGGCTGAGCCGGTAAAAGAAATTGCCGCTAATCCCGATGCGGTGTACCAGTACACGGCAAAGGGCAATATGGTGGCGGTGATCTCCAACGGCACCGCGATTCTGGGGCTCGGTAACCTTGGTCCCATGGCCTCCAAGCCGGTGATGGAAGGTAAGGCATTATTGTTTAAACGCTTTGCCGGGCTGGATGCCATAGACATCGAAGTCAGGCATCGTACCACTGAAGAATTTATTACCACTGTGGCCAATATTGCCGATACCTTCGGTGGTATTAACTTAGAAGATATCAAGGCACCGGAGTGTTTTGAGATTGAACAGGAACTGATCAAGCGCTGCCGTATTCCGGTTTTCCATGATGATCAGCATGGCACAGCCATTGTAACGGCTGCCGGCATGCTGAATGCGCTGGAGATTCAGGGCAAGAATATTCATGATGTCACCATTGTGTGCATGGGCGCCGGCGCTGCGGCTGTGGCCTGTATGGAGCTTTTGATAAAATGTGGTGCCCAGCGTGAGCGTATTTATATGCTCGACAGAAAAGGGGTGATTCACACCCGCCGTGATGATTTGACCCCTCATAAGCAGTTTTTTGCCAATAACACCGATAAGCGTACCCTTGAAGATGTGATGGAAGATGCCGATGTGTTTGTGGGCGTATCGGGCCCTGATGTGTTGCCGCCGGAGACCCTTAAGCTGATGGCTCCAAACCCGGTGGTGTTTGCCTGCTCTAACCCGGATCCTGAAATCAGGCCGGATCTGGCTCATGCTGCCAGAGACGATTTGATTATGGCCACCGGTCGTTCTGACTATCCTAATCAGGTTAACAATGTGCTTTGTTTCCCCTTTATCTTTCGTGGAGCGCTGGATGTCAGGGCGTCGACCATTAATGATGAGATGAAAGTGGCGGCGGTTGAGGCCATTCGCAGTATCGCTAAAGAGCCGGTTTCTGAAGCGGTGCTTAAGGCCTCCGGAGTGGATTCACTGACCTTTGGTCGGGAGTATATTATTCCCAAGCCTATGGATCCGAGGTTGTGCCAGCGGGTAGCGAAAACCGTTGCTCAGGCCGCCATCGATACCGGCGTGGCCCGTATTGAAACCCTGCCGAAAGGGTATATGGAATAAGTAGGAAAAGTGGGGTCAGAGTAAACTTTTCCGTTTTATCGCTGGTCTGCTTATCTGGAAAGAGAGAAAAGTTTACTCTGACCCCACTTTTCCTCACTCCTCACATACAGATTAGTAGCCCGGATTCACTCAATATTCGTCCTTCCCGCAATCCGCTGCGCTCCTTGAAGGCTACAGTTGCCTGGCGGAATAGAAAAAGGCACTGGATTCCCGCCAACAACACGCGGGAATGAAAACCGGTCATGCCCGAAAGCCGTTATCGGGCATCCAGTGCCCTTTGAGAAAAACAAAGATACAAAGAGTGCGGACAGAAGTGGGAGCTAATCCCTCACGCCTGCCCCCTCACTCATCACTCCTCACTTTTCATATAATCCAGCGTCAGGTTGGTAAGCAGTTCAACCCCCAGCTTCATGCCGGCTTCATCGATTTTAAACTCAGGGGTATGGTGAGCCGGGGCTTGTTCCCTGGGCAGATCCAGTGGTTTGCCGCCTACAAATAAGTAAACCCCAGGCACTTCCTGCTGGAAAAATGAAAAGTCTTCGGCACCGGTGACGGCCTTCACTTCTTTAACCTTACCCTCGCCTGCTGTGCGATGCAGGGTTGGTAACATCTTGTCCATCAGTGCCGGGTCGTTATAGGTAACCGGGTAGCTGTAATCCAGCGGCAGGGTGACTTCCGCTTCAGCCCGCATACTTTCGGCGATACTGGTGGCTTTGCGGTGCACAGCCTGATGCAGCTGATCGCGCATATCCTGGTTCAGAGTGCGTATGGTACCCACCAGTTCCACTTCATTGGGGATGATATTCGAGCGGTTACCACCGTGAATTGACCCTATTGTCACTACGGCCGCATCTTCGGTCAGGGGCAGTTCCCGACTGACGATAGTCTGCAGGCCCATCACAATCTGGGCTGCGGTTGTAATGGGATCCACACTCAGCCAGGGGTAGGCGCCGTGAGCCTGTTTACCTCTGACCACAATTTTAAAGGGATCCACCGCCGCCATAATGCCGCCGTGGCGATACTCTACGACACCGACATCGGTATCGGAGCTGATATGCAGGCCGAAGATCACATCCACATCTTTCATCACGCCTTCTTTAACCATCAGCTCGGCACCGCCTTCTTCACCGGCTGGCGCGCCCTCTTCGGCCGGCTGAAACACAAATTTGATTTTGCCGGTCAGCTCAGATTTCATTTCTGTCAGGATCTTCGCTGCGCCCATCAGCATCGCCATATGGGTATCATGACCACAGGCATGCATTACCGGTACTTCATTGCCGTTATATTCACCAATAGCTTCAGAGCGAAAAGGCAGTTCGTTTTGTTCCGGTACCGGTAATCCGTCCATATCCGCTCGCAGGGCAATAGTGGGACCAGGCTTGCCTGTGTCCAGCACTGCCACCACGCCCGTTTTGGCGACGCCTGTCTGCACCGGTAAACCCAGACTACGCAGATACTTTTCAATATATTTGGCGGTTTCAAATTCGCGATTCGATAATTCAGGGTATTGATGAAAGTGTCGGCGCCACTCAATGACCTGGGGCTCGAGCTCGGCGGCTCTGTCACTGACTTTATCAGCCTGGGCAAAGGGCGCTGCACTGAGCAGTGCAATAAACAGGATGCTGGGTTTCATTATTATTCTCCGCTGGGGTAATGCCATAGGTACAGAGCCAATGTATGGCCTGAGTGCACAGCGCGTCAATGCATTTGGTCGGCTCAGCCAGTGATTTCCCCTTGATTATCCTTGTAGCAGCCCCGAATATGATGACGTATTCAGTAAAAAAACCTCAAAGCAACAGCAATAAGGACAGTATGAGCTTTACAGATGACAAGCAGGTGCCTTGCTTTGCCGTGGTGGCAGAGGGCGGCGGTCAGAAGGGAATTTTCACCGCCGGTGTGCTGGACAGTTTTCTGGACCAGCAATTCTGGCCTTTCCATCTCAAGGTAGGTGTGTCAGCGGGAGCGCAGAATCTTACTGCTTATTGTGCCAGGGCCAGACAGTATGCCAAGACCGCAATTCAGCAACTGACTACCAATCAGTCTTTTTTCCGGCCTGCCCGGTTCTTTACCGGCGGTAATGTGATCGACCTCGATTGGTACTTTCAGCAAGTGAGGCCGCAGGGGCCGCTGCGTTTTCCCACAAACCCGGCTGCGCTCGACAAGGCCTCGAACCTGTATGTGGTAGCGGCCGATGCCGATTCTCTGGAGCCGGTGTACCTGCATACCTGGCATGAGAATATGCACGAAAATCTTAAAGCCTCCAGTGCTATTCCTTTTTTGTACCGCCAGGGCGTGGAAATTGATGGCCGCAGACTGATCGATGGTGGTGTGGCCGATCCTATTCCGGTTCGCTGGGCCTATCAGCAGGGGGCAAGAAAGATTCTGGTGATCCGCACTGTGAGTGAAAATTTTAACGGCCAGTCACCTATGCTGGAGCGTTTGCGACCAATACTCAGGCGGGCAAAACAATCCCCCAGAATGATGGAGATGTACGTGAATTATCAGCGTCATTATGCCGATGCCCTGCAGTTTATTCAGACTCCGCCTGAGGATCTGGAAATTGTGCAGATTGCGCCCCCCACCAACCTGCGAAGCATGGTGCTGGGCTCTTCCAACGAGGTACTCAAATACGATTATCTGATCGGCAAAAGAGAAGGGCGCAAATTTTTGCGCCAATGGTTAAGACAGCAGCGCCAACGAGCCTGATTAATCCAGACTCGGTGGGTGGCTGAGGCGATCGATAAGCAGATCCAGTACCCGTTGTTTATCCACTTTGAAGCAGACTTGTTGGTTGGGTTTATTTTCCCAGCCCGGGTACGGGTAACGCCGCCCGGCCGGAGCGAAGATGGTCTGCCCCATTGCCAGACCGTCGGTGGCTACTCTGATGGGGCCTGAAAGTATCTCGAATAAACTGGAGTCGATAAGATAGGCGATGGTAGAAGGATCATGAACCATGCAGCCCGGTATGCCCAGTTCATCCCGATAATAATCAATATAGAAATCGCAGGCCCGATATAATAATTCACCCTGTCTGGGATTGGCTTCGGCAATGGCGGCGGTATGTTCCTTACTCAATAAGACCTGACTGGTGACATCCAGCCCTACCATTACCAGTGGCCAGCGCGCGGTCATCACCTTGTCTGCTGCGTGGGGGTCGCCGATGATATTGGCTTCGGCTACAGGTGAGACGTTGCCAGAGGTATGCACAGCTCCGCCCATAATCACCACTTCTTCAACCAGTCCGGCAATATCAGGGGCCTGCTCCAGCGCTTTGCCCAGATTGGTCAGGGGACCCAGGGCCACCAGGGAGATCTGGCCGGGATTGGCGCGGACCTGCTGAATAATAAAATCAACTGCGTTCTGTGATTCAGCCTGCTTATCAGAGGCCGGCCAGTCAATATTACCGAAACCGTCTGCACCATGAACAAAATCAGGATAGTTGGGTGTGTCCCGTTGCATGGGCGTACCCTGGCCCTGATAAACAGGTACAGGATAACTGGCAAACTCAGACAGGATCAGGGCATTGGCAGTGGAGCGCTCAACGGCGACATTGCCAAATACGGTGGTGAGTCCGATGACGTTCAATTCCGGTGAATTAAAGGCCAGCATAATCGCCAGCGCGTCATCCACGCCCGGATCGGTATCGATGATGATTTTTTTAGTCATGATGAATGGGTTTCCAAAAAAGTCCTTACCTGCTCTGCATCTGGTATGGATGCAATAGCTCCTGCTTTGGTGACACACAACGCGGCCGCCGCACTGGCTTGCTGCAATGCTTCACCGAGATTGTCGCTGACACAACGCCTTGCCAGAAAATAGCCGATAAAGGTATCGCCGGCGGCGGTGGTATCTGTGGCATCCACTCTGAACGCCTTGACCTGTTGTCGTTGGTCGGCAGATACATAGAGTGCGCCCTGACTACCCAAAGTAATCAGCAGATTGACTGATGACTGGCGCTGAATCGTTTCTATTGCCGCCTCCAGCTCGTTCTCCTCGCTGAGATCCTGCAGCTCGACCTGATTAACGATCAACAAATCCAGTTGTGGCAACAGTTTCAGTGTGATGGCTTTGTCCATAGGTGCTGGATTAAAAGCCACCTGCATACCCTGTTGACGGGCAAAGCGGGCACTTTGTTCCAGCAGGTTAGTCTCATTCTGCATCAGTAACCAGTCACCTGGTTGGCCCTGACTGAGTTGCTGCTGTACCCATTGCCAGTTCAGCGCACCATTGGCACCGGAGTGCAGTACGATGGCGTTCTCGGCGTCACTGTCAATCTGAATAATGGCATGGCCTGTGACCCGCTCCGTCTGCTGTTCAATACCAGAGGTATCCACGCCCAGTTGTTGTAATACCTCAATGGCAGCGTCCCCTTTGGCCACGGCACCGATATGTTTAATACTGGCCCCGGCCTTGCTGGCGGCGACCGACTGATTGGCACCCTTACCGCCGAGATTGAGATTGTAGCTCTTTGCGCTCAGCGTCTCACCGGGTCGCACAAAATGCGAAACCTGATAGCAATGGTCCCAGTTTATGGAACCGAGATTAAAAATTGTCATGATGATTTAAGACTGATAACAGTAGCTCGCCACAGGATATATGACAGGTTGAGCGAGCGCCAGTTATTCCATTTGCTATTAGGTAAAGGCCGGTTAATCCAAAGGTTAAAGCTTTGCTATCTATGTTTGTACGACTATGTTGTTCAATACACTCACAATTTTTGTTTGCATAACACTTCAGATAAGGAGCCAGGATGTTGGGACTTAGCGACAAAGCGCTGGTCAGAACCGGTGCGTTTATTGATGGCCAATGGTGCGACAGTGATGAAAGCTTTGCCGTCACCAATCCGGCCAATGGCGATACCCTGGTGCTGGTGGCCAATCACGGCGCCGGGGGAGCAGAGAAGGCTGTGGCTGCGGCACATAAGGCGTTTAAGGCCTGGGCGGCAAAAAGCGCAGGTGAGCGTGCCAGCCTGATGCGTAAATGGTACGAACTGATGATGCAGCATCAGGATGATCTTGGGCGTCTGTTGACCCTCGAGCAGGGTAAACCGCTGGCCGAGGCAAAAGGTGAAGTGGCTTATGGTGCCTCCTATATTGAATGGTTCGCAGAGGAAGCTAAGCGTGTTTATGGCGATACCATCCCTGCGCCCTCGTCGGATAAACGTGTACTGGTGATCAAGCAGCCTGTTGGCGTGGTATCCGCAGTGACACCCTGGAATTTTCCTAATGCCATGATCGCCCGTAAGGCCGCCGCAGCCTTAGCCGCAGGTTGTACTTTTGTGGTTAAGCCGGCGGCGGAAACACCGCTTTCGGCGCTGGCGATGGCGGAGCTCGCGCAGCGGGCGGGGATCCCGGACGGGGTGCTGAATGTGATCACAGGTAAAGATTCCAAAGCCATAGGTAAGGTGCTGACCGAAGATCCGCGGGTCAGAAAGTTTACCTTTACCGGTTCCACCCAGGTGGGCAAAGTACTGATATCCCAGTGCGCGAGCACGGTTAAAAAGGTATCGATGGAGCTCGGCGGTAATGCGCCTTTTATTGTTTTTGATGATGCCGATCTGGATGCGGCGGTGAAGGGGCTGCTGGCGTCTAAATTCCGCAATGCGGGTCAGACCTGTGTCTGTGCTAACCGGATTTTTGTGCACCAGAAGGTATATCAGACTTTCAGCGAAAAACTTATCGCTGCGGTGGCAGACCTTAAAATCGGCGATGGCCTCGAGCAGGGCACCACTATCGGGCCTTTGATCTCCAGTGATGCGCTGGAAAAGGTTCAGGGTCTGATTTCTGACTCCGTGTCCCAGGGCGCCAAAGTGGTGGCCGGTGGTGAAG
The DNA here is from genome assembly GCF_001466725.1 of Lacimicrobium alkaliphilum. Taxonomy (NCBI): domain Bacteria; kingdom Pseudomonadati; phylum Pseudomonadota; class Gammaproteobacteria; order Alteromonadales; family Alteromonadaceae; genus Lacimicrobium; species Lacimicrobium alkaliphilum. The sequence continues at coordinate 129,329 of NZ_CP013650.1, forward strand.
CCGTCGATAAAGACTCATTATTCTTTAAACCAACCGTGATGACAGGTGTTACCAACCAGATGCCGGTGGCCAGCGAAGAGATCTTTGGCCCTGTGGTGCCATTGATCGCCTTTGATGATGAGCAGCAGGTGATTGATATGGCCAATGATACTGACTTTGGTCTGGCTGCCTATTTCTATGCCCGGGATATGGGACGTGTCTGGCGGGTGGCCGAAGGGCTTGAATACGGCATGGTCGGCATTAATGAAGGGGCGATTTCGAACCCGGCGGCACCTTTTGGTGGGGTTAAGCAGTCGGGTAACGGACGTGAAGGTTCCAGATATGGTCTGGATGATTATTTAGAGTGCAAATATTTGTGCATGGGAGGAATCTGAGTGAGTACCAATGCAGAGTTGCAAAGTCGTAAGCAACAGGCCATAGCCCGGGGCCAGGGTAATGTGTATCCGGTTTATGTGTCACACGCCCGCAACGCCGAAGTCTGGGATGTAGAAGGTAACCGCTATATCGATATGGGTACGGGTATCGCTGTGTGTAATACCGGTCATGCCCATCCGAAAGTGGTGGCGGCCATCACTGAGCAAGTGCAAAAGTTTTCACATACCTGTGTGATGGTCAATCCCTATCCGCAGGCGGTGGAGCTGGCAGAGAAGCTGAATAAACTGGTGCCAGGCCCGACACAGAAGAAGTCGGTATTTGTCAGCACCGGTGCTGAAGCAGTGGAAAACGCGATTAAAATTGCCCGGGCGCATACCGGGCGTCGTGGTGTGATTGCCTTTAATGGTGGTTTTCATGGCCGCACTAATATGGCCATGGCGCTGACGGGTAAAATTACTCCCTACAAATATCAGTTTGGGCCGTTTCCGGCAGATATTTTTCATGTACCTTTTCCAAATAGTCTGCATGGGGTGTCGGTAGAAGACGCACTCAAGGCATTGCAAAATCTGTTTAAAGTGGACATTGCGCCGCAGGATGTGGCGGCGATTATTATTGAGCCGATTCAGGGCGAAGGTGGTTTTTATCACGCGCCGCCAGAGTTGTTGCAGGCCCTTCGTCACCTCTGTGACGAACAGGGTATCGTGCTGATTATGGATGAGATCCAGACCGGCTTTGCCCGTACCGGCAAGTTCTTCTGTAGCGAATATGCCGATGTGGAAGCAGATATTATGACGGTGGCCAAGGGCATCGCCGGTGGTTTTCCGATTGCCGCTGTGGTGGGCAAAGCTGAAGTGATGGATGCGCCACTGCCTGGCGGTTTAGGGGGTACCTATGGTGGTTCGCCGGTAGGCTGTGCCGCAGCGCTGGCGGTGCTGGAGGTGATTGAGCAGGAACAGCTGTGTCAAAGGGCGCTGGCCATTGGCGAACAGGTGCAGGCAGCGCTGGAAAAAATCCGTGGCAAACACCCACAGGTGATCGCCGAGGTGCGTATTAAAGGGGCGATGATCGCCATTGAGCTGATGCACGACGGTGATCCGAATCAGCCGAATACTGCCCTCACCCAGGCATTGATTGCCAGTGCTGCAGAGCAGGGTCTGATCCTGCTTTCCTGTGGTTTCTATGCCAATGTTATCCGTTTGCTGCCAGCCCTTACCATAGAGGATAAGGTGCTGCAGGAAGCACTGGAGAAACTGGCAGAGCTGTTTGACCGGCTGGCCTGATCGGATCACTTAGAGTAAGAACGTTTGTTCTTACTCTAAGCCGGAGCGACCAACAATCTTCTTAACAAAGAGTAAAAATCCTACTGACGATTATCATATCCCCAGCGCTGCATCAGTTGCTGTTCTATGCCCAGGTGATCCAGCACCCTTGCCACCACAAAATCTATCAAATCGTCGATACGCTGTGGCTGGTGATAAAATCCCGGGCTGGCCGGCATAATGGTGACGCCAAGGTTGGAGAGTTTGAGCATATTCTCAAGGTGCAGGCTGGAAAGCGGCATTTCTCTGGGTACCAGAATTAACTGACCCTTTTCTTTGAGCACCACATCGGCTGCCCGCTCTATCAGGTTGTCGCTGGCGCCGCAGGCGATGGCCGATAAGGTGCCTGTGGAACAGGGGCAGACGACCATTTGTTTTGGGGCCGCCGAACCTGAGGCTACCGGTGAAAACCACTCGTCTTTACCAAAAACCCGAATCTGCTCGGATTTTGCAGCAAAGCGTTTACCCAGCCAGCCAGCGCACTCATCGGGGCGGGCCGGCAATTTAATATCCTGCTCGGTGGCCAGCACGACCCTGGCGGCTGAGGATATCAGCACAAACACCTGATACTCTGCTTTTACCAGTATCTCAAGCAGGCGAAGCGCATAGGGGGCGCCTGAAGCGCCGGTGATAGCCAGAGTAATTTGTTTTCTAAACGCCATGGTTGTTCTCCAGAGCCTGTTGCAGTTTCTGATGAATACCGCCAAATCCGCCATTGCTCATTATCAGTATATGATCACCGCGTTGTGCCTGTGTGACCAGCGCTTCGATCAGCGTGCTAAGGGTTTTGTAACAGGATAAAGGCACGACACTCGATTGTTTAAGTTCATCCACAGACCAGTTTAATCCATCGGGTTCAAACATATACACCAGATCAGCCTGCTGCCAGCTTGTTGCCAGGCTGTCCTTGTGTACGCCCTGCTTCATGGTATTTGAACGCGGCTCTAATACCGCCAGTATGCGATCTTTACCGACCTTATCACGCAAGCCCTGCACCGTTGCAGCAATTGCCGTGGGATGGTGGGCAAAATCATCATAGATACGGATATCAGCCACCACAGCTTTGAGCTGCATACGTCGTTGTACATTTTTAAACTCGCCCAGAGCGGCAATGGCATCGGCAGGCCAGACGCCTGCGTGGCGGGCGGCGGCTATCGCCATTAAGGCGTTGTGCTGATTGTATTTACCCATCAACGACCAACTGACACGACCCTGAATCTCATCATTAAGCAGGATATCGAAGCTGCTGCCATCGGCAGCGCCGTTATCGATTCTCCACTGCTGACCGGTTTTTTCGGTCTCTGTCCAGCAGCCCATTTCCAGTACCTGTTCGAGATTCTCATCATCGGCAGGGCTGATAATGCGGCCATTACCGGGCACCATTCTCAGCAAGTGGTGAAACTGGGTCTGAATTGCTCCCAGATCAGCAAAAATGTCTGCGTGATCAAATTCAAGGTTATTAAGAACTAACGTTCTTGGTCTGTAATGGACAAACTTAGAACGTTTGTCGAAAAAGGCGCTGTCATATTCATCGGCTTCGATGACAAAAAAAGGTGATGCGCCGAGTCGGGCGGACAGATTAAAGTTCTGAGGAATGCCGCCAATCAGAAAGCCGGGTTCAAGGCCAGCCGATTCAAGGATCCAGGCCAGCATACTGGCTGTGGTGGTCTTGCCATGCGTGCCAGCCACTGCCAGCACCCAGCGATCCTTAAGCAGATTATCCAGTAACCATTGTGGCCCGCTGGTATAAGCAAGGTTACGCTCCAATACGTACTCAACAGCAGGATTGCCGCGACTTAAGGCGTTGCCGATGACCACCAGGTCCGGTTCGGGTTTTAACTGCTTTGGATCGAAGCCCTCGGTCAGGGTGATCCCCAGTTGCTGCAATTGGGTGCTCATAGGGGGATAAACATTAGCATCGCTGCCGGTAACCTGATGCCCCATGGCTTTGGCCAGTGCCGCAATGCCACCCATAAAGGTGCCACAAATGCCAAGAATATGAATATGCATAAAAATAATAGATGGACGCAAGTGCCGGCAAGCCTATCAGAATCAGGCTGACAGCGACAGACTAACTGATCTGGGTTACAATCCCCGGAAAAATATAATACTAACCAGACCAGTATTTGATCCGGTTGGTATAACCCCTGTACCTACACACTCAATCTGAAGACGTAAAGGTTTAACCTATGAAACGACTTAATACACAATTACAGGAAGACGATTGTCCTCTGGAGTTGATTCTTCTTATTCGCACACTGCTGGCAGCCTGCAAGGAAATCTCGTTCCGGGTCAGTCAGGGAGCGCTGGCCGGTGTGCTGGGCTCAACCCTGAGTGACAATGTTCAGGGTGAAAGGCAGAAAAAGCTGGATGTCATCTCCAATCAGATCCTCAAGGACATTCTCAGTGAGTCAGGCTATGTCAAAGCCGTGTCTTCTGAAGAAGAAGATAAGGTCATAGGTTGTACCAATGATGGTAAATACCTGATCAGTTTCGATCCGCTGGACGGTTCTTCCAATACCGACATTAACAGTCTGATTGGTACCATCTTCTCGGTGATGCATGCGCCCCAATGGATGGAGCCGGATGATCCTTCAGCCTTCCTGCAGCCCGGTACGCAGCAGGTTGCTGCAGGTTATGTGTTGTATGGTCCTTCTACCATGCTGGCCATGACCACAGGCCGTGGAACCCATTTATACACCCTGGATAAGACTCATGGCGGCTTCCTTTTGACCCGTGAACGGGTGCAGGTGCCCAGAGAAACTCAGGAGTTTGCCATTAATACCTCTAACCAACGTCACTGGGAGCCCTGCATGCAGAAGTATATGGCTGACCTGCTGGCCGGTGATCAGGGGCCCAGAGGCAAAAATTACAATATGCGCTGGGTGGCGGCAATGGTGGGCGATATTCACAGGGTGCTGTGCCGAGGCGGCATATTTGCTTATCCCTGGGACAACAGAGAACCTGAGAAAGCCGGAAAGTTACGCCTGATGTATGAAGCCAATCCCATGGCCTTTCTGATGGAGCAAGCCGGCGGCGGTGCCTCTACAGGAAAAATGCGTATTCTTGAAGTAATGCCCGAAGATATCCATCAAAGGGTGCCGGTTATTCTGGGCTCTGCAGATGAGGTGGAAGCCTGTCTGGAGTATTTCAAGGGCAACTAATATATCGGCCAATAAAAATCTATCTGGCGCCGCCGGAAGCGATAGCGGCGCTGATAACACTGGCAATGAGTTGCAGTATCTGTACATCTACATCGTCAAAAGCATTGGTTTTTGCGGAAAAGACTTTCAGTACACCGACCAGCTGTCCGTCAGTCTGTAGCGGAACGACCAGCATGGATCTGAGCCCGACTCTTTCACAGGCCTCGGCGTCCACTCTGTTATCTGTGTTGGCGTCCTGGCAATTCAACACCTGACCTTTCTGAATACACAGGCCTGACAGGCTGGTATTGGCTTTGAGTCTTAATCCGATATTGTTTCTGGCCAAGCCCGTGGCAGCCATATAGACCATTTCATCCCCTTCAGCCAGTTCCACCACGCCGCCACTGGCAAAGGTCAGGTCTGAGGCCAGTTCTGCCATGCGCTCCATAATCTGTGTGGGATTAAGATGCTTACGGATAATTTCGGTTTGGGCGTCAATAACAGACAAAAGCTGCTGCTTAGTTAACAGTGAGGTAGAAATCGGCGATTTGCTTAGCATGGATGCCAGAGCTCCGGGTTATACTGAGCATCCATGCTTTGTTATTATTATTTTTGCATTCAGTACATTCTGTTACATTTATTTTAGCAGATGGGGATCGAACTCGTGACCTAATTTTTGTGTTTTGGTGCGGATATATATCCTGTTGTCATCGGTGATGCCGTGATCTATCGGGGTGCGGGCAACCACCTCAATCCCCAGATCTCTGAGGGCCTGAATTTTACGGGGATTATTGGTCATCAGATTAACCTTGCTGACTTTCAGACAATCAAGCATATAGCCGCAAATACTGTAGTCGCGCAGATCCGCGTCAAAGCCCAGATGTTCATTGGCCTCTACCGTATCCATGCCTTTGTCTTGCAGATGATAAGCACGGATTTTATTCAGCAGTCCTATGCCCCTGCCTTCCTGGCGTAAATAAAGTAATACCCCCTTGCCCTGCTCGACAATATTCTGCAGCGCTTTTTCCAGTTGAGCTCCACAATCGCAACGGGTACTGAAAAGGGCGTCACCGGTCAGACACTCAGAGTGAATACGTATGGGCACCACATCGTCTTCCTGCCATTGTCCGTATGACAGCGCCACATGCTCCTGTCCTGAATGTTTCTCAACAAAACCATGGATAGTAAACTGACCCCAGCGGGTCGGTAAGCGGGCAGAGCTGATGTAATCAAAAAGCGGATCTTGGTGTTTCATTAGCGTCCGGGAGTCAATCGTCTTAGGGTATAAGCAATGGGTATCATTGCGGCCATTATACACCCAAGGCGCATCTTACGCCCTGGATATTAGCAATATACTGGTGCAGAGATGGCATTAAAAACCTGAAATTCCGGCTCATTTAATCGATTTTTTCTGCTGATATTGTCAGTGGCGCGAATTCTCTGATACTGGCCGGCCTGGCAACGCCATAACCCTGGGCATAATCGACACCGATTTTTCCCAGTTCAATCATGATTTCCTTACTTTCTACGAATTCAGCCACAGTCTGCATGCCCATGGCCTTTGCCACTTCTTTTATTGAGCGAACCATGGCCATGTCCACCGGATCAATAAGCAGATCCCTGACGAAACTGCCATCGATCTTAACGAAGTCTACCGGCAGGCTCTTCAGGTACCCATAGGAGGAGAAACCACTGCCGAAATCATCCAGTGCAAACTGGCAACCCAGCTGATGGAAAGTCTTTATAAACTGTAAGGTCTCATCCATTTTGATAATGGCAACGCTCTCGGTGATCTCAAAACAAATCTTGTTATAGGGAATGGCATATTTTTCAAAGGCGTTGAGCACGAACAGACGCAACTCTTTGTCACCCAGAGAATGGCCACTGAGATTGATATTGGCCTTAACCAATTGCTGTTTATGCTGAGGATTATCAGCCAGCCACTTAAAGTAATGTTCTATCACCCACTTATCGATCTGGGCGGTCAGATTGTAACGCTCCGCTGCGGGTAAAAAGGTTCCGGGTGAAACCATTTCTTCGCCTTCCTCGCCGCGCATCCGCAACAGGATCTCGTAGTGATAGCCTTCGGCCAGTTTATGCAAAGGATGGTAATGCTGATAAAACAGTTCAAATCTGTCGTGTTGCAGTGCCTGATTAATCAGCGACACCCAATGCAATTCGGTTTCGTACCGCTGAATTTTCTCATCTTCCTTGGAGTAGGCGTGAATCTGATTACGGCCCTCCTCCTTGGCCATATAACAGGCAGAGTCAGCCATGCTGAGCAACTGTTCGGAGGTTTGAATCTGTTCGTCATAGGGCACCAGACCAATACTGATACCGAGAGTGAAAATGCGGTTTTCCCACACAAACCGGAATTGCTGCAATACATTCAGTAGTTTGTTAGCCAGCAGAAAGGCGTTGTCTTTGCTGGCCTGTTCCCCCTGGAGTAGCACGCCGAATTCATCGCCGCCGAGTCGGGCCAGCAACCCTTTGCCTTCGACCACATCATTAAGTTGCTTGGACAACTGTTTAATCAGGACGTCGCCAGCCTTATGGCCACAGGTGTCGTTGACCACTTTAAACTGATCCAGATCCATATACAGCAGGGTAAGTTCTTCGCCGCTCTGATTGGCCTGCTCCAGGGCAGATTTCAGACTGCGTTCAAACTCTCTTCTGTTATGCACGCCGGTGAGGGGATCATGGGTGGCCATATATTCAAGGCTGAGGTTGGACTCTTTACGTTCGGTAATATCGAAGATGGTGCCAAACAGATAATCTTCGTTATGCTCCCGGCGCAATTGCACCGATATGGAAAACCAGAACTCAGAGCCGTCCCGGCGTACGCCGCGGATCTCTTTGCCCATCACCACACCTTTTAGCCGCAGGTCATCCACCAGGCTGAGTCTGTCCTGCTGATTAGCATAAAACTGGGCCGTGGTCCGGCATTCCCGCAGCATCTGTTTTTCATCATCGTAGCCAAATAAGCTGCACATGGCGGGGTTTGTGGTGATCAACCGGCCGTCCATGGTTGAGGTGTACAATCCCTCCGCCGAATTGCGGAACAGATCATAGAAGCGACGCAAATCATTGATGGTATCGCTTTGCCGCTGCTGGCGTTGTTGATGCTTAACCTGCTCATGAGCTTCCAGTGCCAGTGCAATCAACAGCACCCCAAACAGGATCAGCAGCATCATATACAGGCTCAGGTCAGCGTCCAGTATCACGCCACTGAGATAGAGCCCGGCCTGTACCAGCGCCACCAGCGCAATACAGGACCAGCCAATGGCGTAGATGCGATTGGGTCTGCCATCCCGACGATTACTGAAGCGCCAGGCCAGCACAAATTGCAGGGCCACAGTGGCGCCAGCGAGGCCGATGGCTGCGATCAGTTTCCAGTAATCATTCAGTACCAGCGCAGAGAAAAACAGCAGATATGACAACACATAAGAGGCGTAGCGCCAATAAAGGGGGACGCCTCGTAACATCAGGTGAGAAACTTTGGCAGCATTGAACAGAACCAGGGCCGCCAGCACCGAGCTGATAACCGAAATATACAGAGACAACCCCGGGATCAACTGCGCCAGAATGCCTTCAATATTCAGAAATAACAGCATAAAGCTGAGGCTGGCCAGCGCAAACCAGAAGCGTACCGGGCTTCTTAACAGTACATAAGTGATCAGATAGTAGAAGAACAGGATCGCCAGGGCTCCGCCGATCATGCCGATCAGGGCCATGTTGACCTGTTCGGTTTTTATCAGACTCTCGTCATGCCAGAGTTCGGCCGAAAACACCATGGGGCCACTATCGGCAATGCGGAAGTAGACATCTAATTGTTCGCCGGATGACATATCCAGCCGGTTAACAAAGTGTCTGTGATTGACTTCTCTGGCAGACAACGGGCGCATGGCGCCCATCATCAGGGCTTTGCGAATACGCCCCCGGTCATCGAGTACATGAATATCCACTTCATCCAGACTGGGATTGGCAATAATCAGGTCAAAACGTTCCGGAGCACCGCTGTCATTGCGCACCCTGAAGCGTCCCCACAGACTCTGGTCTTCAGTCAGTGGCTCAATACTGAAACCGTTCTGCCAGCCAGCCATGTGCTGCACTTCCGAGAGCAGGGCATATTTTGGAGTACGCAAAAACTGGGCATACTCCTTGACGTCCAGATGCCCGAACCGGGCATCCAGTGTCAGAGTTTCCAGTGATTGTGCCGGAAACGGATTCAGCAGGGCGCTGAGCAACCAAATCAAAAAGCCTATTCGCTTCAAAGCAGGACTTCGTTATTGTGATTATTTGTGCCAGTATAAATTCTTTGCCAGCCCATGAAACCCCAAAGCGTAAAATTCAGCCAAATATCCGGACCGATCGGTATTCCTATGCAAATGCCTTGAGAAGCTGATACTTTATCGCTGGTGTCTATTTGCAGACGTTGCGTTATAGCAATCCACATAGATAATAGATCTCCCAGAGCGGACAATTATCTATGTGGATTGGTATTAAAAAGGAAAAAGAATGAAAATCATTTTACTGGTATCTGCTTTACTTGTGAGTACCCCGATTCTGGCGGCAGACAAAGACGCTGGCAAGGCTAAATCAGCCACCTGTGTGGCCTGTCATGGCAGCAACGGTATCTCTGCTATTCCAATGTATCCGAACCTGGCAGGACAAAAAGAAGCCTACCTGGCCATTGCCCTGAAAGCCTATCGTGACGGAACCAGGAAAAACATGGTAATGGCGCCGATGGCTAAGCCTCTCAGCGATGAGGATATCGCTAATCTGGCGGCCTATTACTCCAGCCTGGATCCCAGCGGCAAATAATCAGACATAGCAGCGTCAGATGCGGATTTTACTGATTGAAGCCGACAGGCAGTTATGCCAGCAACTGGCGCTGGTTCTGCAAAGTGGCGGTGGTTACAAGGTCACTCAGGTTTCATCGGCGCAACAGGCGGTACCGCTGTTGCTTAGTCAGCAGTTTGATCTGGCAGTCGGGCGTGCTGCAGCTCTTTGCCAGTTGCCGGTGCAACTTACCAGGATTGGTTTTGGTGCCCGGCCCGACGAAAAGCCACCCCGTTGTCTGGGCTGGATCGATTCGGTGATGCCGCTGCCCGGTTTCGCCGAACAGGTGCGACAGCTCTGGCAGCAGCATACTACCGGCAGCGATCAGTGATCCCCGCGCTCCAGTGCCAGTGCCGCCAATAACAACAGGACTACCAGTAACGCCGGCACGCCGATAAATTGTACCGCAGGTGCCAAAGCTATGGCCTGTTGCAGCCAGAAAGTCAGCCCCCAACCCGCCGCCAGGATCAGCAATATCAGATAAAATTTTCCATGGGTACGAAACATTTTTCACACCTCTTAGTTGATGGATTTTTAGTCTACTCTCTTGCATAGACAGCGATTAGTGGCAATAATGATAAAAAAGATGCTGATATTGACATATGAAACATATTGCCATTCTTGCCACTGATAACGCGCTGGGTTCAGAGATAATGGGGATTAAGGATTTCCTTGCCTTTGCCAATTCCTATCAGCGTTTCCTTCATCCTGGTGCCAATCCCTTATTCGACAGTGAGATTTACTCTTCGAAGGGCGGAGACATAGTCTGTTCAAACGGTCTGTCGGTGCCGAGTAGGGGGGTAGCGGAGCTTGTTCCGACGGATGCCTTAGTGGCTGTGGCAGCCTATGCCTATGACAAAGAATCGTTGTTTTCTTATTTGTGTCAGGCCGAAGCCGTGAGCAGTGTCTTACAGCAGGCCGCATCCTCGGGCCAGTTAGTCGCCAGCCATTGCGTGGGCACGTTTGCACTGGCCGAAGCGGGGATATTAGAGGGTAAACGCGCCACCACCTGCTGGTGGATGAAAGAGGTGTTCTCCCGGCGGTATCCGGGGGTGGAGATGGTGATGGATGAGCTGGTGGTGCAATCTGACAACCTGATCACCGCTGGCGCAACAACGGCGTTTTCCAGCATATTGATGAAGCTGGTGGAAGAAATGGTATCCACAGAGTTTGCCAATGGACTGTCTAAGATTCTGCTGCTGGACAGGCAAAGATTGTCGCAGAAGGTTTTTATGAATCCGGCGATGGTAATAGGACACAGAGACAGCCTGGTAACCAATATTCAGCTATGGATGCGTCGTCATTACACCGAATCTGTTTCGCTGGACCAGCTCTGTGACAAGTTTGCGGTAACCAAACGTACCCTGATACGCAGGTTTAAGGCGGCGACCGGACAAACACCGCTGGTCTATTTGCAACAGTTGCGTATAGAAAAAGCCAAGAATTTGCTGGAGGCCACTGATCAGCCCATCGAACGTATCGTCGAGCAGGTAGGTTATGACGACCCTGCTTCGTTTCGCCGCTTGTTTGTCAGTCACACGCAGCTTACACCCAAGGTGTATCGGCAGCGATTCAGCCTCAGTCCTGACTGAGCTGTTTCTCCAGTTCACCGAGGCGGGCTTCCATGGCTTCAAGCTTTTCTCTGGTGCGCTGCAGCACATGGGTCTGCACATCAAATTCTTCGCGGCTGACAAAATCCAGCCGGCTAAGCTGAGACTGCAGCACCTGCTTGACCCGGGTTTCAGCACCCTCGGCCATATTTTTAACGCCCGGGGGAATGGATTCGGCAATCTGCCTGGCGATCTCTTCAATTTTCTTTGGGTCTAACATAAGACGGTTTCGCTCCTGATAATTCTGGCAATAATAGCAAGGTATCAGTGCCTTGGCACGCGTCGCTGCGGCACTGATACTTTGCTGACTCGCGCATAATTATCTGCCCAGTTTCTCAGCCATTTCTGAGGGGGCCATAATCAGGCCTTCTTCAGCAGGCAAGGGAAACAGCGCAATCTGGATTTCATCTTCTTCAAGTCCGGGAAGCCATCGCTGTTGCCACTCGTCCAGGCTGATGCTGTGTGCCCGGCAATGAGACCATTCGTCATTAACCCAATCCATAGCAAAGATTTCATCTGGCCAGACAGGAATGCAGTCTTCTTCATCTGTGGTCAGGATCATCGCGCCGTCGTCATCCACCAGAGTCCAGATTATCTTGTTCTCGACCAGTGCTGTAAGCAGATAAGCAGAGCGTTGTTCAGGGTTCTGAGCCAACAGGCTGTGCCTGTCTTGTGGGGTTGTGCTCATATTGTTACTCCTGAGAGCCGGCAAGTGCAGAGGACAGAATCTGCGCATGCTCAATAAGATCATGGCCGAGATCCGTGAGGTAGCCGCCATCTGCCCGGTCGATGATACCTTTTTCAAACAGACGCTTTGCGGCGGCTATGGTACCAGGGTCGGCATCCTGGTGAATCTTCAGACCCTGATGGAGGCTGGACAGAGGAAACTTTAACAGCAGGTTCATTTCTTCAAGCATGGGTTGGGTAAAGGGCATGTCTATCTCCGCATTATTCATTTCAGCATCAGGCCAGCCGAATGATCCAGAGCAGGGTCATTTGGCTGTGTCACTGATCTTCTTATACCGACCATCGAACAGACTCGACCAGCTCTGTCCCATGTCTTTACTGTATTGCCAGTGTTGACGAACAGTGTTGTCTTCCATATTGGGTGTCCAGGTGATTCGGTGCAAGACTTTTTCGCCCTTATCGGTGATCCCCTCACCACTTAACTGCATATTGCCCTGTTGAAAACGGCCTTCAAGGACTAATAACAAACCGGTATTATCGACCCAGGTCTGATGCCAGAGGTCTCGTTTGGCGTCATAGATGTTGAAGCTCCTTCCTTCATAACCGTTGTCGGTTTTGTAGTGTTCGCGGATAACACAATTATTCAGGTCTTTACTGATATGATTGAGCCCGGCAAGCTGACCCTCAGCAAAGACGCGCCAGCTTCCCAGCCAGAAATCGAACTGATTGAAAGAATCTGACTGGCATTTGGCCATGGCAGGTAATGAAATCAGGGTGAGCAGGATGCAGACTGTCAGGATCCTCACGGGCTTCTCCGATATACTATTTGTTTGTTGTGGCTAACAGCAAAAGTTAACACACTCTAGTTCAGGCAGAATGAAATTGGCAGCAGCCTGGTATCAACCGGGTCGAACCGGGGATCAGGAGCGGTCTGGCGGGTATCAATGTTGTCTGCATCGGCTTTCGTCTGGTAAATCGCATTTGTAGTTGTGAAATAAGCAGCGCCCCGAGGAAATAAACGAACCTTATGAAGTACAAAGACTTACGGGACTTTATAGACAAACTGGAACAGGCCGGTGAACTCAGACGCGTCACTCAGGAAATTGATCCGGTTCTGGAGATGACAGAGATCGCCGATCGGACTCTGCGTGCAGGCGGGCCGGCAATACTGTTTGAGAACCCCAGGGGGCACAACATGCCGGTGCTGGTGAATCTGTTCGGCACACCGAAGCGGGTTGCGCTGGGTATGGGACAGGATTCAGTCGAGGCGTTGCGGGACGTCGGCAAATTACTGGCCTACCTGAAGGAGCCGGATCCGCCAAAAGGCTTTAAGGAGCTATGGGAAAAGCTGCCGCTGTTCAAACAGGTGTTGAATATGCCCGCCAAAGAGCTTAAGAAAGCGCCCTGCCAGCAAGTTGTCAGAACCGGTGATGAGATGGATCTGACAAAGATACCGATTCAGACCTGCTGGCCGGAAGATGCTGCCCCGCTGATTACCTGGGGCCTGACCGTTACCCGCGGGCCCCACAAGAAACGCCAGAATCTGGGCATTTATCGTCAGCAGTTGCTGGGCCCCAATAAGCTTATTATGCGCTGGCTCAGTCACCGTGGTGGTGCGCTGGATTTTCGTGAATGGTGCGAGCAGCATCCCGGAGAGAACTTTCCCGTGTCTGTGGCATTGGGCGCCGATCCTGCCACTATTCTTGGCGCGGTGACGCCGGTTCCTGACACCCTCTCAGAATATGCTTTTGCCGGATTGCTGCGCGGCGACAAAACCGAGGTAGTGAAATGTATCAGCAATGATTTGCAGGTGCCGGCCAGTGCCGAAATCGTGCTCGAAGGCTATATTGCGCCGGGCGAAACGGCTCCGGAGGGCCCCTATGGTGACCACACGGGCTATTATAACGAAGTGGATGACTTCCCGGTTTTTACTGTTACTCATATCACCCATAGAAAAGACCCTATCTATCACTCTACCTACACAGGCAGGCCGCCGGATGAACCGGCCATCCTTGGCGTAGCGCTGAATGAAGTCTTTGTGCCGATACTGCAAAAGCAATTTCCGGAAATTGTGGACTTTTATCTGCCCCCCGAAGGTTGCTCTTACCGGATGGCAGTGATCACCATGAAAAAGCAATATCCCGGCCACGCCAAGCGGGTGATGATGGGAGTCTGGTCATTTCTGCGCCAGTTTATGTACACCAAATTTGTGGTGGTCTGCGATGATGATGTTAATGCCCGGGACTGGCAGGATGTGATCTGGGCGATTACCACAAGAATGGATCCGGCCAGGGATACCACCATGATTGAGCATACGCCTATTGATTATCTGGATTTTGCCTCACCGGTTTCCGGTCTCGGTTCGAAAATGGGCCTGGATGCTACCAATAAGTGGCCCGGTGAGACCAACAGAGAATGGGGGCGCCCTATAGTGATGGATGATAAGATCAAACAAAAGATAGACAGCATCTGGGACCAACTGGGGCTGGATTAAGGTAAAGAACACAGAAGATGTCAGAATTTGAATGCCAAGTAGTGACCATTGAACCTCTTACTGCCAACGTACAGCGGATCCTGTTAAGGCCCGAGAATGCGCCGGATTTCAAAGCCGGGCAATATATCCGCGTGGTGATGGATGAAGGTGATAAACGCCCCTTTTCTATTGCTAATGCCCCGGATGAATCGGGTCTGATTGAGCTGCATATCGGCGCTGCCGAGCATAACCCCTGGGCCATGCAGGTGATTGAGAAAATGCAGTCCGCACCCGGGATAATGCTGGATGGTCCTCATGGTAATGCATTTTTGCGTAACGACAGGCCTCATCCGACTATTCTGATGGCTGGTGGAACGGGCTTTTCTTATACCTGGAGTATTTTGCAACAGTTACTCAGGTCACCTTTAAAAGAACCATTATTCCTGTATTGGGGCACCCGCACCCAGGATGATATGTACGCCTTACAGGAGTTAGAGGAACTGGCTCAGCAGCATTCAAAATTCCGCTTTATTCCGGTACTGGAAAATCCGGACTCCGACTGGCAGGGCCGCTCAGGGCTGGTGCATCAGGCGGTACTGGAAGATTTTGTCAGTCTGGAACCCTATCAGGTGTATATCGCCGGGCGATTTGAGATGGCCGGCGCGGCGCGGGAAGATTTCCATAATCAGGGGCTGATGCTGGAAAACCTCTTTGGTGATGCTTACGACTTTATCTGATCAATTCCGGATATTGTCGGGACTCTGTCGCCGATTGTCCGGAGCTGGGCCGTCAAGGCAGTGTAGGTCGGAATTTATTCCGACAACGATATAAGTTCCTGCCATCCAAATAAAAATGCCAGACAGCTGTCTGGCATTTGTTGTTTATCTGGAGCGCTGTAGCGTTATTTTTGCTTAGACAACCAGACCACCAGTTCCACTATCTGATCCGGTGTCATATCGCGGGTAAATTTGGCTTTGTACTTGCCATTAACAATAAAGGCCGGAACGCCACCAAGGTGCTGACGATACTTTTCAATATTTTTATTGTTACGACCCATCATATTGTTCACACCAAAGCTCTCTGCAAGTTTGTCGAACTCATCGGCTTCAACACCCTGAAGCTGGAATATATTCCGTAGATCTCGCATTTCAGTGATGCTGGCACGCTGTTTGTGGATATAGTCGAAGATGGCTTTATTCATCTTCTCTTCCTGCTTCAGTGAGCGGCCAACCAGCATGGCACGGGTGGCACTTTCCTGAGTTTCCTTTTCTGCGAATCCCATAAAGTTCACATGTACTTTCTCAAACTTGACGTTGTCGTCAATTTTGCTTTTCATCTGTGCCACTAAGGGCTCAAAAGCGTTACAGGCGGGGCACCAGAATGAGAAAAATTCCAGAATTTCAGGTTTAGAGGTTGCCTCGTCGGCAATCACTTCGTAATGGGTACCCTCCTGCCATTGCTGTTGCTGAGCGCAGGCTTGCAGGGGAAAAATCAGAACAAAGGCCAGCAGGCCGAACAACTTTTTCATAGCGTTTGTCATCCTTTAATGTAAACCGCAGCAAGATTACCACTATTTTCAGTAAATGCCGATCCTGCTGCGACCTTATGCATTTTTAGTCAGTCAGGGTTCAGGTAACCGGCATTGCGCCGGTCTAAAACTGATAGCGGGCAGACAACCAGAATTGTCGTTGCTGACCCACAAAACCCAGTACATCCTCATGCTCTTTATCAAACAGGTTTTCTGCTCTAAGCCGCAACTTCCATTGCTCATCCAGGCGGTAGCTTAGCGCCAGATCCACCAGCGTATAGGCAGGCAACTTGACCGTACTGAAGGTGAGAAAATTGGTATCCAGCTGGGTGCCCTGATAACTGGCCCTGATAAAAAGCTCAAGGGGTAGACGGGGAAAGCTGTAATCTGCCGAAATGAACCCGGAGTGATTTGCGCGGCGCAGTTCAGGCTGCAGTTCGCCACTAAAATCGGGCTGTTGTGAGTCGAGGTAACTATAGGCCCCGGTCAGTTTAAGCTGATGCCATTGGCCTCTTATCTCCAGTTCGGCACCTTTGCGTTCGCTGGTGTCCTTAAGATTAATGGAACTGGTAAAATCAGCACTGCTGGCGATTTCGTCCTTGAGGCGGGCTTTATATAAAGCCCCGCTGAGCTGCCATTGTTGCGACAGTTGTAACTCCCCGCCAATTTCCATGCTTACGGAGTGTTCTGCCTGAAGATCCGGGTTGCCAATGAAACTGCCGGGGAAAAAGCCGAACAATTCGATAAAGGTCGGGTTCTTTATGGCCTTGCCGGCACTGATATAGAGCTTATGGCCCTGGCCCGGATAAAAGCTGAGTCCGGCCTGATAACTTTCTGCATTCTCAAAAAAATTGTTGTTGTCATGGCGCATACTGGCAGACACCGACCATTGCCCGCTGAGCTGATGCAGCCAGTCAATACCTATGCTGTTAGCATCGTTGGTACGTGCCTGGTCAGAAAAACCGCTGGGGTCCTGCTGGTCAAAGTCTTCCTCAACCCTTTCTGTCAACAGACTCAGATGGCTGTTCTGCTGATATTGATAGCTACCCTGCCAGTAAAGGCGCAGTTTTTCACTTTGATTGGCGTTAGTGTAGGCGCCATTGGCAAAGTTCTGGTTGTCATTATGATTCAGTTCCAGCCCTAAATCCTGTTGCCATTCTGTGCCTTCGGGGGCGAACAGCCAGTTTAGTTTGCCCTGATATTGTTCGATTTCCGTATAGTGATCGGTATCCTGCGGCAGGCCGGTAACCGCATAGTCTGTTTCATCGTAGTCACTGCTGGCGCTGACATGACGCACACTAAGATTAACCTTCGAAGCAGGGGTGATTTGCCAGCCCAGCCCCGTGCTGAACTGCCTGTTCTCATAGCCGTCTTTTTCATTGCCCTGACGGGACACATTTTGTCCGTCACTGTTGTAGTCACTGGCATTCAGCGCATAGTTAAACTCGCCCTGTTTGCCGCTGATACTGGCAGCCAGATTGGAGCTGCTGGCGTCTCCGGCTTCCAGTTTCAGCTGTCCGGAGAGCGGTTCCTGTGCCTGCAGGGTGGTGATGCTGATCACTCCTCCTACAGCGCCGTTGCCCCACAGTGCACTTTGTGGGCCGCGCAAAATCTCGATGCTGGTGATGTTATCCAGGTGCAGATGGGCAAAATCCACGCCGCCATCGCTGAGATCGTTGATCTCAACGCCATCTACCATTACCAGTACATGGTTGGCTTCGCTGCCACGCATCCTTACCTGGGTAACGGCCCCTCTGGCGCCGGACTGACTGAGACTGATACCAGCCTGACCACGCAGCAGTTCGGTGACGCTGATGGCTCCTGATGCTTCAATATGGGCGCGGTCTATTTTCGTCAGCGCCGCACTTAGCTGAGCTTGTTGCACTGGCAACCTGGCACCAATAACGCTGATAGTTTCGATTTGTTGTGCTTGAGTCTGGTGGCTGGCAAACAGCACAACCGCCACGGCCGCTGCGGCCTTGGAATAGGAATGGGTCATAATAATAAATCCGGATTGGCACTCCGCCCGAGCGCGTTTTCTTCATACCGAAAAGTATTTCTCGGCAACCTGATCAGGCCGGTATCCGGGCTGGCAAGGCTTATCTGTTAGTACAGATAAGTTGTTGCAGCGCCTTCCCATCATTATATGACAGTGGCACCGTGCTGCAGTCTCTTGCTTACCGTTGCGGGGGCAGCGTCTTGCGAACTTCCCGTTTAACTTTTGGTTATCACCAAAAGCACCATAATCGGCGGCCATTATAATTGCATGGTATAAAAATGATAGGCCTGAACGGGATTAAAAATGCACTGACGGCGGTTTCCTGTCCGCTCTTAACCAATCCGTTATTGAATCTGATTGGTATTGGCTATGCTTTAAGCTGACACAAAGATCGGGAGGGGTTTATGACACAGTGCTACAGGAATTATATTCACGGTGAGTTTATTGATAACACCAGCGGTGAAAGTTTTGAGGTCATCAATCCGGCCACCGGGCAGGTCGCTTATGAGGTTCAGGTGGCCGATGAAACTGTACAGCAGGCCGCCATCGAAAGTGCACGCAAGGGTTTTGCCCAGTGGTCGGCGATGATGCCGGTGGAGCGCAGCCGGATACTTTACAAAGCGGTGGCACTGCTGCGCGAAAAAAATGATGAACTGGCCAGACTGGAAGTGATCGATACCGGCAAACCTATTCAGGAGGCGAGTGTGGTGGATGTGGTCACCGGAGCCGATGCGATTGAGTTTTTTGCCGGCCTGACTGCCAGCATTGAGGGGAATCAGCAGGATCTGGGCGGTGATTTTTATTACACCCGTCGCGAGCCCCTCGGTATTTGTGCGGGTATTGGCGCCTGGAATTATCCCATACAGATTGCCTGCTGGAAAGCCGCCCCGGCTCTGGCCTGTGGTAACAGCATGATTTTCAAGCCTTCAGAGGAAACGCCGATGGGGGCTATGCAACTGGCGCAAATTTTTACTCAGGCCGGGGTGCCTGATGGCGTGTTTAATGTAGTGCATGGCGATGGCAGAGTCGGCGCCTGGCTGACAGCGCACGAAGCCATTGCCAAGGTGTCTTTTACCGGCGAGGTGGGGACAGGTAAGAAGGTGATGGCTGCAGCCGCGGCGAGCCTCAAAGAAGTCACCATGGAGCTGGGCGGCAAGTCGCCGTTGATTGTGTTCGAAGATGCCGATATTGAGGAAGCTGTATCTGCCGCCATGTTAGGAAATTTCTATACTCAGGGTGAGGTGTGCACCAACTGCACCCGGGTTTTCGTCCATGACGTCGTCTACGACAGTTTTATGCAACAACTGTTAAGACGCACCCGCGAGAATATTGTTGCCGGCGATCCGCTGGATCCTGACACTAATCTCGGTGCGCTGATCTCCGCTAAGCATCAGCAGCTGGTGCTGGATTACATCGAAAAGGGTAAACAACAGGGCGCGACACTGGCCTATGGCGGGCGGGCCATTCAGCCTGATTCGTCTGCGGGCGGCTTTTTTGTGGAGCCCACCATATTTACCGATTGCAGCGATGATATGACCATTGTCAGGGAGGAAATTTTCGGGCCGGTGATGTCGGTGCTGCGTTTCAGCGATGAACAGGAGGTGATTGACCGAGCCAATGATACCCCTTATGGTCTGGCCGCCGGTGTTATGACTCAGGACTTGCGTCGGGCTCACAGAGTCATTCACCAGCTTCAGGCTGGGATCTGTTGGGTCAACAGCTACGGTGCCTCGCCTGCTGAAATGCCGGTTGGTGGGTATAAGCTGTCCGGTATTGGCAGAGAAAACGGCATGGAAACTCTGAAACAATATACCCAGCTGAAGTCTGTCTATATGGGTATGAGTAAACTGGAGTGTCCTTTTTAGTGTAAAGCGCGAAGATGTCCCTTGGCATGGGTAGACGATACCGTATACTTACCACTAAAGTTGTCGCAGAGTTAAGAACAGATATTCTCTGAGGAGAGGTTGTGGGACGCAGTGACGATAAGCACCAGGATATTCTCTGTGCGGCGATCAGGGAGTTTGGTGAAAAAGGCATGATGGCCACCACCATGGAGTCAATTGCGAATCAGGCCGGCGTGTCCAAGCGTACATTGTACAAACACTATTCGTGCAAGGAGGATTTGCTTGATGCTGTGGTCACGCTGTTGTTGCAGCGTATTGAACCGCTCAAAAATATTACTTACAGCCCGCAAAAGCCCTTGCTTGAGCAGTTAAGAAATATCGGAGAAAAAACCCTTCAGTTGGTGTGCGATGAAGACTATTTGCGTCTGTCACGGATTATCATTATTGAGTCTATGCGCAGTGAGCAGGCGGCCAAAGTTCTGAACCAGAAGTTCAGTGATTGTGAAAAGCAGTTGTATCAATGGTTTACGCAGGCTTCGGAAGCAGGTGCGTTGGGCACTATGAAACCGCAACTGGCTGCCACTCTGTTTTATGGTGCAATCAGGGAAGGGGCTTACTGGGATCAGGTGGCGCAGTGGAAACCTGTGCTGAAAAAAGAACAGGGAAAAGAACTGATCGACAGAGTGTGCTGCTTTTTTGTCAAGGGTATGCAGTAATCCTGACTCAGAATTCTACTTTGCGTATTTCTGAGCATAAGTAAATGCGGGTGTTTCCATACACATAGGGATTCTTGTCATCTGTCTGGCAATAGTAACGTTGAAAGTGCTCAATCTTGCCACGGCTTGAAGTGATATCCATTATATAGTCATGCTGATACTCGTTCAGGTTGGCAATGTAAGGGCTGATCCGCTTCTGTAAATCAGACAATACTTTACGCTCACCCATTTCTGCCACATGGGCGATCCAGCCAGACAGGGAATGTTGCATATCTGTCAGCAGATACTGAGCAAAAGAAGAGCGCAGTATTACCAGCAGCGAGGCAATTTCCAGTAACAGTACAACAGTGCGTTTCATCTCTCAGACCATTTTTAAAACCTGTGTGGATTATACCCGAGCATATCGGAGCTGCCTATGACTGTTACTTATGCAATTAGATAACAAAGTTTACTGGTCAATATTTAAACAGTTCTCAACGGAAGGATAGCGCGAGTTTTGATGCAGAACAAAGCAAAGCAAGTGGGCTGATGGTATACTGCCGCCACACTGGTCAGTGCTTTTCGTGAAATATACAGTCAGATGCGGCTAACGCCGCATACTAAAAGTAATGCGATGGGTATAGCAAAGAGATCCTTATGAATAATCAGATCCCTGTGAAAGATGTTACTCAGGTGAAGATTCATCAGCCTGACAAAGGCCGCCATGAACAGCAGGATCCTTCCAGAAAACGCATTTATGTGCGTGCAGTGCAGGGGCCGCTGGAAACTTTTCGGCGTTATTTCGGCTTTATTTTTCTGGCGCTGTTCGCGTTGCTGCCGTGGA
The DNA here is from genome assembly GCF_001466725.1 of Lacimicrobium alkaliphilum. Classification (NCBI taxonomy): domain Bacteria; kingdom Pseudomonadati; phylum Pseudomonadota; class Gammaproteobacteria; order Alteromonadales; family Alteromonadaceae; genus Lacimicrobium; species Lacimicrobium alkaliphilum. The sequence goes on from NZ_CP013650.1 coordinate 150,688, forward strand.
TTAGTTACAACGGCGAACAGGCTATTTTGCTGGATATCGCCGAACAACGATTCAGCTTTTTCTCGTTGACCCTGTGGCCACAGGATCTCACTCTGCTGGCCTGGATCTTTATTATTGCTGCCTTTGCGTTGTTTTTTGTGACGACTTTCGCCGGGCGGGTCTGGTGTGGTTTTATGTGCCCACAAACCACCTGGACTTATATGTTTGTGTGGCTGGAAGAGAAAATTGAAGGCGGTCGCCACCAACGCATGAAGCTGGATCAGCGCCCTATGGACTTCGACAAGTTCTGGCGTAAGAGTCTTAAACATCTTTGCTGGCTGATCATTGCCCTGCTCACTTCCCTGACCTTTGTCGGTTATTTTACACCCATAGATGAGCTGTTTGTGGACTTTGCTCTTTTCGAAACCGGCTTCTGGGCGGCGTTCTTCATATGGTTTTTTACCTTCTGTACTTATGGTAATGCCGGCTGGATGCGGGAGATCATGTGCACTCATATCTGCCCTTACGCCCGATTCCAGTCGGTGATGTTCGACAAAGATACCTTTACCGTTGCCTATGACAATCAGAGAGGTGAGCAGCGTGGCCCCCGTTCCAGAAAGACTGACAGGCAAGAATTGGCGGCTAAAGGGCTGGGGATTGTATCGATTGCCATTTATGCGTGCAGGTCTGCCCTACCGGCATAGATATCCGCAATGGTCTGCAATATGAGTGCATTAACTGCGGCGCCTGTGTAGATGCCTGTAATGGCGTGATGGACAAAATGGGCTATCCACCGGGGCTGATTAGCTATACCACAGAAACCCGCCTTAAGGGTGGTAAGACTCATATTGTCAGGCCAAAGCTGGTGGGTTACGCCGTGGTATTGGTCGTTATGCTGGGCTTTCTGGTGTTTGAAATTATGACAAGGGTACCCTTGCAGGTGGATATCATCCGGGATCGCAACCAGCTTTACCGTGAGACGACTGACGGTCTGGTGGAGAATGTTTACACACTGAAAATACTCAACAAATCGCAGCAACTGCAACGCTACAGCATTTCCGTGGAAGGCCTTGAAGAGCACCGGCTGATCGGTAACAGCGAGGTTGAGGTCAGAGGCGGTGAGGTTTATGTGGAGCCGGTGAGTGTGGCGGTTGATCCCTATAATTTAGAAGACACCATGCAGGATATTGTTATTGTTGTTCAGGGTGTAGATAAACAAGGACAGCCGGTAGAAGTGCGCACCAAGACACGGTTTTTGTACCGCTGATGGCAGATTTCAGTTATGCCAGCCTGACACCCGATCTGATTCTGGATGCCATTGAAAGTACCGGCATTTTAGTGGACTCTGGCCTGCTTGCTCTTAACAGTTATGAAAACCGGGTGTACCAGTTCGCCGATGAACACAAGCAGCGCATGGTGGTTAAGTTTTACCGCCCTGCCCGCTGGAGCACTGAGCAAATACAGGAAGAACATGATTTTGCCCTGGAACTGCAGGAGCAGGAAATTCCGGTAGTGGCCCCCCTCGTGCTGGGTGGAAGCACTCTGCATCAGTATCAGGGCTACGCCTTTGCGTTATTTCCTTCTGTGGGCGGCCGTCAGTTTGAGGTGGATAATCTGGATCAACTGGAGTGGATGGGGCGTTTTATCGGTCGTATCCATGCCGTGGCCGCCACCCGCTCTTTTGCGCACCGCCCTGGTGTCAGCGTCGAAGCGTTTTTGTACCAGCCCCGTAAGGTGCTGGACCAAACAACATTGGTGCCCGAGGAGCTAAGACTGCCACTGTTTACGGTCATGGATCAGGTCATAGTACAAACCGCCGGGCAATATCAACAAGGCACATTTACGCCCATACGCCTGCACGGTGACTGCCACCCCGGTAATATTCTCTGGCGTGACGGCCCCACTTTTGTGGATCTGGATGATTGCCGCATGGGGCCACCGATTCAGGATCTATGGATGATGCTCTGTGGAGACCGCCCCCAGCGTCTGTTACAGATTGATACCCTGATTTGTGCTTATGAGGAATTTTGTGATTTTGACCATCGGCAACTGGTATTGATCGAGCCCCTTCGGGCCATGCGCATGATCCATTATATGGCCTGGTTAAGCCTGCGCTGGGAAGATCCCGCTTTTCCGCGAGCCTTTCCCTGGTTCAGCACACCGAAGTACTGGGAGCAGCAGATCCTGTCCCTGAAAGAACAGCTCTCCGCTTTGCAGGAGGAGCCACTTTCCCTGATGCCCTAGAGCGCCATATAGTTTAAATAAACAACACCAGCGAGAGTTCAAAAAGCGCGCAGGCAAGGCAAATTTTTGAAGGTTTAGTGGGCCTAAATCAAGAAAATTTGCCGCCGGATGCGCGTTTTTTGGGCCTCGCCCTTCGGGAGCGCCTGAAAAAGCCTCACTCTGCGTTCTGGTTGCTTAAAAGAGCACCACTATTCCTGCGCAACCACGCCTTGATTGAGACTCTTTCAGGCAGCTCTGCTGTTCGTTTTTTAAACTATATGGCGCTCTAGTTGCTTTCTTTGTGTCAGTCACTTAGCATAATTTCTAGGGCCTGTTGATCTTTTCTGTATGAATTTTGTTCTAATTAAACGCTTTTTAATCGAGGCGCAGCGTTGAAGGCCTAATGGATTAAGTCGAAATGCTGCAACAAAGAGTAAAAAGCGTTTAAGACGAATCCGAAGGACAGCGTTTGTGCGGCATTTCTACTGCTTTAGCACTCATTCATGTAGAACAACTACACTACAATCGTGCTTCATTGTATAAATACCGCACAACTCGCTGCAAAAGCATACAGCAAAGATCAGCAGGCCCTAGTCAATATAGTCCGCAGCCGTATCACACTTTCATGCAGTACTTCATTAATGGAGAGGGTCATGTCAGAAGAGACAGCAGGAACAGATAACAAGCTCGACAAGTACAGCAGCGTACCGCACGGTACAGCAAAGGAAGTACCATCATGGCTGGAACACCTGCTCAGTTCCACTGGTATTACCGTCAATGGTTCCAACCCCTGGGATCCACAAATTCATGATCACCGTTTTTACCGCCGGGTGCTACAGGAAGGCTCCCTGGGTGCCGGTGAAAGCTATATGGATGGCTGGTGGGATTGTGCCAGGCTGGATGAATTCTTCACCCGGCTGATGAGCCGGCATCTGGAGAAGGAGATCACCGGCAAATGGGTGGCAGTCAAGCACTGGATGATGGCCCGGCTGGTCAATCTGCAATCTGTCAGTCGCGCCTTTCAGGTGGGGGAGCAGCATTACGATGTAGGTAATGATCTGTATCAGGCAATGCTTGACCCGACTATGTGTTATTCCTGCGGGTACTGGCATCAGGCTCAGGATCTGCATCAGGCCCAACGACAAAAACTGGATCTGGTATGCCGTAAGATGGATCTGCAACCCGGTGACAGGGTACTGGATATCGGCTGTGGATGGGGCAGCTTTGCCGAATTTGCCGCCCGCCAATATCAGGCCAGTGTCACAGGTGTGACGATCTCCAAAGAGCAGCAAAAACTGGCTACAGACCGCTGTGAAGGTCTGCCTGTAGATATCCGCTTGCAGGACTATCGTAGCCTGCAGGGGCAGTTCGATAAACTCGTTTCTATCGGCATGTTTGAACACGTGGGGCAGAAAAACTATGACACCTACTTTCAAAAAGCCAGAGAATTAATGGAGGACGAGGGCATATTTGTGCTGCACACCATCGGTAAGATGGAATCCCGGCTGGGCACTGATCCCTGGATCCATAAGTATATTTTCCCTAACGGGGCTATTCCGTCACTGGCCCAGATCAGTAAGGCCTGCGAGCCCTATTTCGTGGTGGAAGATGTGCATAATTTTGGCCCGGACTATGACCACACCCTGATGGGCTGGCTGGACAACTTCAGAGCCGCCTGGCCACAATTGAAACATCAGTATAATGAGCGCTTTTACCGCATGTGGACCTATTATCTGCAGTGCTGTGCCGGTGCCTTCAGAAGCCGTAATCTGCAATTGTTTCAGGTGGTATTGCGTAAGCCAGGCTCAGGCCTGAGCCGATACCATAGTCCCAGATAAGAATAAAGGTTCTCAATCGCGTTTAATCCGATAAAATACGGTATAGAGTACCGGCACTACACCTAAGGTCATTAGTGTGCCGATGCCCAGCCCAAAAGCGATGGCGCTGGCCATGCCATAAAACAGCGGGTCTTTGCCGATAATCAGTGGCATCAGCCCCATAATGGTCGTGATGGTGGTCATGGCGATAGGCCGGACCCGCATCAGGCAGGCATCGATTACCGCCTGGTAGTCGGACTTGCCTTCCTGCTTTTCAAGATTGATGCGATCAATCAGCACAATGGCATTGTTGATGATTATACCGGCCAGGCTGTACAGCCCCAGCGATACCATAAAGCCGAAAGGCGCCTGCATTACGAACAAGCCAATTACCGCGCCAATAAAAGACAGAGGGATGGTGAGCACTATCACCAGTGCAGGCCGGTAAGCATTAAACTGGGCTATCAACAGAACCAGAATCAGGCCCAGCACCATGGGCATACTGGCACTCAGCGCCCGCTGAGCTGCTGCAGACTCCGTAATGGCGCCATCATACTCGATACTGTGGTTCACCGGCAGGTCGGCAGCAAGAGCCTGGATATCGGCGTCGATCTGCCGCTGCAGATCCTCCGCTGACAGTTTGATATTACGCGCTTCCACACTTACGGTTCTGAACATATCCTCGCGGTGGATAATGGCGTACTGATTTACCGGTGCGAATTCGGCCACCTGAAACAGCGGCACAGCACGCCCGGTGCTGTGGGAATATACATTTCGCGTGCGCAGGCGATCGAGGTTGGAGCGCTCTGCATCCTCAGCCCTGAGCATAATAGGAATGATCTCATCCTGCTCCCGGAACTCGGTGATGGTGAGTCCTGAAAAATACCCTTGCAGGGCGTTGGCAATGTCCTGTGAGGTGACCCCTGCACGGCGGGCACGGTGCTGATCAACCCGCACTTCTACTTTGGTGATACGGTTTTCCCAGTCACTGCGAATATCCAGGGTGTCGGGAATTTGCTGTAACAAGGCCATAACCTGCTGTGCCTTGTTATAAATCACTTCTTTGTCCGGACCTTTAACCTGGATCTTAATGGTGCTGGAATCAGAGGGGCCAAGAAACATCTTTTTCACCCGCGCCACCAGGTTGGGAAACTGTCGTTCCAGTTCATTATTCAGCTTCAGCGTCAGCGCGTTAAGATTCTGCCCGGGGTGAGTATTCAGCACAATGAAACCCTTATTCTCGGCAGGATCCTCGGGGTTGAGTGACAGCACAAATCTGGGGCCGCTAAAGCCCACATAACCGGAATAGGATTCAATCACATCATTGAACCTGTCCTGATCCAGCCAGGCAAACACTTCCTGCATCTGGCGGTTGGTTGCCCGTGCCGAGGTGCCGCTGGGTAAATCGATATTGATCAGAACCTGAGTACGATCCGAGTTGGGAAAGAACTGCTTGGGTAGCTGCCTGATCCCCATCACACAAACTACAAATACCAGAACCAGGGCCCCCATAAACAGGGCCTTGTGTGCCAGTACCCAGGTGAGAAACTGCGCATACTTATCATGCAGCGCCCAGTGCCGTATGGGTTTATCACTGTCGCCTCTGGTTTTAACACGGATAAAGAAATAACAAAGTACCGGCGTGATACACAGCGCCAGCACCCAGCTGGTAAGCAGAGTGATCAGGATCACCAGTGAAATGGAGCGGGTGTATTCACCTGCAACATGATCGGCCAGCATCAGCGGCAGGAAAAACAATACCGTGGTAGCCGATGAACTCAGCAGTGGCAGCGCCAGTTCTCTGCCACTTAAACACATGGCTTTAAATCGCTCTTCACCCTGCTCCAGCCGTCGTTTGAAGTCTTCCGCCAGCACAATACCATTGTCTACCAGTAAGCCCAGCGCGATAATCAGCGTGGCCAGACTCATTCTCTCCAGTTTAATATCCATAAACTGCATGATGGTGAGGCTGGCGAGCATCACCATAGGCACTATGGTGCCCACGATCAGCCCGGTGCGCACACCGAGAAACAACACCACTACAACCAGCACTATGGCCAGCGTCTGCAGCACGCTGATGGAGACATTATTCACGGTCTTTTCCACCTGTTCTGCCTGATAGGTGGCGATATCTAACTGGTAACCGATAGGGAGGCTGGACTCAATTTCCCTGATTTTGTTTGTCATCCGCGGCGCATATTCGAGAATGTTGTATCCGGGTAGCATGGCGATGGCGAAAAAAATCGCAGGCTCGCCGTTGAAGTAAGCCGGTTTTTCAGGGGGATCCTGCAACCCCCGCCGGATTTCCACCACATCTTTAAGGGCGATAAATTCACCGCTGCCGGGAATGGTGATATGTGTATCGGCGATTTCACTGAGGCTGTTAAAGTTGCCTGAGGGCTCGATAATAAAGCTGCGGGTGCCAGTATCTACCTGCCCACCGGGGCTGATAATATTCTGATTCTGCAACTCGCCGATCAGTGACTGGGGTGAGATACCCAGCTGTGCCAGGCGGGCATTGGAAGCTTGCAGATAGATACGTTGCTCCTGTTGGCCGAGCAGATCGATCTTCTTGGTACCCTCTACCCCATAAAGGCTGTCGCGGATATGCTTGGCCATTTCGTGCATGGCTGCCATATCAAAACCGTCGGCGGTCAGGGCCAGGGTGATCACCGAGACATCACCAAATTCGTCATTGACCATAGGTGTGCGGGTACCCTCAGGCAGACGCCGCTGGGCTTCGAGCACTTTGTTGCGTACGTCCTGCCAGATTGCATCCAGATTGAAATAACGGTCATAAATTTTCACATGGATGATGGAAAGCCCCGTGGAAGAAGAGGAAGTGAGCTTTTTCACCTCAGGGATTTTGCGGATCTCCTCCTCCAGCTTTTTGGTAATCAGCTGCTCCACCCGCTCCGGCGCCATACCCGGATAGGCCGTGGTAACAATGGCTTCGCGGATGGTAATGCTGGGATCTTCCTGGGCGGGCATGGTGAAGTAGGCGTATACGCCGTTGATTAACAGCAGCGCCAGTATCACAAACAGGGTTTTACGGTATTTAAAGGCCAGCTCGGTGAGATTCATATCCGGCCCTCAGTTAAACAGCTTCACTTGATGATCCAGCAGCGTAACCGGCTGGCCATCACGCAAAAAGGCCACACCCGCCACCGCGATAATCTCTCCTGCTTCCAGCCCGGATGAAATATACACCTCATTATTGAGCAGGTTTTCCGTCTGTACCTGACGTTTGTTTACCACCTGTTTTTCGCTGTCATACACGAATACGTGAGCGGTTTGTCCGGTGCCTGCTGCTACAGCGGCCACCGGCACTCTGATGCTGGTGTCGCGATGCCCGCTGCGTCCGGCCGCTTCAAAGGTAAAATCCACTTCTGCCGTCATACCACCCCGTAGCCGTGAAGGCGCCTCCTGCAGCACGACTACCACCGGAAAGGCGTTTGCGGCCTCGGCCCGGGTGCCTATTTCACTGACAATGCCGGGTACGGTCAGGTTATCGGCGGCGGGAAAATGCACCGGTACCTGCATATCCCGGTGCAGTTCCTGAATAATGGTTTCGGGCACCATTACCCGGGCTTCCAGGCCATGATTTCCCTCAATTTCAAACACCGTCTGTCCCGGACTGACTTGCTGAGAAGGCTCAATCAGACGGCGTGTGATTACCCCATCATAAGGTGCAGTGAGAATGCTGTCCTGGAGGTTTTTGCGGGCGATATCCAGTTGCGCGTTAGCGACCGCCGCAGCGCTGCGGGCTGTTTCGTAGGCACCTTTGGCATTGTCAAATCCGGAGCGAGAGACGACCCCTTCTTCCACCAGTTCGGCATAGCGTCTGTATTCGTTTTCTGCTTCGGTGAGGGTGGCCTGAGCCTGTGCCAGAGAGGCCTGAGCTGACTGCAGGCTCAGTGAGAAACTGCGCTGATCCAGTTGGGCAAGTTCTTGCCCCTGGCGGACCGATTCGCCCAGTTTTACTGAAACTGATTCGACCTTACCATTCACTTCGAAACTTAAACTTGCCGCCTCAACGGGGGCCAGGGTGCCGGACAAGCGACGGATTTGTTCAAGTTGCACTGGCTGTACCTGCATCCAGGCAATCGGACGGATGTTCTCTGAAGATTCCCTGACAGGCTCGTCACATCCGAATAGCGCTAAAGCGCTCACAGCAAACCAAAACGTGCGCATAACCGTATCTCCTTGTGGCAGTGGTAGTATCCTACAGATCCGATGCGTATTGGAAAAGGCTTTACCCGTGATACCGGGTCGTTCTTTGGCAATGGCTGTCAGACCTTTGTTATGATGCCAGGATACCGGAGTGCGATTTCCATTTTATTAAATCAGTTGGCGACGAGCAAAGATGACAACACCTTACCCAATAGGAATACCGGGCAAACCCTGGACAGATAAAGAAAAGGCCCAGTGGCTGGCAGTGCAACAAATCAGGCGCAGCTATACACAAGAAGTGGCGGAGCAACTGGATCGTTTGCCGGAAGGCTTTGCAGTCGAGCAATATGGTCAGCTCGACTACGGTGATAATTCCTACCCCTTGTATGGTGTAAAAAGCCCGCAGTGGCAGGAAGGCAGGCCTACCGTGCTTGTTACGGGCGGTGTGCACGGCTATGAGACCAGTGGTGTGCAGGGGGCATTGGGCTTTCTGGCCCGGCGTGCAAAAGATTATAACCATAAGCTTAATTTATTGGTCGCACCCTGTATCAGTCCCTGGGCTTACGAAACCATCAACCGATGGAATCCCGAGGTACTGGATCCAAACCGGAATTTTACCCCTTATAGTCCGGTCCCGGAATCGGCGCTGCTGATGGCCTGGGTACAACAGCAAAGAACAGATATTCTTGCTCATATAGATTTACATGAAACCACAGATTCAGATAATGCAGAGTTCAGACCGGCTCTGGCGGCAAGAGACGGCATAACCAACCATAACTGGAATATTCCGGATGGTTTCTATCTGGTAGGCGACAGTGATAAGCAGGAGCCGGATTTCCAGCAGGCAGTGCTGGATTCGGTGAGCAAGGTCACCCATATCGCCGACGCTGACCATGAAGGCAAACTGATTGGCACACCTATTGCGCGGCGGGGTCTGATCTATTACCCCACCAGACAATACGGGCTTTGTATCGGTTTCAGTGAGGCAAAATTTAAGACCACCACAGAGGTTTATCCTGACAGCCCCCGCGCTACGCCCGAGCAGTGCAATCAGGCGCAGATAGCAGCGGTGATAGGCGCACTGGATTATATTCTTAAGCAACTACCCTGATAAGCCACAAAAGAAGCTTTTACCGCAGAGAACGCGAAGAGATAAATATCTGTTCGTGTTTTTCGTGTGGTTGGTAGGAGAAACTTTTAACCACGAAAAACACTAAAACCACGAACAAAGCATGGTCCTGTAGCCCGCGATGCAGCGCAGCGGAATCCGGGGGTACCTTAGCCTGAGAAAGGCTGAATTAACCACAGAAGCACAGAGAACACAGAGGTATTAAGGGTGGAATCTCCTTTGCTTCTCTGTGCCCTCTGTGACTCTGTGGTGAATAGCGTTTTAAAACAAAAAAAGCCGCAGAAGAAACTCTTCTGCGGCTTTGGCGGCAACCCCGGTGGGCGGCGATGTTAATCGCTGCTTCTGGAAGCCCGCTTACGTTCGTTTTCAGTCAGGAATCTTTTGCGTAAACGAATATGGTTAGGTGTGACTTCTACCAGTTCGTCATCGTCGATAAATTCCAGCGCCTGTTCCAGCGTCATCTTAATTGGCGGTGACAGGGTCAGTGCTTCATCAGTACCGGCCGCACGCACGTTAGTCAACTGCTTGCCTTTGAGACAGTTCACGGTCAGGTCGTTAGAGCGGCTGTGAATACCGATAACCTGGCCTTCATAGACTTCTTCACCATGGCTGGTAAACAAACGGCCACGCTCCTGCAGGTTGAACAGGGCATAAGCCAGGGCCTTGCCTTTGCCGTTAGAGATCAGCACACCATTGTTACGCTGGCCGATACGACCACCAACATGGGGCTGGTAACTGTCAAACGTATGGTAGATCAGACCACTGCCCGAGGTCAGGGTCATAAAATCGGTCTGGAAGCCGATCAGACCACGGCTGGGTACGAAAAAGTCTATACGAACCCGGCCTTTACCATCAGGGTTCATATCGCGCATTTCTGCTTTACGCAGGCCCAGTTGCTCCATGATGGCACCCTGGTGTTCCTCTTCGATATCCACAGTCAGCATCTCAAAGGGTTCCATGAGTTGCTCGCCTTCTTTCCTGAGAATAACTTCCGGGCGCGATACGGCCAGTTCATAACCTTCACGGCGCATATTCTCAATCAGTACACCAAGATGCAGCTCACCACGGCCGGAAACACGGAATTTATCCGGGTCGACGGTTTCTTCAACACGCAGGGCAACATTGTGTTTAAGTTCGGTTTGCAGACGTTCAAGGATCTGTCTTGAGGTCACAAACTTGCCGTCCTGGCCGGCAAAAGGAGAGGTATTGACCTGGAAAGTCATGGTCACGGTCGGCTCATCAACGGTCAGTGCCGGCAGGGCCTCAACCGCATCTACGGCACAAACCGTATCGGAGATCTTCAGTTCACCCAGGCCGCTGATGGCAATGATGTCACCGGCGGAGGCGCTCTGGGTCTCATTACGATCCAGGCCCAGATAACCGAATACCTTGCCAATTTTGCCGTTACGCTTGCTGCCATCGGCACCAACAATAGTCACCTGCTGGTTGACCTGAACCTGGCCCCGTTTCAGGCGGCCAATACCAATAACCCCAAGATAGCTGGAATAATCCAGCTGGGAAATCTGCATCTGCAGTGTCCCTTCAGGATGGGCATCAGGCGGGGAGACTTTTTCCACAATGGCTTCAAACAGCGGGGTCATGTCACCGCCAGTGGCGGATTCGTCCATACTGGCCCAGCCCTGCAATGCAGAAGCGTAGACAACCGGGAAGTCCAGTTGCTTATCATTGGCGCCAAGGTTGTCAAACAGATCAAAGACCTGATTCATTACCCAGTCAGGGCGTGCACCAGGGCGGTCAATCTTGTTGATAACCAGAATAGGATTGAGGCCATGAGCAAAAGCTTTCTGAGTCACAAAGCGGGTCTGCGGCATGGGCCCGTCAACGGCATCTACCAGCAGCAGTACCGAGTCAGCCATGGACAATACCCGTTCCACTTCGCCACCAAAATCGGCGTGCCCCGGGGTATCAAGAATATTTATCCGGTAATCCTGCCAGTTAATAGCGGTGTTCTTGGCCAGAATAGTGATACCGCGCTCTTTTTCCAGTGCGTTTGAGTCCATCACCCGTTCATCAGCATCTTTGCGGCTGTCCAGGGTACCGGACTGCTGCAGCAGTTTGTCTACCAGGGTGGTTTTACCGTGGTCAACGTGGGCGATAATGGCGATATTCCTCAGTTTATCAAGTGAGGTATGTTGTGAACTCATAATGCATTTCTCAGTAAGTGGCTTGGCAAAGACAGAGCGGATCGCTGCGCAGATGTGCAGAATTTAATCGAAAGCCGTTTTTCAGGCGGCGGATTGTACAGTTTTATCGCATAGACCAAAAGCAATAAATGCGTTTACCAAGAATAGCAGGGCAATGATGACCTTTCGATGACAATTATTTGCTGTCATCAATATTTATGCAGGCTGGCATATTGCACCAAATTGGAATTCGGCTACCTTTAGGTGCAACCGCCACAGATTTATAGTCCATAATGGTGCAAGGATGCACTAAAATGGTGCCTCTTATTCTTGAGAGGTCAGTGGTTAGCGGATTATGCACCGGCGAAGTGCGGCCTGTAGCCAAGTCAATGTGATTGGCACGATTATCGCTTCATCAGGAGAACTGAGCGTATCACGTATAAATCAGCCTTGAAATTTTAACCTGGAGGACAGTATGTCAGTACAAAAGGCCCTGGATCTTATCCAAGAGAGCGAAGCGAAATTTGTAGACCTGCGCTTTACCGATACTAAAGGTAAAGAGCAGCATGTTTCTATTCCTTGTTCACTTATTGACGAAGAATTTTTTGAAGAAGGCAAGATGTTCGATGGTTCATCCATCTCCGGCTGGAAAGGCATTAATGAATCCGACATGATCCTGATGCCAGTTCCTGAATCCGCAGTACTGGATCCTTTTTCTGAAGAAACTCAGGTGAATATCCGTTGTGATATCGTTGAACCTACGACTATGCAGGGTTATGACCGTGATCCGCGCTCTGTGGCCAAGCGTGCAGAAGAATATCTTAAGTCGACCGGTATCGGTGATACCGTGCTGATTGGCCCTGAGCCAGAATTCTTTATGTTTGATGATATCCGCTTCCATACTGATATGGCCGGTTCATTCTATGAAATTGATTCCATGGAAGCCAAGTGGAATTCAGGCGCCGATATTGAAGGCGGCAACATGGGCCACCGTCCCGGCGTCAAAGGGGGTTACTTCCCGGTTCCACCCGTTGACTCAGCCCATGACATCCGTACCGCCATGTGTCTGGTGATGGAAGAAATGGGTCTGCATATCGAAGCCCACCACCACGAAGTGGCAACCGCCGGGCAGAACGAAATTGCCTGTCGTTTCAACACCCTGGTGCTCAAGGCTGACGAGATCCAAATCTACAAGTATGTGGTACATAATGTGGCCGATGCCTACGGTAAAACGGCGACCTTTATGCCCAAGCCGCTGGTAGGGGATAACGGTTCAGGTATGCACGTGCACCAGTCCATCAGTAAAGACGGAAAAAACATCTTTGCCGGTGATAAATACGCCGGTTTGTCTGAAGAGGCGCTGTACTACATTGGCGGCATTATCAAACACGCCCGTGCTATCAATGCCTTTACCAACGCCTCTACCAACTCATACAAGCGTCTGGTACCCGGCTTTGAAGCACCTGTGATGCTGGCCTATTCGGCCCGTAACCGTAGCGCGTCAATCCGTATTCCTCATGTGAGCAGTGCCAAAGCGCGTCGCATTGAGGTGCGTTTCCCGGATCCCACAGCCAACCCTTACCTGGCCTTCACTGCCATGATGATGGCTGGCCTGGACGGCATTCGTAACAAGATTCACCCTGGCGATGCCATGGACAAGGATCTGTATGACCTGCCTGCCGAAGAAGCGAAGGAAATCCCAACCGTTGCTTCTTCTCTGGAAATGGCACTGGATGCATTGGATGCAGACCGTGACTTCCTTAAAGAAGGCGGCGTGATGTCAGACGATATGATCGATGCCTATATCGGCCTCAAGCGCGGTGAAGTGGAGAAACTGGCCATGACGACGCACCCGGTAGAATTCGATATGTATTACAGCGTCTAATCGCTTAACTGATACAAAAAAGCCCGCAAAGCGGGCTTTTTTTATGTCCAGGGGCCGGGCACGCCCGGGAAATGCGCAGCATTTTCAGTGGCCGGCGCGGAGGCATGGATGCCGCAGCTGGACTTTTGATAAAGGCAGGAAGCCTGATTCAAAAGGACGGTATGTCGGGAACGTTTTTCCGGCGATGTCCGATAATGGGAATCAACAGACATACCTTTGGGCCAGAGCAGTTTTCAAAAAAAAGGCGTAAACTGAGTCAGGAATGGTTTTAGAGTCCGGCCAAGGGGGCGCAATGAAATACTGTTGGTTATTCTTGTTACTGGTAGCGGTTGTTCAGGCAGACACGCTGTATAAAGTGGTGAAAGCAGACGGCACCGTTATGTATACGGATCAGCCTGTGGCCGGTGCTGAACCTGTTGCGTTGCCCAGGATTAATTCTGCAGATTCCCTCGCTCCCAAAACCAATACAGCTCTAGCCAGCAAATCGGATCGACCCGAAGTGCAGTATCAGCTCTCTATTCTGTTTCCGAAATCACAACAAACCCTGCGTGATAATCAGGGCAATATCACTGTTGTTGCCCAGATGGAGCCTCAGACTACAGGGGCTGGTATCTTTGAACTGTATATGGACACAGAGCTGGTGGCGGCTAATCCTTCCCCCCGCTTTGAGCTTACCGAAGTCAATCGGGGCGCCCATACTATCGAAGTGCGCTATGTGGACAATTCAGGCAAGGTCCTTGCATCATCCCCTTCAACAGAGTTTTTCCTGCATCAGGCATCGGTACTGAACAGGCCCCAATAGCCCCGGCGTGGCCTGAAAGGGCCAGGCATAAGTACTGATACTGATATGGCAAATATAAGTTGCACTATTATGGTGCATTGCTATCTTTGCAGGCAGCGTCAATTCATAAGGGGAAGCGGTGACTACCTGGTCAGCACAAAATCTGGTGAGCAATCTGTCAGTAGGCATACTGGTTGTAGATGAGTCCCTGAAGGTTTGCTTTGCTAATGCTGCGGCGGAGTCGTTTTTCGAGCAGAGCTGTAATCAGCTCCAGGGGCAGCCGCTGAACAAAATCCTCCTTTATTCGAGTCTGGAAACGGCGCGCTTACAAAAGGCCATACGTTATCGGGACAGCTTTTCCGATGGCGAAGTGCAACTGACCTTTGCCGATGGTCGTCACAGCCTGGCCGAAATCACCGCTACCAGCATCGAAAAAGAAGGCAACAGCTATTTGCTGCTGGAAATAAAGCAGATCGACAACCTTAAACGCATCAGCCAGGAAAATCAGCAGTGGGCCCAGCAGCAGGCGGCCCGCGATCTGGTGCGGGGATTGGCACATGAGATCAAAAATCCGTTGGGTGGTTTGCGGGGGGCGGCGCAACTACTGGAAAAAGAACTCGCCGATGACGAATTGCGGGAATATACCGGGCTGATTATCGAGCAGTCCGACCGGCTCCGGAATCTGGTAGACAGGTTGCTGGGCCCCAACCAGCCGCCGCGGTTCAGATGGCACAACCTGCATAAGGTGCTGGAAAAGATTCGTACCCTTTTAAGCCTGGATGATATCGCCGATATTGAGTTATACCGTGATTACGACCCCAGTATTCCGGAGGTGTGGATAGACGATGAAAAGATCCAGCAGGCCGTACTGAATATCGCCCGTAATGCGGTACAGGCGCTGAAAGGCAAGGGGCGTATCGATTTTATCACCCGGATCGAAAGGCAGGTGACTATCCATGGCAAACGCTATCCGCTGTGTGCCCGCATCCGCATTATCGATAACGGCCCCGGTATTCCCGAGCAATTAAAAGATACGCTGTTTTACCCCATGACAACCGGCAATCAGGACGGTACCGGTCTGGGCCTGTCGATAGCCCAGACCCTGATTGACCATCATCGGGGCAAGATCGAAGTGGACAGCTGGCCTGGCCATACCGAATTTACCATTTACCTGCCAATAGATAAGAAGGAGCCAGCCTGATGAGTGCTGCACCGGTTTGGATAGTCGACGATGACAGCTCGATCCGCTGGGTATTACAAAAAGCCCTGAAAAGCGCCGATATTGAATGCTACAGCTTCGATAACCCGGAGGACTTACTGTTGCAGCTCAATGCTGAGCAACCCCCGCAGGTAATTGTATCGGATATCCGTATGCCGCAGATGGACGGCATGGAGCTTTTGCAGGAGGTACACAAGCAGTTTGCCAACATGCCGGTGATTATTATGACCGCACACTCTGATCTGGATAGTGCGGTGAACGCTTACCAAAGCGGGGCCTTTGAATATCTGCCCAAACCCTTTGATATCGATGACGCGGTCAATCTGGTGAAAAGGGCGTTGTCTCATGCCCGCGAACAGCTAAAGCAACAATTGCATCAGGAACCGGCCATCGCCACCGAAATCATCGGCGAAGCCCCCGCCATGCAGGAGGTATTTCGCGCTATCGGCAGGCTGTCACGTTCCAGTATCAGTGTGCTGATCAACGGTGAGTCCGGTACAGGTAAAGAGCTGGTGGCACAGGCGTTACACCGGCATAGTCCGCGCTCAAAAGAGTCTTTTATTGCCCTGAATATGGCGGCTATTCCCACGGACTTGATTGAATCGGAACTCTTTGGTCATGAGAAGGGCGCTTTTACCGGCGCCCAGACCACCCGTCAGGGGCGTTTCGAACAGGCCAATGGCGGTACCCTGTTTCTGGATGAAATCGGCGATATGCCGCTGGATGTTCAGACCCGCTTGTTGCGGGTTCTGGCTGACGGCCAGTTTTACCGGGTCGGCGGCCATAGCCCGGTAACCGTAGATGTACGTATTATTGCCGCAACACACCAGAACCTGGAGCAGCGTGTGGCCCAGGGTAAATTCCGGGAAGACTTGTTTCACCGCCTCAACGTGATCCGTATTCATATTCCCCGCTTGTCGGAGCGGCGTGAGGATATTCCGTTGCTGGCCGGCCATTTTCTGATAAAGGCGGCAAAGGAGCTGGAGGTGGAAAGTAAGGTGATGGGTAAGGAAACCCGCCAGATCTTAAGCCAGTTGCCCTGGCCCGGTAACGTCAGGCAACTTGAAAACCTGTGCCGCTGGCTGACGGTAATGGCCAGTGGCCAGGAAATTATTCCGGCAGATTTACCGCCTGAGCTTTATGAACAGCCACTGAGCAGGGAAGAACAGCAACATGGCAGTAACTGGCAATCATTGCTCAGCCATTGGGCGGATAAACAGTTACAGGCCGGAGAGCAGGATATTCTCAACGAGGCACAGCGGCTGATGGAAAAAATCCTGCTGGAGCGGGCCCTGCATTATACCCATGGCCATAAACAGGATGCGGCCAAAAAGCTCGGTTGGGGCCGTAATACCCTGACCCGCAAACTCAAAGAACTGGATGTGCAATAGTTAGGATATGGTATAGGGTTATCATAACTGTCTTTAATGAGGACATTTATGAGCCGTTATTTGCTGGGTATCGACCAGGGCACCACCAGTTCAAGAGCCATATTGCTGAACCCACAGGGACAGATAGTGGATATGGTGCAACAGGAGTTTCCTCAGCACTATCCTCAATCAGGCTGGGTTGAACACTGCCCCGAAGATCTCTGGCTAAGCATACTGTATTGCTGCACCACGCTGCTATCCCGCCACAAGCTGAGTGGCAAGGACATTATTGGCCTTGGTATCAGCAACCAGCGCGAAACCACCCTGGTCTGGGACAAGGAGACCGGTGAGCCGGTATACAATGCCATAGTCTGGCAGGATCGGCGTACCGCTGCCTATTGCCAACAACTTTCTGAAGATGATCCAAAGCTGGAGCAGCGGTTGCAGGCTAAAACCGGGCTGCTGCTGGACCCGTATTTTTGTGCCAGCAAGATTCACTGGATCCTGAAGCATGTCAGTGGCGCCCGTGAGAAAGCCAGCCAGGGCAGATTGCTGTTTGGCACTGTAGAAACGTATCTATTGTGGAAGCTTACCGGTGGCGAGCGCCACTGCACCGATGCCAGCAATGCCTCGCGGACCCTGCTGTTTGATATTCATACCCAGCAATGGGATGAAGAATTATTAGTCTTGTTTGATATCCCCCGCAGTATATTGCCAGAGGTGTGTGACAATGCTGCCGATTTTGGTTGCACCCGGCCAGAGCTGTTAGGTGAGCCGGTACCGGTTCTGGCCATGGCCGGTGATCAGCAGGCGGCGTTAATAGGCCAGTGCTGCTTTGAATCCGGTATGGCCAAAAGCACTTATGGTACCGGCTGTTTTCTGATGCTTAATACCGGCAAACAGGCCCTGCAGTCACAAAACCGCTTGCTGACAACTGTTGCATATCGCTTAAAGGGTGAAGTGACCTATGCCCTTGAAGGCAGTATTTTTATGGCCGGGGCGACCATTCAGTGGCTACGTGACGGCCTTAAGCTGATTCAGCAGGCCGGAGAATCCGAGGCCCTGGCCAAAGAAGCGGATATTGATCATGGTGTGCTATTGGTGCCGGCGTTTACCGGCCTCGGCGCACCTTACTGGGATCCCGATGCCAGGGGGGCCATTTTAGGGCTGACCAGAGATACCGGGATCAGAGAAATTGTCAGTGCAGGGTTGCAGGCGGTATGTTACCAGAGCAAGGACTTACAGAAATCTATGCAGGCCGATGGGGTGAGGCCAACAGACTGGCGGGTGGATGGCGGCATGGTGGCCAATGACTGGCTGATGCAGTTTCTCGCCGATATGCTCGGTGCCAATGTCAGGCGCAGCAGTATAGCGGAAACCACCGCGCTGGGGGTGGCCTATCTGGCCGGGCTTCAGGCCGGAGTGTTTAAATCACTCGAACAAATCGCGACCCTCTGGCAGCAGGATAAACTCTTTACCCCGAAAATGGCTAAAGCCGAACGTGACAGACTCTATGCCAGCTGGCAGCAGGGTGTAAAGCGAATTCAGACCAGGGACTGAAAATACCACTGTATTTGATTATTCAGGACATCAGTACAATCTGCGTCTTTGCACGGGCTGATGGCAAGCTCAGATATAAAAATCGAACTGTTGCATTAGCCCCAGTTGGTTGCCCTGGTAGATAAAGGCCCCACTGCGACGCAGTCGGGCCTGGTCTTTTCCCTGCGGAGCGATGTCGGCCTGAGTGTCAGCACCTTGCAGGAGCAATCCGTCAACCTTGAGATCTGCAAGTGAGAAAAGCTGCCTGCCGGCTCCTGGTTGCCACCAGTATAGCTGCTCAAAGGATTTATCATCGCTATTCAGCCAGCCATCACCGTTACTGTCCATCTGGCGGATATCGGCCCAGGCATCACCACTTTTTGCGCCTGCCAGTTCTGCTGGTCCATCTATTCTGGTGTTGTTGTTAATATCTTTGACCAGATAACCGGCGTTACCCCGGGGGGTAGGCAGAGCGTCAGTTTTGCCATCACCGTCCAGGTCAAAAGAGGTGTCGCCATCAAAGCTTACCGCCTGCCAGTCAAAGTTCAGTACCAGCGGATCTTTAAGCTGTTGCGCTGTCATCACAGTCAGGCGCTCGGTGATATTCAGTTGCTCCCAGTCCATTGAGGCAGAAAAAGCGCGGCTCAGGCCATCTTTACCCTGCACCTGAAGCTCAAATTGTAACTGATAGGCCTGATAATCCAGCGTTTGTTCCCGCACCAATAATCTGGTTCCAGGCTCAGGCTGCGAGGATTGCGGCTCTGATTCAGACTGATTATTCTTGTTGCTTATTTGACTGGGATCGTACCATTCCAGTTCACGACCTGACATCAGTTCAATCAGCCTCTTCTTAAGGATCTGGCGGTAGTCTTCATCAGTTGAGGCGATATCTTCGCTTTGTGACTGCTCTGCTTCGGTTTTTGGGAATGGGGCACTGTGTTGCTGCTGATTATCACCTGCCGGATTACGTGCAAATTTTTGTTCGCCAATAACCTGGCGCTGATGATGAAATAACCGCTGTTGTGCCAGTTCAAAGCTGGCCTGGTGTGATTCAATCCGCATAACCTTACCCCCTGACTTACTATCGGCCCGAGATGGTGGTTTTTTATACTGGGGAGGGGATTTAACCTTTGTTGATTATTACAGCAGCGAAATACGCCCGGCAACGGAATTGCCGGGCTGTTTGACGAATTACCAGCTATAACGCAGGCTGACCTGCAGATTACGCTCCGGACCCCAGAAACCCTGATTATAGAAATCTATGCTGGAGTAGTATTTTTTATCCAGCGCATTGTTGAGGTTGATTTGCGCCTGTAACTGTTCACTGATGTCATAGCTGGCCATCAGGTTGACCAGGGTATAGGCATCCTGTCGGGCACTCTCGCCGTTGGGGCCCACGCCAGGGTTCACCATTTCACTCTGCCAGTTGATATTGGCACCAACTTTTATCTGGTCGCTAATCCGGTACAGGCCACTGAGCCTTATCATATCTTCAGGCAGGTAGGTTTTAAAAGGACTGCCATTGGCCTGCTCAGATTCACTGTGGGTAAAGCTGAAATACAGATCCAGCTGGTCATTGGGATTACCGTTGACTTCCAGCTCATAGCCTTTGTTCCGGGCACCTTTGACGGCAATATAGGGGAAGCTGCCATCGGGTAAAGGCTCAGTGAAGTTGGGATCGAGTATGGCAACATTGTCTTTTTCCACTTTAAACAGGGCAAAACTGGCGGTCAGCGCCTGGCCGAAGAAATCTCCTTTGACGCCGATTTCGGCATTGCTGCCCTCAACCGGATCCAGCCGTCTGCTGTTGATGTCTTTGGCATCCTGAGGCTGAAAAATCTCGGTATAGCTGACATAGGCAGAAATCATATCAGTAAGATCGTACACCAGCCCGGCGTAAGGGGTGGTGACGCTGCCGTGTTCGTAATTGCCTGTTGCACCCTCTACTTCATAATCGCTGAGACGGCTGCCGAGGATCAGATTGAACTGATCATGCAGATTGAACTGCGCGGCAAGGTAGCCGCCTTTTTGAGTGATGGTCTCAGAACCTGAGCTCGAGGGTTCTTCAGTAAACGGCGGTTTGGCTGCACTGCCGTCCCATTCCAGAAAGTTGCCTACAGGTACGGCCTCCAGAGCGCTGAATGAATCGGAGCTGATGTCCTGCTGCGAATAAAGTAAACCTGCGGTGAGGTTATGCTCGCGGCCCAGAGCAGAGAAGGGACCGGAGGCCATGACACGTAACGCATCCTGTTCGCGCTTTGACTGGTAAATCAGCGGGCTGGTGCCCATGCCCAGGCCTGTCTCTTTATCCGGCAGGCCGAACACATAGAGCAGGTGGCCATCCATTTCGCCTTCACGGCGCTCCAGCTCGGCATGCACATCCCAGCCGTTATCAAAGGCATGTTCGATCGCAGCAAAGGCATTGGTGCCGTCCCGCTCCCACTTTGTCCAGTTAGCCGCAGTGGTGGTGGACACAGGTAAATCGTCGGCCGGGCTGCCGTCGGCATAAAACAATGGCAGGGCACCCCAGGTTGAGCCCTTCGGATTGCGGCGGCTGTGATCCAGACCCACAGTGAGTCGGGTCTGGGTGCTGAGATCGGCTGTGATCACGCCATAGAGTTGCAGATCGTCTTTTTCAGCCAGATCCACGTAGCTGTCACCCTGTTCATAGGCGCCGGCAACACGGGCATTGACCGCCCCGTCTTCGGACAATGAAAGAGAGTGATCCAGCTCCAGACGCCGCTGGTTCCAGGAACCGAGACGGGCATTGATATATCCGCCGCCTTCGGCTTTGGGGCGTTTGCGGATCAGGTTGATGGCGGCCGAGGGTTCACCCGCTCCCGTGAGCAGGCCGGTTGCACCGCGTACCACTTCGACCCGCTCGAAAATGATGGTGTCGGTGACCGCATCGTTGAAGAAACTGTTGTAATTAACCGGTACACCATCGAACTGGAAGTTAGTGATGTCATTGCCCCGGGCGCGGAAAAAATAGCGGTCAGTTTCGGCCCGCTGGGCCTGAAGCCCCGGTGCGAAGGTCATAATATCGGCGATACTCTCAAGCGCGAAACTGTCGATAAATTCACTACCGATAATGGATACCGATTGTGGGGTCTTGCGCAGGGTCAACGGTAAACCTGTGGCCGTACTGGCCTTATCCAGACGGCTGCCCCGCACTTCCAGGCGCTCGACAGACTGTTGTTCATTTTGTTCCTGTGCGTTGGCGAGTGGCAGGCTGCAGACGGACAGCAATGCCAGAGACAGTGCCGTGTTGAGTCGCGAAGGGGTGAACGTGCGTGGTCCGGTTGGGGTCATGGAGGCTCCTGCTGATTGAATAAAATTAAACAGCGCGGAGTATAAATGAAAACTATTTGCATTAACAGGAATTGATAATCGTTCGTATTCCTTTTATTATCCTGCCATTGGATTTTACTCTTTTGCGGGCAAGATAAAATGAGTCAACGTTTCTGGTTCAGGCTGCATGGCTGGTTTTCCCTGCCGATCTGGCTGATATTCTGTTTTGTGTGCATCACAGGCACCATCGCCGTATTCAGTCACGAGCTGACCTGGCTGACCAACCCCAATGCCCGCGCCAGCAACCCGGATAATCTGCCGGCCAAGCCTGTGGCGGAATTGGTTGAGCGGGTTGAGCAGGCCTACCCAGGCGCCGATGTGAGCACGGTAATGACCTTTGAACCCTATCTGGTCAACGCGGTGGTTTTTACCGATGCTGACAAACCTTATGCTATCGCCTATGTGAATCAGTACAGCGGTGAGATCCAGCAAATTAACCAGGACATCACCTTTATCAATTTTATGCGTTCTTTACATGGCTGGTTGTTGTTTCCCTGGCAAAGTAGCTACAGCCTGGGCTACTACCTGGTATCAGCCATGAGTATTGTGATGCTGGGTGCGCTGGTAACCGGGCTGGTGATATATAAAAACTTCTGGCGTGCTTTTACCCGCCCCAAAATACGTGTTACTCAGGGTCGTAAGACACTGCTCACCGATTTGCACCGGCTGGCTGGTGTCTGGTCTATCTGGTTCCTGATGCTGATGAGTCTGACCGGTTTATGGTACCTGACCCAGCAAATTTTCTGGCATGCGGATATCGATATCGAGCCCCATGCTCCGCTGGTAGAGGCCCGCCAGCTGCCTGTAACCGGCCAGCAGGCACCGGCTATGATCAGTTTCTCCGAAGCCATGGATGTTGCCAGGCAGCACTATCCTGACTTCAAGGGCGCTTATCTGATGATGCCAGAGCATAACCGCGATATGTATAAACTGATGGGGGGTGGCGATCATATCTTTTATGATCAGTATTCATACCGCCTCTCCATCAATCCCTGGACCGGAGAGCTTGCAGAGGCCATTGAACCGGCCAATATGACGGCATTGCAAACCCTTTCGCATATCGCCGACCCGCTGCATTACGGCACTATTGGCGGTATCTGGACCAAGATTATCTGGTTTATATTCGGTCTGATCCTCTCTGGCATGTCGATCACCGGCTTTATGATTTGGGGCAGTCGTACGGTACGTGCCTCACGTCAGCGCCGGGCAAAAGTGCAGGGGCAAACTCTGGCTGAGGGGATGAACTGATGGCAAGACGCAAGGATACCTTCTGGCAGCGGCACAAGTACAAACTCAATGGCCTGGTGTTGATCCTGCCGTTCTGGTTTTTATATCAGCAACTGACGCCCGTGTTCCCCGATGCCTGGGCCAGTCAGCAAGTGGGGCCTTATGAAATTACCCTGATGCCGGCGGATATGGAGCAGCCCTACGCCCACCACGATGACTATGTGAAGGATTTTACCCTGACTTTCTCGTCAGGGCGGATTGACAGTATTCGCCAGGGTTTTGTGAGTATCGGGCCAGAGCCGCTACCTTTGAGTCGCCTGCAACAGGGAGACACCGGGATATTGCACGGCAATCGTCATTCTCAGCATGTGCATGCTATTGCTCCAAAGCAGATAGGTGCCGGCGATAAGTTATGGCTGAGAATACAGGACTGGCAGGGAGAGCAGTTTGTGGCAAGCTGGCCCCTGCCAGAGGTGCTGATCAGCAAAGGCTAAACCTGCATCAGGCATGACTTGGGGAATCACCGGTGATAGCCTTTTAGCTGTGGCTTGGATTTTTGGCGGCGTTTGGAAATGTGCGGCAGACTCAATGTAATCGACGATCCTGGTGTCAGAGAACTCTGTGATCAGCTCGACATAGCGCTGTGGCCTGCACAGGGGCAACTATTCAGCCGTTTTATTCGTGCTGCGCAGCCGGTATCTGTAGTGCGACAAATCCAGGGCAAACGCTGCATGCAAAACGCTATTTGGTGGTTGTTACTGGAGCCGACAATTGAGGGGTTTAAGCCTTCCCGCTTTGCCAGTTTTAATACCCGTTTCGATAAACTGGATGTTCCCAGTAGCGCAGGATTCCATGCTTACCGTCATAGCCGTTGTATCATTCCTGTAAAAGGCTTTGGTGAAACCGAGTACCAGAATGGCAAGCCTGTTCATTACTATGATCTGGAAGCGGCGCCTGGTGAAGCGCTTGCTCTGGGGGGGTTGTGCAGGGAGTGGCATCATCACGGAACGGGTCAGCACATGCTTTCCTGTTCCGTGATTACGCTACCACCACATCCTAAACTGGTGGATATTCATGTTAAATCCATGCCACTGATTCTGCCGCAGCAAGATGACACGCTGTCACTCTGGCTGGATGAAAGTGTTACCAGTACTGACATTTTCAGTGACTTGTTAGCCCCGCAAATTCCGGCGAAACTGATCGTTACCCCAATCGATAAGCCGGCTTCATATCAACCTATAGCTGATCCATTTCTGGTAGAAGAGGATTGAGTAAACCGGTTTCCGTATGACTAAAATGCCCTGTTAGCCGGATTGCTCAGGTTGCCAGAGCTCTATCGGGTTGCCTTCAGGGTCGTACAGGCGGGCAAAGCGGCCATTGGGATAAGACTCAGGATCGACTTCCACCGGAATACCGGCGCTCTCCAGTTGCTTAACCATGGCACTAAGGTCAGTCACACGAAAGTTGATCATCCACATTTGCTCTGGGCGGCCAAAATAATCGGTGTCTCTGGAAAATGGTGCAAATACGGTTGGCCCCGCGCTTTGCTGCCAGGGTTGAGTATCATAATCCTGTGGAACCCGAGTAATGCCCAGGTTGCGCTCATACCAGGCGGCCAGGGATTTGGGGTCTTTGGCGCGAAAAAAGAGACCACCCATTCCGGTTACTTTTTGCATTGCTGTATCCTCATCTTTGCAGATCAACGTATAGGCGTTTAGCAAATCAATCGCCAGTAATCCCCTCTCATTGTCCGGTATAACCGTATTGATCAATATTGATGAAGTTCGGAATAAGTCTGTCAGACCGGACACGGATAAGGCATGCCGGCCTGATATTCGGCAACCAGAAGCGATTACTGTTTTTGGTAAAGTTCCAGTTCGTCAATTTCGATATAGTTAGCATCACCGAAATTGTTGAGTATCTGCAGGCGCAGGTATCTGGCCTCAATCGCAGAATTGAAGCTACCGGTTTGGTCGGCGATATTAGACAGCCTGAAGGACTCATGATCAGCGAAGTTTTCGCCGTCATTGGATACCTGCACAACTACATCTCTTGGCCCTCTGCCCAGCTGTGAGGCTTTTTCGTTGAGTATGATACGCATACCTGAAATGTTGGCTTTCTGACCGAAATCGACCTGGATCCAGGCATCCTTGTTTTCTTCCCTTCGCAACAACCACAAGCCACGATTAATTTTCTGCCCGGCGTCTTCATTCACTTTGTCAGACCAGGTATGGCCATCGAATGCAGCAGCAGGAACGTCATCCCGGTAATAACTGCTGGCTGTGAAACTGGCCTGAGTGAGGCCGTTACTGTCAATCAGGGCGATATTACCGTAAATGCCGGTTTCGATCAGTTTGTCATCCTCACCACCGATAGGATCAGAACCATCACCGTAGCCATCTGCAGCGGTTGCCGCCACGTATTCCACGGCGCACCGGCTGCTATGGGCGGGCAAATAGCCGATGCGGATTTTCTGATTGGTATTACGTGCCAGCATCAGAAAATCCAGCCAGTTCTGACCGACACCGGAATCTGACTGGAAAATCAGCGGCCAGTCACCTTCCTGACAAGCCAGCACGTTATCGTCATCCTGATTCACGCCGACCAGAACATTACCGGTTTTAGTGATCATCAGGTCGGTGACCTTACCTGCATATTCCTGAACAGAATCCTCTGCCGCAGGCCCGGCAATTGGCGTTAACAGAGCCAGTGTTGCTGCAATTTTTTTCATCATATCTCCATATTCCGGAACTCATTCCACTACCTGCTCAAATCCGTAACAGGATTAGCAAGTTATGTGCCTGAAACAGGAGACAAAAATATGGCGGTCCGGGGTGCAGGTGCAAAATAGCCCGTATGAAGGCCAAATTCGTTGCGAGTTTAACCCGTGCTTTTCTCGCTCAGACTGGCGACCAGGCGCTTAAGCCAGCGTTGTGTTCCTGTTGGCTTCATTATCGCGCCGGTGTTTTCAGGTGTTGCTGGCAATGAGGAAAACTCGGTCAGCGATGGCAATCTGGTCTGCTGTTTGGTGATGAAATCGCCCAGATGCGGAGCAAACTGATAATCTTCAGCCCAGCGTGAGGCATTTTTGACCACTTGCGCCACCGCATCGACAATATAACCGGCTTCTTCGTTCGTATTGGTGGGATGCAGAGAGATTCTCACCCAGCCGGGTTTTTCTGACAAATCACCCTGATCGATCTTACTGGTAATGGACTCGGACTGTATCTTGTCGACTTGCAGCAGAATATGGCCATAAGTACCGGCGCAGCTACATCCGCCGCGAACCTGGATGCCGAATTTGTCATTCAGCAATCTGACCATCAGATTGTAATGCAGATCTGTCACGTAAAAAGACACGATGCACAGCCGGTCTCTGATGTTTTCTTCCAGCACACAGACACCGGGAATGGCCGCCAGACCGTCCATCAGTATCTGCGTCAGTTCTGCCTCCCGTCTCAGCATCGCCGCAGTGCCCATGGCTTCTTTCACCTGAATTGCCAGCGCTACCCGGATAGCTTGCAGAAAACCCGGGGTGCCACCGTCTTCTCTGATTTCGATATCATCGTAAAAGCCCTGCTGCCCCCAGGGGTTGGTCCAGCTCACTGTGCCACCGCCGGGTTGATCCGGATACTGGCTGGTGTAGAGGGTTTTATCAAAGATCAGAACTCCACTACTGCCGGGGCCACCCAGGAACTTGTGTGGAGAGAAGAACACCGCATCCAGCTTCTGTTCCGGATCCCCAGGGTGCATATCAATATCCACATAAGGCGCCGAGCAGGCAAAATCCACAAAGCAGATACCGCCGTGTCGGTGCATAATTTTCGCCAGGGCGTGATAGTCGGTCTTGATTCCTGTGACATTGCTGCAGGCGGTAAATGAACCGATTTTCACGGCTCTGCTGCGGTATTTTGTGAGCAGTTGTTGCAGGTGTTCAGCACAGGGTTTGCCGTCATCTCCTCTGTTTATTACTTCGACGGTGACCTGGCAGGTATTCCAGGTGGTCTGATTGGAGTGATGTTCCATATGGGTCACAAACACGACCGGTTTTTGCTCTTCGTTAATCTCTGCCCGGGCATGTTGCGGTAATCTCAACCCCATCATCCGCTGCAGCTTATTGATCACCGTGGTCATGCCGGAACCGGCACAGATCAGGGCATCATTCTCGTCTGCATTGACATGACGTTTAATAACTTGCTGTGCCTCATGATACAGATGGGTCATGGTTGAGCCGGTCAGATTGGTCTGGGTATGAGTGTTGGCCACATAGGGGCCGAGCTGATGGGTAAGATATTGTTCAACAGGCGCATACAGACGGCCGCTGGCTGTCCAGTCTGCATAAAGGATATGCCGGGATGCACCACCCAGCTGGTATTCCAGATCCTGGCCGATAATCTGATTTCTGAATCTTTCGAAGTGCTGTTCTGACTGACTCATTTCCGCTCTCAATCCGTGCGTGTAGGTCAGTTATTGTGCCTGTGCAGCCTTAGAAAAAGTTTACGCAATCAGGCTCAAAGCACAGAAGATTAGAACTGTTTTCTTCAATTAATATAATCGTAGAAAATTATTCCTGGCAGGCCCTTTTATTTGTGAATATAGTCCAGAGGCACCTCGGTGGAGTACTTCATCTGCTCCATGGCAAAACTGGAACTGACATCAGAAAAGCCTGCCTGGCTGATTAAGCGTTTATAAAATTCATCATAGGCCTTCATATCCGGCACCAGCACCTTAAGCAGATAGTCGGTTTCACCGCTCATACGATAAAACTCAGTGATCTCAGGCGCGCGTTCGGCAAAGTCCGCCACAGAGCCAAGCCACTCGGGATTATGCTGGTTGGTTTTCAAGTGCACAAAAACCGTCAGGCCAAGGTTTACCGCTTCGGTGTCAAGTAACGCTACCCGTTTACGGATAACTCCCTGTTTTTCCAGCATCTGAATACGCCGCCAGCAAGGCGTCTGGCTGAGGCCCACACGCTCAGACAACTCCGCCAGTGACAGCGAGCAGTCACGTTGCAGTTCGAATAATATTTTCTTATCGAAGCTATCCATAGATATATTTTCTTATCTGGATGTAAATGTTAGAAAATACCGTTGATTGGCAGAGAGTCAAGTGGGCACAGCATTTCTCACTATGCTCTGTACAGATATGCGTAAGGGGAAGGCAGATATGAACATTAGACATCCGCAGGATGGTCGCTAAGCAACGAACTACAGGGATGTAGTGAGTCGAGAGGCGGAATGCTCGTCCCGTCCCTGGGACTCGGCCTTCGGCCCGCCCTCCGGGCGTCCAGCCTGATTGCCGGGAGCAATCCGCAACCGCTCAAGCGGGCCTGCGAAGCAGGTGAGCCACAAGGATGTGGCGAGTAAAAATGCTCCCGGCATTTTTGTCGAACAAGGCGGTGGTTCTCATCCGCCTCTGAGCCCCAAAAGAAAAGTTGTATGTAAAGAGGCGGACCAAATGGTCAGGAACCATTTTGGACATCCGAAGGATGGTCGCGAAGCGACGAACTACAGGGATGTAGTGAGCAATCTAACGCGGCTTGCCGCGTGAGAGCGTCTGGCAGTGTTTTAAATAAAAAAAGCCCCGCTGTATTTCAAGCGGGGCTTTTTTTATTTATTAATGGTGCCCAGAGGCGGAATCGAACCACCGACACGAGGATTTTCAATCCACTGCTCTACCGACTGAGCTATCTGGGCGCGCTGTGGGTGCGTATTAAACGGATTTGCACCGCGCAAGTCAACCTCTTTTTTTGCTATTCGGTGCCTTTGCGCAAGGAATAAACAGAAAAGGGCGGAAAACCCCTTAAAGGGATCTCGTTATCAGTCTTTCTGCTGCGGCACATAGCCGTCGATCTTCACATCCTTACCTTCAAACAAAAATGCCTGCATTTCTTTTTCCAGCATGGCGCGGTGTTCGGCGTCCATCATATTGAGCTTTTTCTCATTGATCAGCATGGTTTGTTTTTTCTGCCACTCGGTCCAGGCCTGCTTGGAAATATTGTCGAAGATGCGCTTGCCCAGCTCGCCGGGGTACAGCTGGAAGTCCAGCCCTTCGGCTTCTTTGTTGAGGTATTGGCAAAATACGGTGCGGCTCATGTTCACTTCCTAATTTTGTTGTCGGGGCGTTTTGCTCAGTGTACTAAAAAGTTTGCTGGTTGGCGCGGCCAGTCCTACGTTGGCTGGCTTGCTGAGATCGTACCAAAGCTGTTGATCTTCATGCACGGCACCGGCATTTGGCGGCGCTTTAAGCTCCAGCAACAGCGGTTGTATATGCAGATGAAAATGACTGAAGGTGTGGCGAAAGGGCTCCAGCTCCAGCGTTTCAAATAAGCTCAGGCCCAGTTTTTCTGCCATTGCCGCTACCTGCTGTGGATGTTCCACTTCATAAAAGCCCCACAGCCCGCCCCATAACCCTGAAGGGGGGCGTTTATAGAGCAGGATCTGCCCCTGCCAGCTTGGCAGCAGCATCACAGTGTGCTTTTCCGGCAGGGTTTTGCGTGGTTTTTTGCCGGGAAATTCATGTTGGCGGTCGCTGAGCCTGGCCTTACATCCTGCATTTACCGGGCATGCTTCACAATCGGGTTTGCTGCGGCTACAGAGGCTGGCGCCGAGATCCATCATCGCCTGATTATAATCGGCAACCCTTTGCTGTGGGGTCAGCGCCTGTGCCAGTTGCCACAGGCGTTTTTCCACCGCCTTTTCGCCGGGCCAGCCGCCAATTGCGCGGTAGCGGCTCAGTACCCGCTTTACATTGCCATCAAGAATCGCATGGTGCTGGTTTTTTGCCAGCGATAACACCGCCCCGGCAGTAGAGCGGCCAATACCGGGCAGGGCCACCACCTGTTCAAATTCATCGGGGAACCGGCCCTGGTACTGATCGCGGATAATCTGTGCGGCTTTGTGCAGGTTCCTGGCGCGGGCGTAGTAGCCCAGGCCTGTCCAGTGGTGCAAGACCTCATCTTCCGGGGCATCGGCGAGGCTTTTGATATCGGTAAAACGCTGCATAAAGCGCTGATAGTAAGGGATGACGGTGCTGACCTGAGTCTGCTGTAACATGATCTCTGAGACCCAAACAGAATAAGCAGTCTTGTTTAACTGCCAGGGCAGATCCTTGCGTCCATGATCATCGAACCATTGCAGAATGTTATCTGAAAACTCTGTCACGGGGCGGGTTTGTCCTGAATACTGCGGATTGAGCTGATATGATAACCGCAACCATGAGTCCTCACCAATAAAAGGCAGCATTGAGATGCAAAAGCAGCAACCTGTTGTGTTTCTTCCCGGCACTCAGTGTGATGAACGGGTGTTTCTGCCCCTGTGGCGGCAAATGCAGCTGGCTGAGCGGCGTTATGTACCCCTGCAATGGGCCGAAACGCTGGAGCAGATGGATGGCCTGACTGAACATGCCGTGGCGGCAGATAAAGTGCATCTGTTTGGTTTTTCCATGGGCGGCTATATCGCCTGTCGTTTTGCCCTGGCGAATCCGGAACTGATAGCGTCTCTGACGCTGGTGGGATTTTGCAGTGCCGGCCTGACCGTCAATGAGAAACAGCAGCGCCAGCAGATTATCCGGGCACTGGAAAAAGGGCCGGTGGGGCCGATGCCGGAAAAACGACTGGCGCAGATGGTGAATATCAATGGCGCCAATGGGCAGCAGGCGGTGCAGAGCATCCGCGATATGGAGCAGGATTTGGGCCCCAGCGTACTTAAATATCATCTGCAGTCGGCCTCACAAAGGAGCGATCTTACCGACGCGCTGGCCAGCAGCGGCCTGAATATTCATGTTATCGGCGCTGAATATGATCAGGTTGCGCCGGTTGAGAAAATGCAGCAGATGCACAGGCAGATCCCCGGCAGTCGTTTCACCCTGCTAAAGGGCTGTGGCCATATGGCACCACTGGAGTGTCCACAGGCGCTGGCAGAGGCTTTCCATTCGCTTATCCCTGAGGCTCAGGTATAATACGCGGCCGTTTAAGTTAACCCTGACCAGATTTAAGAGTGCCACAAACCATGACCGAGCAGCAGGCAGACACCCAACAGGGTGTGTATATTCGCAAGATCCGCAGTTTTGTTAAGCGCGAAGGCCGCCTGACTCAGGGCCAGGCCCGTGCCATCGACAAAAACTGGCCGGCCATGGGCCTGACCATGGAGCAGGGATTGCTGAATCTGACTGAAGTGTTTGGCCGCACTGCGCCTGTGGTGCTGGAAATCGGCTTTGGTATGGGTAAGTCACTGGTAGAGATGGCCGCTGCCGAGCGGGATAAAGATTTTATCGGCATCGAAGTGCACCGCCCGGGCGTCGGTGCCTGTTTAATGGATGCCGAAGCCAGTGAGCTGACTAATCTGCGTGTGATTGAGGCCGATGCCGTGGAAGTGCTGGAAAAGTGTATCCCGGATAACAGTCTCGCCCGCCTGCAATTGTACTTTCCCGATCCATGGCACAAAAAACGCCATCATAAGCGTCGCATCGTACAGCCGGACTTTGCTCAGCTGGTGCGCCGTAAACTTCACACAGGCGGTCTCTGGCACCTGGCCACAGACTGGCAAAATTATGCCGAACATATGCTGAAGGTGATGTCTGCGGCCCCCGGTTTCAGAAATCTCTCTGCCAGTGGCGACTATGTGCCACGGCCCGAATTCAGGCCACAAACCAAATTTGAACAGCGTGGTCAACGCCTGGGTCATGGAGTATGGGATCTGATGTTTGAGCGGGAGTCCTGATGTTAAGTCCGGTCAGTCAGTTATTAATACGCAACCGTGCCCGTTTCACCGGGCGCTGGTTACTGGTCAACCCTCAGGATGCGCAGGTATTTCAGGAGCTGGACGGGGATATCAGCGGTTTTCATCAGTATTTTGATATTTATTCCCAGGCCTGTGCGCAGGGGCAGAGCGAGAAGCACTATTTTGGTGTCAGCTACCCCCTCGAGGCGACCTTTGATGGCATTGTGATCATGATGCCAAAGGCCAAAGAACAGGCACAGATGCTGATCGCTAATCTGGTTCATTGTCTGGTGCCGGGCGGGCAGTTGTTGCTGGCCGGCGATAATAAAGGCGGGGTAAAAAGTGCGCCCAAAATCTTTGCGCCTTACAGCGAACATTGTGTGAAACTGGATTCGGCCCGCCACTGTGCTTTGTTCGGTATGCAGCCGGATAAGGCGACATCTGAATTTGCCGTCGACAACTGGCTTAAATTCGTGGATATGGCAGTGGCTGAACAGCGTTATCCCATCGCTTTTCTGCCGGGCGTATTCAGTGCCGGTAGCCTGGATCCCGCTACCCGTATGTTGCTGGAAAATCTGCACCCGGTGCCAAAGGGCCGGGTACTGGACTTCGGTTGTGGTGCCGGGGTGATTGGCTGTTATCTGGGCCTGAAAAATCCGGATGCAGAGGTGGTAATGACAGATGTCAGCGCCCTGGCATTGTATTGTGCTGAACAAAGCGCTGCCAAAAACGCCGTCAAAGCAAGGGTGATTCCGTCTCATGGCCTGAGCGCGGTCGAGGGTAAATTTGCGGCAGCTTATACCAACCCGCCTTTTCATACCGGTCTGAACACCGACTATGAAGTGACGCTGGGGTTTATACGTCAGCTGTCAACATACCTGCAACCGGGTGCCTGTTTACAACTGGTGGCCAACAGCTTTATTCCCTACCTGCCGATACTGCAGGAAAGTTTTAAAGCGGTAAAAGTGCAAACCGAATCGAGTAAGTTCCGGCTCTATCTGGCGAAATAGCAGTGCACTATTAAGGTGCTCTGCTGCCTTGTAACGACGCATTCACCAAAGTGTCACCCTCCCTTCACGCAGCTGTCATCCTCCTTGAATAGGCTTTAAAGCCCTTAATTCAGCCACTTCGGCTAAATATGATGTTTCTGGCACCAATTTTGTACCATCCGGCAATAGTACTGTTCTGTCGGTAGCGTAATTTTTCCGGGAAACCCCGAGGAGTATCACTTATGTCCAATGTGACCCCAATTTGTCAGAGATACGGCCATACAGAGACGATTTCAGCGATTAAAGAGCGTATCCGCACCATATTGGCAGGCATTCAGTTGTGTAATGAGCTGATCGCTGAAGAGCCGGAGTTCAGGTACCAGCATGAAATTCAGCGAGACAGGCTGGTTGATGAGCTGAACTATCAGCAGCAGCAAATAGCCAGTCTCAGAGGGCGCTATCTGGCACAAACTGCCTGAAGCAAAACCCGACGTGCCCTAATCCGGCACGGGAAAGTTTCCAGGGAAGCAAAGGCTCAGGGACTGAGCTCCCTTTAATCTGGGTTCCGCAGATGCGCTATCGGGCCATTCTTTGATCAGGATCAGCAACACAGTGCTGTAGGCCTGAGCCGGTTGACTATACTTTTCGCTGATACCCGGGCTCCTGATCGGGAGCCCAAAACCAATCCATCTTAATAGTATCAGGAGTATTCATGTCACGAACCCTAGCAATGATCCTCGCCGGCGGCGCCGGTACCCGTCTGTTCCCTTTGACACAGTCCCGTACCAAACCCGCAGTACCCTTCGCAGGAGGATTGAGGCTGGTTGATTTTGTTCTTAATAACTTTGTCAATTCGGATTTGCTGAAGATTTATCTGCTGACCCAGTTTAAATCTCAGTCTCTGAATATCCATCTGCGTCAGGCCTGGTATCTGTCCGGGCTGACCGGCAACTTTATCGACGCCATACCGGCGCAGATGCGCATGGGCGCCCGCTGGTACGAGGGTACCGCCGATGCCATCTACCAGAATATCAAGCTGATTGAAATTCATGACCCGGATAATGTATGTATTTTTGGCAGCGATCATATCTATAAAATGGAAGTCAGGCAGGTGATCCGCTATCACGAAAAGCGCGATGCCGCGCTGACGGTCTGTGCCACCCGGGTTCCTATTGAGCAGGCCAGTCGTTTTGGTGTGATAGAGGTTGATGATGACTACCGCATGATTGGCTTTGAAGAGAAGCCGGCCAAACCTAAACCCCTGCCTGATGACCCCGGCATGGCACTGGTCTCCATGGGTAATTATGTATTTGATACTAAGGTGCTGTTCAAGGCGCTGCACAACGATGCCGAAGACAAGCTTTCAAGCCATGATTTTGGCAGAGATATTATCCCCCGGTTGTTCCGCGATAAGCCGGTTTATGTGTATGACTTCACCCAGAACAAGATCCCCGGGGAAGAGCAGAGCAGCCATTACTGGCGTGATGTGGGTACTCTGGAGTCATACTGGCAGGCACACATGGACTTGCTGGCGTGCAAGCCGCCCTTTGAGCTGAATAACGAGAAGTGGCCACTGCGCAGTTATCATCCGCCGGTGCCGCCGGCCAGGATCCTGGCTGATGAAGAGGGCAATCACTCCGCTATCCTCAATTCCATCATTTCTTCGGGCAGTAAAGTGGTGGGGGCCAGAGTCGAACGCTCGGTGTTGGGCTTCAATACTTATCTTGGTGCTGGCTCAAGGCTTAGTGAATGCGTTATCCTCAGTAAATCTCATATTGGCGCCGGTTGCCTCCTCAACCGTGTGATTACTGACAAGGGTGTTAGCATCGCTCCCGGTACCGAACTTGGCGTCAACCCGGCACAGGATAAAGCCCGCGGGTTGACGGTAACGGACCAGGGGCTGGTGGTGATCCCCAAAGACATGAAGGTTGGCTTTGAATGAAAATACTCTTTGTGGTTTCCGAAGTGGAAGACCTGGCAAAAACCGGTGGTCTGGCTGATGTAGCCAAGTCTTTGCCGATGGCTTTGCGCGCTTTGGGCCATGATGTCAGGATTGTAAAACCTTATTACCGGCAACTGGCGGAGAAGTTCAACCTTGAGAATCTGACAGAGCCGCAGAAGCTGGTTTCGGGTGATAAAGAATACCGTTTTAATATCAAGCGTCTGGAGCTTGAATCCGTGCCGGTGTATTGCATTGACTATCCGGACTATTTTCACAGGAACGGGCTTTACTCTGATGGCTATGAGGCTTTCGGAGACAACGCCGAGCGTTTTGCCTTTTTCTCAGCCGCGGCACTGCAGGCGGCCAAAGCGGTTAATTTCCAGCCCGATGTGATTCATTGCAATGACTGGCATACTGCACTTTGTCCGTTTTTTGTGAAGCAGGACGAGAGTGAGTTTTTTGCCCGCAGTCGCACCCTGTTTACCCTCCATAATGGCGCTTATCAGGGCATCCACAAATTTGCCGATATCCCCTTTATTCGCCCTTACGGGGAACTGGCCTCACAGATAGACAGCCAGGGTAATCTTAATTATCTGCGCATGGGGCTGCGTTATGCCGATAAAATCAATGCGGTCAGCCCCAATTATGCCCGTGAGCTGCTGACCCCACTGGGTTCCCATAATCTGTATCAGGATTTCCAGCTACGGGCCAACGACGTCAGCGGCATACTCAATGGTTGTGACTATCAGCAGTGGGATCCGGCCACAGACAAGTTTCTGCCGAAAAATTATAATTCTGAATCTCTTAAGGGCAAGGCCGCCTGCAAAGCCGCGTTGCAGGAAGAAGCGGGCCTGCCGGTAAATGACAAGGTGCCGTTGGTGGGCATGTTATGTCGCCTGACTGAGCAAAAGGGCTTTGGTTATTTATTGCCGGTACTCAGCCAGTTACTTCAGCATAATGTGCAGCTGCTGGTAATCGGCACCGGCGACCCGGTGATCAGTGATGTACTCGAGTTTAATGCCTCACAGCACCCGGATAAGCTGGTGTTTCGTAATGATTTCAGTACCCGCATTGCCCATTTACTGGAGGCGGGTTGTGATTTCTTTCTTATGCCCTCGTTATTCGAACCCTGTGGGCTGAATCAGATGTACAGTCTGGCCTATGGCACTATTCCTATAGTGCGCGCTGTAGGAGGCCTGCGGGACACGGTGCTGGATCTGCAGATGTTGCCGGATCAGGCTACCGGCTTTATGTTCGAAGCCCCCGACAGTTCGGCGCTGTTAAACTGTGTACGCCGTGCCTTGTTGTTTTATCACGAGTATCCGCAAGAGTTTATAGCCATGCAGAAACGGGCCATGCGCCATCGTTTTACCTGGTATGACGCGGCACTGAATTATCAGGCGTTGTACCAGCACTGCTTACCTATGGATTAGTCGTTCGGCGAAATGCCCCAAAGAGCGTGTTGGCATGCCTTGCAGCAGGCAGGGGCAAAGGTAAAGTTCATCATTCTCAATCCAGAAAAAGGCATTCTGTTTAAACTCTCCGGCCAGGCTCATGGCCTGATCCTGTGTACAGGATACCAGCAGGCTGGGCTCCCGGTGCCTCAGATCCGGGCTGCAGCCAGAGAGTCTGATATATGGCAGGCTGAGCCGGTGAAGATGGTTGCTTAGCTTGTCGTTAAGTGCCGCGTTCTCGTTATCACTGAGTACTTTTCCGCGCGGGTTGCAGGCTGTCACAATGCCAGCCTGCGGCCAGTCAGGCAGCGGCTGCTCAGGCAGAAAAACCGTTTCACTGTAATGCTGCCAAAGCTGCCGGATCGCACAAGAATCTGTATTTTCAGTCATTTGAACGGTAAAAATTGTTAATTTCGGCAAGATTGTATCAATATGGTGATAAGCTTATCGATAACCTGGTGCAAGAATTAAAGCCTGACCATGCCAGAACATAAACGCACATTGTCTATCAAGAACCTGTTTATCTGGGTTGTGATGTCTATTACAACCATTGTGCTGATCCTGGCATCCACTATCTCCCTGTACATGCAGATTACCAATGCAAAAGAGGAAATGCAGGGTGAAGTGGTGACTTTCGCCAAGATCATCAGCCACAACGCCGCCAGTGGCATCGTCTTTAATGACAATGTTACCGAAGAGAAAAGCCTGGAAGCGCTCGCCGCGGCTACGGTTATCAATAATGTTCACCTGTATAAACTCAACCCGGCCAACGAACCTGAATTTTTTGCCAGTTACAATAAAACCGGTCAGGCGCCGGTGCGGGCAATGTTTGACCGCGTACAGGAATTGTCAGAGCCCAGATTCGGCTCAGATGGACTGGAACTGATTACGCCAATCAGGCTGGATGGTAATCACGTCGGTTATGTTTATGTGAGGGCGTCGACGGAGCCGCTTAATCAACTGACACTGAATACCGTAATGATCACCCTTTCAGTGCTGTTGCTGGCTCTGGTTCTGAGCTTTTTACTGACGCTGAGGTTACAGAAAATCATTACCCGTCCTATTGAGGACCTGGTGTATCTGGTACAGCAGATTTCCAGTCAGAAAGATTATTCTAATCGCGCTAATGCATCCAGTTTGCGGGAACTGGATATTCTGGCGGAGGCCTTCAATGGCATGCTGGAGAAAATTCAGCAGCATATCCAGCGCCAGGAGGAGGCCGAAGAAGAGCACCGCCGTCTGAATCTGAGCCTGGAGGAGAAGGTCAGTCAGCGCACCACTGCCCTTAAAGAGGCCAATAAGGAGCTGATTCAGACCCTCGAGAAGTTGCATCAGTTCCAGCGCCAGATCGTGCAAAATGAAAAAATGGCATCCCTGGGTGATATGGTGGCGGGAGTGGCCCATGAGGTTAATACGCCTATAGGCCTTGGGGTTACGGCTTCGACTATGATGCTAGACAGGCTTAACCAACTGCAACTGGATTTTAAGAACAAAACCTTAAAAGCCAGTGCACTGGCAAGGTTCCTGAATGAAGGGGAAGAGAACCTCAATATTATTTACCGCAACC
Organism: Lacimicrobium alkaliphilum; assembly: GCF_001466725.1. Taxonomy (NCBI): domain Bacteria; kingdom Pseudomonadati; phylum Pseudomonadota; class Gammaproteobacteria; order Alteromonadales; family Alteromonadaceae; genus Lacimicrobium; species Lacimicrobium alkaliphilum. The sequence continues at coordinate 188,197 of NZ_CP013650.1, forward strand.
TTAACCGTGCGGCTGAGCTGATCTCCAGCTTTAAACAGGTGGCCGTAGATCAAAGCAGTGAGAATACCAGGGTCTTCAGCTTCACTCAGTTGATGGATGAGATCCTGATGTCACTGCGGCCGAGATTGAAGAAGGTCAACCATGAGATCAATATAGATTGTGATCCGGATTTGGTGATTGAGAGCAAGGCCGGACCGATAAATCAGGTCATCATTAACCTGATTATGAACTCTCTGATTCACGGTTTTGAATTTATCGATAAAGGCCGCATCGACATTATCGTCAGGATGCAGGGCAACGACAGATTACATATCGACTATAAAGACAACGGCAAGGGTATCCCTGAGCACTTGTGCAAGCGCATTTTTGATCCCTTTGTTACCACCAAACGCGGTCAGGGTGGCAGTGGTCTGGGTATGCATCTGGCTTTTAATCTGGTCACTCAGGCACTGGACGGCTCGATCACGGTCAGCAGTGAGGAAGGTCATGGTGTGGCTTTCGAAATACTCTTTCCGGTGAGAAAGGTCGAAAGTCAGGCAGCTCAGGTAAGGAACCGGTGATGCTGATAATGGCAAGTTGCAAGCGCCTTTTATTGGCCGCAGTGTTGTTTACCTCTTTGTCAGCTACTGCCATAGGTTTTACCTCAGAGCAGCTAAGGGCGCCATTTTTACTGCATATTGCCGGTTTTACGCAATTTTCCGGGCCGTTGCCTGCGGCCTCGACTCTGCAGTTCTGTTTTCTTGAAGGAGAAGATTTTCCTCATGCACAGATATTTCGACAGGCACCGGACAAGACGGTGCAGGGCCGGGACGTTAATCTGCTGACCCTGAGTGATATCAGTGAAATACCCGATGACCAGCGCTGTCATCTGTTGTTTATCGGTGAAGAGCGGGAGAGTGAAGAGGTATTTGAATTATTGAACGAGTTAAATCAGAACACCATTTCCGTTGGTGAAAGCCTGAACTTTATTGAGCAGGGTGGCATGATGGCAATATTGCCTTTGCAGTCAAAGATGAAAATATTTTTTAATCGAGACGCGTACCAGAAGACCCAGTTGAAATTCAGTTCGGCGCTGTTAAAGCGAGTGAACTTTCGATAACAAAAGCCGTCCTAAGGGACGCGAGTTTCTGGTAAACTAAAGGGCTAGAGGCCCAGTGCCAGTGATAACATTAAATGCCGACAGGTATAACAAAGCGTGGAATTGACAAGATGCAGACTCCAAACATTCTTATAGTCGAAGATGAGGTAGTGACCAGAACAACCCTGACCAGCCTGTTCGAGGCTGAGGGCTATCAGGTGTATGAAGCTGAGAACGGTGAAGAAATGCATGACATCTTCGCTAATCACAGCATCAACCTGGTGATCATGGATATTAACCTGCCCGGCAAGAATGGCCTGATCCTGGCCAGGGAAGTACGAGATCGCAAGAATGTGGGATTGATCTTCCTGACCGGACGCGACAACGATGTTGATCGTATTCTGGGGCTGGAAATCGGCGCCGATGACTATCTGACCAAGCCTTTTAACCCCAGAGAACTGACCATCAGAGCCCGTAACCTGTTGTCACGCACGCTCAACAGCAGTGAAGATGATGATCTGCCGAATAAGGTCAGCTTCAATGGCTGGGTGCTCGACAGCGACAGTCGCAGTCTGATTTCCCCTTCTGGTAAAGAGTTCCGCCTGCCGCGCAGTGAATTCCGTGCCATGCACCTGTTTCTGCGTCACCCCGGTAAAATCCTTACCCGTGAACAGTTGATTATGGAAATGACCGGTCGTGAACTGCGCCCCAACGACAGAACCGTGGATGTGACCATTCGTCGCATTCGTAAGCATTTTGAGTCTGAGCCCAGTGCCGAGGAACTGATCGTCACCATCCATGGTGAAGGTTATCGTTTCTGTGGCGAAGTGGATGGGTGATTTTTTGTGAGGTGTGAGGAGTCAGGGGAGAGGTGATATCCTCCTCACTCTTTTCTCCTCTCACCTCACCAGATATCCTACTCCCCTGCTATCTGCATTCCATCCACTAATACCGAGCCACATTGCACTGCGCCACGTGTTTCGGTATCGGTACCGATGGCTCGGATATTCATCAGCATCTGAGCCAGGTTGCCGGCAATGGTCACTTCATGCACCGGATACTGAATTTCACCGTTCTCTACCCAGAAACCGGCGGCGCCACGTGAATAATCACCGTTGACGATGTTTACGCCCTGCCCCATGAGTTCGGTCACCAACAGGCCGGTACCCATCTGCTTAAGAAGCTGGTCAAAGTCCTGGCCACTGTTACTGATCAGCCAGTTATGTATGCCACCGGCATGACCATTGGTGGTCATATTCAGCTTTCTGCCAGAGTAGCTGGTGAGCAGATAGTGTTGTAAGACGCCCTGCTCGACGATGTCCATATCCCGGGTTGCGACACCTTCATGATCAAAAGGCGAACTCGCCAGGCCTTTTAGCAGATGAGGGCGTTCCTTAATCGTTATCCAGTCAGGCATTACCTGATGGTTTAACTTATCCAGTAAAAAAGAAGATTTACGGTACAGGCTGCCGCCACTGATAGCAGACACAAAATGGCCAAATAAGCCGGAGGCGATTTCATGATGGAAGATCACCGGCACCTTTGCCGTTTTTGCCTTGCGGCCGCCCAGTCTGGAAAGGGTGACGCGAGCAGCTTCCAGGCCAACCTTTTGGGGTGTATCAAGTTTATCAGGCTCACGACTGAGGCTGTAGGCGTAGTCCCGCTGCATGTCGTCGCCCTGTTTGCCGATCAGTACACAACTGAGGCTGTATCTGCTGCTGGGATAACCGGCATTAATACCATGACTGTTGCCATAAACTTTGACGCCGAGATTGGCGTTATAGGCAGCACCATCGGAATTAACGATGCGGTTGTCTGATTCAAAAGCCGCCTTTTCTGCTTCGATGGCGAATCGGATACCGGCCTCGGCATCCAGCTCCTGGGGGTGATATAGATCTAAATCGGGAATATCACGGGCGATAAGGGCCTCATCAGCCAGTCCGGAAAACGGATCTTCGCTGGTGTAGCGGGCGATCTCAATGGCTTTTTCTACCGTCATTTTCAGTGCCTGTGGGCTCAGATCTGCCGTTGAAGCACTGCCCTTGCGCCGGCCCACATAAACGCTGATGCCCAGACCACCGTCATTGGTAAACTCCAGCGTTTCGATCTGCTGCATTCTCGAAGACACAGAAATGCCCTGAATTTTGCTCATGCTCGCTTCAGCCTGAGTGGCACCGAGTTTTTTCGCCAGTTTCAGGGTGTCTTCTACTATGTTTTGAATATCTGTCAGTGTCTGTTCTGGATTCATATTCTGGAACTGCTGCCTTAGTGTTACAATCGCTCGTATCTCGGCACAGTGTAACATTAAAGATTAAACGATGACTGAAATGTGGCAAGACGAAGAGGATTTTGAACCCAAGAGTAAGACCCAGCTCAAGAATGAGATGCATGAATTGCAGCAACTGGGTGTGAAACTGGTGGATCTGGGGCAGGGGGCGCTGGATAAAATCCCTATGCCAGCGGATCTCAGGGAAGCGGTTATGCTGGCCCGACGCATCAACCGTAAAAAGGAAGGTTTCCGTCGCCAGTTGCAGTTAATCGGTAAACTGATGCGCAATACCGATGTGCAGCCTATTCGCGAGGCGCTGGATATACTGGAGAACAAGCACCAGCAACTGGTAAAACAACACCATCATCTTGAGCAGCTAAGGGACGATATTATCGCTCAGGGAGACGATGTGATTAATCAGGTGGTTGAAGAACACCCTGTGCTGGAGCGGCAGAAACTCAGGCAGCTCAGTCGCCAGGCAAACAAAGAAAAGGCGGCCAACAAGCCGCCAAAATCATCCCGTGAGTTGTTCCAGTATCTTAAAGGTGAACTGGAATAAGCTGGGGCTGGTATCAGGCAGTCCCGCCAACGGTAAGCTGATCCACTCTCAGAGTGGGTTGGCCGACGCCCACAGGTACGCTCTGGCCATCTTTTCCGCATACACCCACACCTTTATCCAGCGCCATATCATTGCCAATCATGGACACCTGACGCATGACTTCAGGGCCGTTACCGATCAGGGTGGCCCCTTTGACCGGGGTGGTGATTTTGCCCTTTTCTATCAGATAGGCTTCTGAGGTGGAAAACACGAATTTACCTGAGGTGATGTCCACCTGGCCACCGCCGAAGTTCGGCGCATACAGCCCTTTATCTATACTGGCGATAATTTCTTCGGGCTGATAGTTTCCGGCCAGCATATAGGTGTTGGTCATACGGGGCATGGGTAAATGGGCATAGGATTCACGTCGGCCATTGCCTGTGGCGGCCACGCCCATCAGCCGGGCATTGAGTTTGTCCTGCATATAGCCCTTTAATACACCATCTTCGATCAGTACATTGGCCCGGGTTGGTGTGCCCTCGTCATCCATATTCAGCGAGCCGCGTCTTTGGCTCAGGGTGCCGTCATCCACCACGGTAACGCCTTTGGCCGCCACCTGTTCGCCAATACGGCCGCTGAACGCCGAGCTGCCCTTGCGGTTAAAATCGCCCTCCAGGCCATGGCCAACGGCTTCGTGTAACAGCACGCCAGGCCAGCCATTACCCAAAACCACTGGCATGGTACCGGCAGGAGCATCGATGGCCTGCATATTGACTCTGGCCATATGCAGGGCTTCATCGGCCAGTTGCTGATATCTGGGCTGACCCTTTTCCAGTTCCAGCAACCAGCTGTATCCGTAACGGCCACCCATTCCAGCGCTGCCCCGTTCACGGCGGCCATCTTTTTCCATCAGCACAGAACAGTTGAGTCTGACCAATGGCCGGACATCGGTACTGTATGTGCCATCGGTGGAGGCCACCAGAATCTCTTCATAGACACCGGTGAGGCTGACAATAACCTGGCTGATATCCGGCTCCAGCTGGCGAACATGTTGATCCAGGTTACGCAGCAGTGTCACTTTATCCTGCTCACTCAAATCGGTTAAGGGATTAAAGGCCTGATATAAAGACTGGCTTTTAGGGTTCTGCCCATGAAAAGCGGCAACCTGATGTTGGCCGCCGGCACGGGCAATACTGCGGGTAGCTTTACAGGCCTGAAAAAGGGCCTCTCTGGAGATTTCATCTGAATAGGCAAAGCCGGTTTTTTCACCGCTGACGGCACGTACGCCGACACCGCGCTCTATGTTATAGCTGCCATCTTTAATAATGCCGTCTTCCAGCACCCAGCTCTCGTGATGGCTGGACTGAAAATACAGGTCGGCGAAGTCATTGTCGTGGGCATAGATAACCCCAAGAGCCTGCTGTAAGTCCTGCGCCTGCAGATCTGAGGCATGGAGTAAATTTTGTTCAACCTGTTGATTCAATCGAATAGCTCCTGAATTGGTTGTGTTGGCTGACGGGCATATTGCGGCGGATTTTCTGCAGTTCTTCGTTATCCGGACTGGCCTGAACAATCCCTGCACCATGGCGAATCATATTCAGCACTTTGCCCCAGGGTGACAGAATGACCGAGTGGCCATAAGTCTGGCGGCCATTGGCATGTTCTCCGCCCTGATTGGCGGCTACCAGATAACATTGTTTTTCAATGGCTCTGGCCTGCAACAGTGGCATCCAGTGGGCCTGGCCGGTTACCTGAGTAAATGCAGAGGGCAGCGCCAGTACATCCACCTGCTCCATTGCCTGAAACAGCCCCGGAAAACGCAGATCATAACATACTGCCAGACCAAGACGTCCAAAGGGACTGTCGACCACCACTACCTTGTTGCCAGCCTGGGTTGTGGCCGATTCTTTGTAGCTGCGTGTATTGTCTTCTACCTGTACATCAAACAAATGGATCTTCTGATATTCAGCTACCTGCTTTCCCTGCGGATCAAATAACAGACAGGAGGCCGTAAATTTGTTGTTGTCGGTTTGCGATTGCAGGGGCATGGTGCCGGCTACCAGCCAGATTCCATACTTTCTGGCCAAATCCGACAGGGCTGACTGAATCGGCCCCTGCCCCGGCGGTTCGGCCAGTTCCAGTTGTTTTTTATCACTGCCGCCAAAACAGGCGAAGCATTCTGGCAGCACCACCAGTGTCGGCTCATTCACCTGCAGATTAGCAAGTTGCTTGTCCACCTGCTGCAGATTCTGCTGCGGGTCTGGTGTTGAAATCATCTGTAAGGCAATCAGGTTAGCCATTTACTGCCTCCTCTGTATTAATTTCCAGCGCGCCTTTATTCTGCTGCTGTTCCTGAGGTAATGCCTTGGCCGGCAGCTGAATTTCTCTGCTGTCACGGCCCAGCTCCTCTAGTACCGGCTCATCCAGGGTGCCGGTAAGAGAATACTTGATATTGGATATCACCTTGGCAGAGGTTAACACTTCATCGATGGCCAGTGCAGCAATAGCCGCCGGCGTATTAATCATCCACGCCAGAATCACCGGCAGGCTGGAGGTCACTTTAGGGGTAAAGCCGATATTGTAATTGATGGCCTGGGTATTGAGATCCGTATATCCGGCCAGGGTCATTTTGCCGGCAGAGCCATCTATCAGGGTATCTTCGGTGCTGACCAGGCCATCTTCGATCTGGAAGGTGCCGCCCATCTGGTCATAGAAGAAACCTTTGGCAAACACATCACGAAAGTCCAGTGTGAGTTTGCGGATCAGGGACTCAAGGCTGAGGATGCTGAATATTCGTGCGCCTTTATCGCTGACCTCAGTCAGATAGCCATCGCTTAAGCGCCAGTCTACATCCCCGCTCATGGTGGCAAAGTTGAATTCATAAGGCGCCTGTTGCCAGTTCAGATCAAAATCCATACTGGCTGAGGAGTCCCGTACGCCGGCATCAAAGCCGAAGTCCTTGAGCAGAGCACCGAAATCGTCGGATTCGAATTTGCCCGCCAGCCGGGTTTCGTTGCGTACATCACCTATCAGCCAGTCACCCGTGGCGGTGAGCCGGTCGCCATTGCGGCTGATATCCAGGGTTTCTATCTGCATGCCGTGACTGGCAGGGCTCAGTTTCAGACGCACCTTGCCCAGCTCACGGCCATCGTAGCTGCACCGCCTGCAGTTAACTTCCAGTGGTGGCAGGCTGTTACTCCTGTCGGGCTCGGGCTTTGTCTGTTGTTGCCAGGCCGGCAGGTTGAGGTAATCGGCGTCGATTCGCAGGCCCCGACCGCGCCAGTCATGGCTGATTTCAATATCGGCGCGGCTTTGGCTTGAATTGAGGCTGGCCAGCCAGGCGATATCGGTGTTCTTAACATTGACTTCAACCCGGTTGAACTCGCCACCAAACAGATCCAACCGCTCGGCGTTAACAAAGATCCGCTCCGGCATTGCCAGCAGGCTCTGCTCGGGTTCTTCGATGGAGCCCGTTAATGCCTGCAGGCTTTCATAGACCTTTTCGGCACTAATAAAGGGCAGGTTGGCAGAAATGCTGAAGCCCGTGCCCATGCCGGTGAAGCTGCTGTCTCCCAATGCCAGATGGGCCCGTGAGAAACGCATCTCTTTATGGGGTAACAGGCCATTGAATCTGACCCTGTCACCAAACTGAATGCGTACATTGGAGACCAGTTCATCACCTTCCACATTAATCAGCAGGGGTTTGTCCTGCTCCAGGGGCTTGGCGAAAGGATCGGGCAGGGCTGAGGCAAAACCGGCCATATCAGATTGCAGGTGGAACTCATATTCATAGCCCTGCTCTGGCAGACTGAGATTGAGCTCTGCCTGCCAGTCGGCATTGCCCTCCACAAACTCGGCCAGACCACTGCCTTGTTCGCTCAGCAATTGACGCACATCCCAGTCACCGGCAAGACTGATGTCGGCGCTATAGTTGTCTTTTTTCTGTTTGCCGGCCAGGCTCACAACAATATTGCTTTGCAGCAGCCGGGCCTGCAGATCTTCGGCGGCAATTTTGTCGTTTACAAACTCAAGCTCGCCGGTGAGCTGGTCCAGGTTCAGATCCAGGCTCTGTATATAGACCGGATTATCAGCAAAACGGACAATGCCGCTGGCGACCACGTTAGTGCCGCTCAGCGGGATCTCAAGATTCATGCTTGTGCTCAGATCGCCCCCGATCTGAATTTCCGACAGCACTTTTCCCAATGAGTCAGCCATCTGGCTGTTATTCATCAGTGCAGTAACATGCTCACCACTGGAGCGGGTATTGATATCGACAGACAGTATCGCATCACTGACCAGTCGTGGGATCACTGCAGTGACCTCGCCAATCTCCAGGTCCTGCAATTTGCCTGACTGGCTGGTCATGGTCAGGCTCTCGTTTTCAAACAGCAATTGCATATCCAGTTCAGTCAGCGACGGCCAGTTGGGATCAAAGTCGAATTCACTGTCTTTGATAGCTACCCGGGCCTGAAAGACCCCCTGGTCTTCGGCAAAGGGAAACTGATCCACCGGCCCATGCCAAAGTACCGTTGCCTGATCTATCCGGCCCGACACCAGAGCTCTTTCCAGATAAGACTGAGTGCCTTTTCCCATCAGCTCGCCGGGGAAATAATCCCGGGCGTGTTCTACGGCCATTTCTTCAATACGTGTTAGCAGACTCAGATTGTTATTACCTGACTGATAATGCAGGGCCTGTGTCAGCTGCAGATTCTTACTGTCGAAGTGGATTTGTGGGGCGGCAATGCTAAGTTGTTGTTCTTCAAGGCTGAAATAAATATCCCCTGCCAGTTGCTGGTAATCCAGATTATTACCAAGCAGCAATTCGCTGTGCAGTGTGCTGTCCTGTGCATCAAACTGAAGGCGACCTATGTTATAGCGCCAGTCCATACGGCCCGACAGATCCCGCAGACCAGGCACCAGCGCGGTCTGGGTGGTGCTGAAGTCTTTAAATTCCAGTGCCAGCGCGGTACCGGCACCGTCAACGGCAACGCTGAGCCCGGTGATATCGGCTTGTGGATCGAGCTGCGATAATTCAGCAAAACGCTGCTGCGGCATAAACAGGGCGGCGAGAGGGAACACTGATCCCAATCCGAGCCTGTCTGTGTGCATCTCAAGTTCACCCAGTGCCGTGCGCTTGCCCCGGAAGTTAAGACTGACAGGCTCGTGCTGATTAATCTGCAGTTGCAGATCGTGGATAGCGTAGTGCCATTCTGAGCCTGTGGGTTTGGCACTGAAGTTGCCATCGATCAGTTGCAGGTCCAGGGTAGTGCCATCTTTCCAGCGAAAACGACTGTCATTGATATCCGCCTGCAACGAGGTGGGCTGGGAGTCATTAATATCTGCCCACAGAGTCATATTGACCCGGGCAAAAGCCAGATCTTTGTCGCTCGGATTCAGTTGCTCAAGCCAGGGGGAAATATCCAGGTCTTTGGCGTCGGCGTAAAAGGTGCCGTTAAGGTTATCTTTGCCACCCTGCAGGTCGAGAATAAAACGGGTCGAGTTACGGGTCAGCTCGGCCACCTGCATTAATCCAACGCCCTGATGCTGGTTGTCTTTGTTCAGCCAGCTCAGCTGCTCAATATGCACCTTCTGGCGCTGGCGGTTGGTGGCCAGAAAAAGCTCGCTGTTATTGACCGAGAAACGATGCAACTGCTCAAGAAACAGTTCTTTCAGTGCACCGACTACGGGGTAGTCAGAGCTGCCGGCTTCCAGCCGTGGAATATCCAGTGCCAGGGTCAGGCCATTAAGATTAAAACGCTGGGATTGAAAGCGTCTGTTGAGCAGGCTGGACCAGAAGTCGAGTTCTATCTGGGTTTCCTCGATATTCAGCTGAATCGGTGAATCCAGTTGGTTATTCAGGGCGATATCCTGTAGCACAATGGCCGGCCCGGTACCTTTCCATGCGGCACTGATACTGCCAATTTTCAGATCGGCGCCATATTGCTCACTGATATAACTTTCAAGCCAGTGTTTGTGGTCGTCCATGTGCGGCAGCGCCAGGCGCAGCAGGCTGAGCAGTACTGCCAGTGTCAGCAGTAGCACTGCGCTTAAGGTCCAGATTTTTCTTAAGGTCCAGGACAGGTAGAAGATGACCGGCCTGCGGGTGGCTGTGGTCACATCATCACCACGTCGTACTTGTCCTGATGATACAGGGGTTCTGTCTGAACCTTGATTTGTTTACTGACAAACAGCTCAAGTTCGGCGAGCATATGTGACTCTTCTCCCATCAGGGCGTCAGCCACGGCGGGAGCGGCATACACCACGAATTTATCGGCATCATAGGCCCGGTTTACCCGCACAATTTCACGCATGATCTCAAAACAGACGGTTTCCACTGTCTTCATCGAACCGCGGCCCTTACATACTGGACACTCGCCACACAGAATATGTTCCAGACTTTCGCGGGTTCTTTTGCGGGTCATTTCAATCAGGCCCAGTGCGGTAAATCCATGAATATTGATTTTTGCCCTGTCTTTGCTGGTGGCCATTTCGAGGCTGTGTAGTACCCGGCGCTGATGATCGCTGTCGGTCATATCGATAAAATCAATGATGATCATACCGCCGAGATTGCGCAATCTGAGCTGACGGGCAATGGCCAGGGTGGCTTCAATATTGGTATTGAAGATGGTTTCCTCGAGATTGCGATGGCCTACAAAAGCGCCGGTATTGATGTCTATGGTGGTCATGGCTTCGGTCTGATCGATGATCAGATAGCCGCCGGATTTAAGATCTACCCGACGCTCCAGCGCCCGCTGCACTTCGTTCTCTACATCGAAAAGATCAAAGATGGGACGGTCACCCTGATACAGTTCCAGCAGGCTGTGCAAGCCCGGCACATACTCCTTGGTAAAGTCTACCAGCTCATTGAATACCAGCTTGGAATCGATACGGATCTTGTCCAGCTCGGTGCCGACAAAGTCGCGCAGTACACGGCGGGCGAGGGGCAGGTCTTCATACAGCACATGGGTCTTGCGTTCTTTTTTGCGTAATTTGACTTTGTTCCAGAGGCGGCGGAGAAACTGGGCATCCTGAGACAGTTCGTCCTCTTTGGCGCCCTCTGCGGCCGTGCGCAGAATAAAGCCGCCCTCGTCGTCACAAAAGGTCTGTACCAGCGTTTTCAGCCGTTCCCGCTCCTGTTCATCTTCAATCCGTTGCGATACCCCGACATGAGAGACACTGGGCATAAACACCAGATAACGGGAAGGCAGGGTGATATCTGTGGTCAGTCTTGCCCCTTTGGTACCGATAGGATCTTTGACTACCTGCACCACAATATCCTGGCCATCTCTGACCAGGTCGCGGATATCCTGACGTACCAGGTGGTTCTCAGTGACCTCATCAATGACTTCGCTATGAATAACAATATCCGAGGCATGCAAAAATGCGGCTTTTTCAAGACCGATGTCCACAAACGCAGCCTGCATGCCGGGGAGCACCCGGCTGACCTTGCCGCGATAAATATTGCCCACCAGCCCCGTTTGGTATGACGCTCAACATGCACTTCCTGCAATATGCCGTTTTCTATCAGCGCCACTCTGGACTCAGAGGGGGTCACATTGATCAACAGTTCTGCACTCATAACACCTGGTTTTCCCTGAGTAATTCGCTGGTTTCATACAAAGGCAAGCCGACCACTGCGCTATAACTGCCTTTGATATGGGTCACAAACTGGCCCGCCAGCCCCTGGATCCCGTAGCCGCCGGCTTTGTCTTTCGGCTCCCCGGTTTGCCAGTACCAGTCGATTTCTTTGTCGCTGAGCACTTTGAAACTGACTTCGGTGAGCACCAGCCGGTGCTGAAGACCGTGGTCTGTGTACAGGGCCACTGCAGTCATCACCTGATGGGTGGCACCGCTTAGCAGCGCAAACATCTTCTTAAAGTCGTCTTCATTAACGGGCTTGCCCAGCAGTCGGTTTTTGCATACCACCAGGGTGTCGGCCCCCAGTACGGGATCAATATGACCGCCCCTCTGTCTTCCCGCTTCGGCCTTTTTGCGCGCCAGCCTGACTACGTAATCCCGGGGGTCTTCATTTTTCAGCATGCTTTCGTCCACATCCATCGGCAATTGACGAAAAGGCACCTGAAGCTGCTTCAGAAGCTCAGCGCGACGGGGTGAGCCAGATGCAAGAATCAACATATCAATTCACCTTGAGTTGTCGGCGTACTTTGCGCAGGATAAGAAAACACCAGGGCCAGAACAACATAGTGGTGAGCACCGGCCAGAGGTACGTAAACATAAAATAGATGTCAGTAAGCAGATGCTGCAACCAGAAAATCACCAGGTGATACAAAGAGGTCAGCAGGCCCACCATAAAGGCCTGTTGCCACACAGAGTAGTTCCGCAGGCGCTGGTAATTCGCGGCCAGGATAAAGATCACCAGACTCAGTGCAAAGCCATGAATACCCAGTGTGGTGCCCAGTAACAGATCCAGCAGCAGGCCGTTGATAAACGCCACGCCCACATTGACCCGTTGCGGCAACGCCAGGGTCCAGTACGCCAGTACCAGCATGACCCAATCTGGTCTGAAAGGATCGGCCACAATCGGCATTGGCATGATTTGCAGCATTAATGCCACCAGCAGGCTGATAGCAATAGTGTAATTACGCAGGCTAAACATCGGGATCCTGTTGCTGGTCAATTACCGGCTCTTGCGGTGCATCATCAGGCCAGAGCAACAGTAAGTGTTTGAGTCTGTCCAGTTGCGCGGCTGGTTTGGCTCTTATCAGGGCGAAGGGCCGGGTTTCATCCCGGACCACCGCGGTAATCTCACCGACCGGATAGCCTTCAGGGAAAACGTGACCCAGGCCCGACGACACCAGAATATCACCCACTTCGATATCTGTGCTGTGAGGTACATGATTGATCGTCAGCCGCGATAACTGCCCTGAGCCTGAAGCCACCAGACGCACATCGTTACGTACAATTCTGACCGGTACACCGTGGGTCACATCGGCGATCAGCAGCACCCGGCTGGTGGTGGTACCTACCTGCATGACCTGGCCGACAATGCCTTTGTCATCCAGTACTGGCTGGCCTTCATAGACACCATTAATGGTACCTTTATTAATCACAATCTGATGGCTGTAGGGGTTGTTGTCTACGGCCATCAGCTCGGCAACGATCTTTCTTACCCCGGGCCGCACCGGCGAACCAAGCAGGCTGCGTAATCTGTCGTTTTCTTTTTTCAGCAGGTTAAAGCGTTGTATCTCTTCACTCATGAGGATGTTTTGCCGGATAAGACGGGCATTCTGATCCAGCAACTCACGCTGGGTAGTCACAGCACTGGATGCCTGATTCAGCATCTGACCCGGTAAATTGGCCATATACTGCAAAGGGCTGACCAGTGAGTTGAGATAAAGTCTTACGGTGCTGAAACTGTCGAGCCTGTGGTCGAGAATAATCAGCAGTAAAGACAGCAGGCTGGCAAGGACTAACCTGCTGACCAGTGACGGGCCTCTGGCAAATATGGTATCCATATTAAGCAAACAGGCTCTGGATGCAGAGCGGGTTCATCGCGAACTTGCCCCTGAATAAAACCATAGCCTGATTGTCCACCTTATTCGTAACTGAACAGGTCGCCGCCGTGCATGTCGATCATTTCCAGCGCCTTGCCGCCTCCGCGAGCCACACAGGTGAGCGGATCATCGGCAATCACCACAGGAATGCCGGTCTCTTCCATCAGCAGGCGATCGAGATCTTTGAGTAATGCACCACCACCGGTCAGTACCATACCGCGCTCGGAAATATCCGATGCCAGCTCTGGTGGCGATTGTTCCAGTGCCACCATCACCGCAGAGACGATGCCGGTGAGGGGTTCCTGCAGGGCTTCAAGAATTTCGTTGGAGTTGAGGGTGAAACTTCTGGGCACCCCTTCGGCCAGATTACGGCCACGCACTTCAATTTCGCGAACTTCTTCACCGGGGTAAGCGGCGCCGATTTCATGTTTGATGCGCTCAGCGGTGGCTTCTCCAATCAGGGAGCCGAAATTACGGCGAATATAATTGATAATGGCTTCATCAAATTTGTCACCACCGATACGTACCGATGATGAATAGACCACACCGTTAAGTGAGATAATCGCCACTTCAGTGGTACCGCCACCGATATCTACCACCATCGAACCTGTGGCTTCAGAAACCGGCAGGCCGGAGCCGATGGCTGCCGCCATGGGTTCATCAATCAGAAACACTTCCCGTGCACCAGCGCCAAGGGCGGATTCGCGGATAGCCCGTCGCTCTACCTGAGTGGAGCCGCAGGGCACACACACCAGCACGCGAGGGCTTGGGCGGAGGAAATTGTTGTCGTGCACCTGTTTGATAAAATACTGCAACATTTTCTCGGTAACATAAAAGTCGGCAATCACGCCGTCTTTCATTGGCCGGATGGCCTTGATATTGCCCGGGGTACGGCCCAGCATACGCTTGGCTTCGGTGCCTACTGCTGCGACACTTTTGGGGCCACCGGCTCGCTCCTGGCGAATGGCAACCACCGAAGGTTCGTTTAGCACTATGCCCTGATCTTTCACATAAATCAGTGTGTTGGCTGTACCCAGGTCGATAGATAAGTCATTAGAGAACATTCCACGAAGCTTTTTGAACATGAACAGACCCGGTCCTTATAGTCCCCATTTTGGGTAAAACAGGGTATTACTGCAAATTGCCTAACTTTACCAATGCCCCGGTCACTGCACAAGTTGACAGTGACTACTTAGGTATAAAAAAAGGTAAAAAGTGGATTTTTTTGCCTTTGGCCAGAAATTTCTGACCAAAGTCAGAAAATCTGTCTTTTCGCTTCAGGCACAATGGCATCATTCAGACAACAGAATCGCCATATCATTCCACGGGCAAGCAGAATTCAGTTTAAAGGTAGGTTGAAGAGATTTCACCGCAGAGTCGCAGAGCAGTATCAAGTAGATACCAATTTATTGGACTGCCCCAGAATATTGATCGAGTAAATTCGACCCTACAACTCAGTGGTGAATTACAGCATTAAATTCGATCTCGCAGAGGCGCAAAGCCGCAGAGGACACAGAAACTTGAACCTTTAACCTTCGTTACCTCCGCGACTCCGCAGTGAAATTGCCACCATAAAAAGTCGCTGGATGCCCGACAACAACTTCGGGCATGACAGGGGGGTGTTTCCTCGTGTTGTTGACGATTGAAAAGACCTTGCCGCAGAGTCGCAGAGCACGCGGAGAAGTATAAAGTTTATACCCTGACCTCTCTGTGTTCTTTGCGACTCCGCGGTGAATAAGTGTTTTACTTTGGTTCGGCGCAGTTATTCAAAGACTTCGCGCCAGTGGATAATGCGGTCATTACCGCGGTACTGGCCAAAAGTGGCTACTGCAGTGGGGTTGGACAGGTCAGTGCCATCCCCCTGCCAGTCAAACTGCAGCGATTCGGGCACTTCCCATTCTAGCCGAACTTCGCCCATTTCATCCGGCGCGCTGAGTATAAAACTCATTGCAGGCACCAGAGGCCGACCACCGGTAACAAGGCCATCCCCACTCGCTAAGGTGGTAAGTGCGGTGTTCAGTTGCAGATCATCGGCATTATAAGTGCTGCAGTTATCATCGGTATTAAGTAGCCAGCGTGCGCCATCATAATATTCCAGTTGCAGCGGTACGGGCAGAGGCTCAGTTTCCTGACCATAAGCATTAGCTAAACGGGCACGGCCATAGCGCAGATTGGCACCAGTGATGTTGCTTATGGTGAATGGCTGACAGGGATCGGTAGCAGAACTTCTGAAGCATACACCATCGCTATCGGTTAGTGCCGCTTCGGTGATAGTGATAGCCAGTGATGGCTCGAACGGCTCCAGAGTTGTCAGACCTTTTTCATAAGTTACTGTAGGATTTTTAATACGAAAAATACGTTTGCCATCGTAGATATTTTGTTCATCCTCATCCTGAACCACTTGTTGCTCACTAAGGTTGGCGTTAAGGGTTTCATTGAGGTCATTTTCATAGTTGCTGTCGCTATAAATGATGGGGGCGGGAGTTCCATCCTGAGGGTCCGGCTCCCAGATATCCAGTTTCCAAAAGTTACCGGCATAATTTTCTGTCACACCACCGAGCTGGTTGTAGGCTTCAATATGGATCCCCGACAACTCCTCGCTCTCTTCGTTATAGCCAATAACTTCGCCCACAAAGCCTATTGGCTCACCCACATAGCTAAAGGGGGTTGTGCCCTCAGTGCAGGTGTCTAGCAATTGGGGTACATCGGCGGTCACAGAAAAGTAAGCGGGGATAAAGTGGCCCAGAGCCAGTGTATTGGAACCGATACTGCCAGCGCCCATATAATCCGAGTCCTGCAACTGTATCTCTATGCTGCCGACTTCAGAGTAATTTACCAGGGAACTGCCGGTCCCATTATCAAAATCAAAGGCATTTTCATTGCTGATTTGTGTCAATACTGCTTTGGCGGGGTCACGACTGGCCACATTCTGGTTGCCAAGGCTTAACGCCCCTTGCGTGCCCTCATTTAACGGCAGAGCTTTTATTAATTGCAGGTAAAGGTCACTCGGATTGCCTGATATACCATCACTGACATTATAATTCGGTGTGACCATCTCTCGGTAGCCAACTGCCTGTACCGTCAGATTAAAATCGGCACCGGCAATATGAGGATTGTTATTATCTGCGCTTAGCACCAGTGTGGTAGGTTTAACCACAAAGCCATTGCTTAACCCGATGGCATTTTGTTCGCTGTTTCTGACCCTGAGTTGTACCTGCCCGGCATCATCATAGCGCAGCCATTCTTGCGGAATCACGGCAATACCCTGCTCATTAAAGGTGATGCCAGTGCTGAAATAATCGTTGGGGTTGCCGGTAGGGGAATCATTGCCTATCAGCATATTGTTATTGCAGGAGGCCGGATCCAGGCAATCCAGTGCCAGTTCCAGTTCCTGTCCTTCGAGGTCGGCTTCACAGGTCTCTGCCTGTGCCACTCCGACATAAATCGCTTTAGTAAAACCCTGTTGAGAGAGTTGATTGGGGATCTCTTCCTGCGGTGCCGCGGCGGCCCATGAAAGTTCCAGCCCCACTTCAACAAAGTCAATCTGGCAATTCGATGCCGTGTCACCGATATAACATTCAACCGGCGCTTCGGGGTCAGTATTGATGGCACCGATAGTCGCTATGCCGATTTCATCAACACTCAGTGCGGAGGTGGTGGAGCCGATAAAGGACAGGTTGGCTGCTGACCAGCTACTACCTTCTGAACTGGTCAGATTTAGTGATGTTTCGTTGTTGTATAACTCATCGCAGCCCTGATTCGCACAAGCCTTAACAATTACTTCACTGGCGCCGCACAGGTAGCCGGTCGGGTTATGCTGCAGCCTGTAATGATGAGGGCCGACAAAAATATCCTCAGCCTCAATGGCACAGACCTCGAGATTGTCTATTTCATGGATATTGACTGACCCACCTGTGCTGCCTGTAAAACTGAGCAGAAAATCTTCCGGCACCACAGGTTGCTGGTCGGGGAACTCGGCAAATACATCAAAAGGCGCAATCAGCTCAACAAAGCCACTGCCGGTATCCCGGCTGACACTGATAAAGGAGGTACCGGCTATTTGTGAGTCCACCACAATACGGTAGCGATGACCCGGGCCGGGAGTGGCACCGGACACATCCAGAGCCGGGCTGAGTCCGGTGGCAGCTTTTAAAAAAGGATAATCGTGTTGCGCCGCACCGCGCAGAGCGACGCTGTCTGGTCTGAAGCCAATGCCGCCAGTGCGCCCTTCCGTCGGATTGGAGAAGTTGCCGTATTCATCCAGGCCGATACCCAGCCAGCCACCGGCAAAGCCGGCATCACCGTTATTACGCTGTGCATAACCTAAAGACCCCCCAAAACTGCCTGATTGCGGGGTGATAGTGGCATCAGAGAGAACGATGGCAATACCATCGGCGCTGTTACCGTTATAGGCATAATAATCAAATTCAATTTCGACCCGGTTACCGGCCGCAGGGAATTTCTTGTTCAGGGTAATACGGGTGGACTGATTATTAACGGCTTCTGTCAGTCTGACCCGCCCACTGACAGGCGCCGGAGTAAACGACCCTGAGCTGGTGGATACCTGCCAGTTTGTCGCAAAATCGCCCTCTGACTGGAAGGTATAGCTGTCACATTGCAGATCCGGTGCCGGACAATCAGACGTGTTGGCGATATCGGCGTTGATCTGTGCATTGCTCTGAACAAAATTATACACCCGCCACTCATCAATCAGCCCGTCTGCTGAATCACCGCTAGCGGATACCGTTGAGCTGCGATTATCGCCAATATACAGGGTGCTGAGTTGCGGCAAGCCTTCATCGAAGGCCACAACAGAGCCCATATTCAGCAGGTTCTGCTGGTTACCATTAATAAACAGCCTGATGGTGTCAACGGTCATGTCCCAGGCGAAGGCAATATGTACCCAGTCACTTGATGTAAAGCTGTACAGGCTCTGACTGACAATTAACTGGGTATCGCCGTCGGACTCAGACAAACGAAAGCTGATCCCGCCCTGATCATCCAGCCACAGAGCAAACTGGGCATTACTGCCAGCCGAGGCGTCAAACAGCATCTTATTGCGGTTAACCTGTTGCCAGTTTTCATTACTGCGATACCAGAACGATATGGTGCCTTTATCGCCGATATCATTGACATCCAGCTGAGTGTTGAGGGCATCCTGGATGAATTCGCTGCTGTTGTCAGGGATGCTGGTGGCACTGCAGGAGATCTGTGAGGTCAGCAACAATGGCTCTGCATTACCTATGCCGCTGGCATGGTTACCAAGGGAAGAGCTATCCAGCAGCCAGTCGGGTTGTTCAAAAGCCAGCCATTGCAATTGGGTTGTGGCGACAGCATCACAATCGGCAGGGTCGGAGCCATCGGAACTGTCACAGCTTGTTGAACCACCAATTGTGCCGTTGTTGGTAATATGAGGGGCGGTAATATCCCCGGTTACTGTGCCGTTATTGACCACAGTATCGGTGGCAGTGATATTGCCGTCCACCGTACTGTTCCCGCCATTAATGTAGACATTGTCCGCTTCAATGTTTCCGGTCACGCTAACGTTCTGGGCTATCTCGACGGTACCGGCGCTGATATTGCCACTGACACTGCTGTTATTGCCGAGACTGAGGGTGCCGGAAACGATCAGGTTCCCTTCCAGCTCTCCATTGTTAGCAGCGGTTATGGAGCCTGATACTGTCAGGCTGGCATTAATGGTCGCGTTATTGCTCATCAGCACATTACCGGCCACCGTTACCTGCATATCGTCGGCGTTGCCTGCGGCATTGACGCTAAATCCATTACCGAACTGCAGGTTGCCACTGATATTAAGCGTCAGCGGCTGGCTGATCTGAATCGTATCATTATTGCCAAAGTTAAGATTGCTGGAACAGTTCACCACATTGCCGCTACCAGAGCAGGTACCGGGTAAAGAGGCTGCATCCCCGGGCAGGGTATAGGTTGCTGAATAACTGATAGCAGGAATCAGCAATAACAGCAGTAAAATAACCGGAAAGCGCTTCATAATTCCACCCTGGCATCCACCGACACCGTGCGGGCGGTAACCGCATCACCGGCTTCACAGGTGCCGGTGCTGGTAAACTGGTAGTAGCGACTGTCGCCGGTGTTGTCAACGCTGCAACTGCTGCTGACACTGCAGTTCTGTAGCCCTTGCAGGGCAAAGCTCAGGGTGGTGTCAGCATCACAGGCAGAGGGAAGATTACGACTGCCATCTGCGCAGACCGGATTGACCGAACCAAGAGGGCACAGGGGAAACACTTCGGTCAGCTTTAGTTCCAGCCCGGACTTTGCCGCCTGATGGGCGCGCAGGCCATAGACTTCATAAATCAGCGAATCGCCGGAGGCTGACAATAACCGGATCAGCGTCAGCACCAGCAGCGCCATGACCACAATCACAAACAGGCTGATCACCAGCATACTGCCACGCTGGTTTTGCTGAAAATGAGAGGGTCGGGTTCTAGGGAACATTAGGTAAATGCACTTCACTGTTAAATACCACCAGCTCTTCGTTCAGCTCAAATCTGAGCTGTAATTGCACCAGAGCATTTCTGTTCAGCGTAGCAGATTCCAGTCTGAAAGGCCGATCATTGGCATCCAGAGGATCATTGATAATATAGTTGGCCATCAGTACTCCCGGGCCAATCCCTGCATTGCTCGGGCTCTCAGACTGTACATCGCGATAAGCGTAACCTGTGTGACGGGTAAGCTGATTATTTCCCAGTAAGCAGTAACTGACCGGTTGCCTGCCAATATACAGCCGGCTGGCCGGACTGTCGGTGGCAAACTGATGGGCAAAGGCCAGCGTCAGGGTGTTACCGGATACCGGATCAGCAGCAGGGGGCACATTATGATCATCTCCGGCCAGATAAACATGCTCAGGCTCTAAGGGGTAAACGACTACTCTATCGTTCATTTCCCGCTGGTAACCATCGAGGCTGGCCAGCTCAATTTCATCTGTGGCCGGTTCAGGGGATACGGCAATATCCTCATAGAAACTGCTCCAGGCTATCGGAGCAAACTCAATACAGCGGTAATTATCGGAAATGCGAATGCTGTTGGGCACCGCCCGGCGCAGCTCACGGCTTAACCGCTCCATCACAAAGCGGGCTTCGCTTAAGATCTGATCCCGTTTGGTCACATCCACATAAATACGGGTGCCGATACTCACGAAGCTGAATACGCCCAAAGACACTATCGCCAGAATCACTATCACCGTGATCAGTTCAATCAGGGTAAAACCCCGTTTAAGTCGCATCAGTAGTTGCCCCGGTAGGTGGCAAAATCCATGGTTTCACCGTTGGGAGTGGTGATGCGCACGCGGATAAGTTTCAGCGAACTGATGCTGCCGTCATTATTGCCGTCCATATCGCCGTCATAAAAGCCCTCTACGCTCACCAGAAAATCCTGATAAAGGGGCTGAATGGAAGCATGCATGGGCCTGTCGGGAGTATTGAGTACCGTCACCGCGCTCATATTACTGATACAGTAATAATCATCCACATCATCAAAGCTGTCTCTGTTGCTGCAATCTTCGCCGCCATCCAGCCCAAGTCCGGCAGCGGTTGTGCAGTTGTCAGTATTTCCATCGCCGCTCATATCCTCACCACAACGCAGTGAGCCGCCGCTGCGATCAGAGTTTTCATCAAAGGATTTAGCACCGATTTCATTTAACAGTGACTGAGCCAGTTCGGTGGCCCTGGCCTGATAGATGGGATCGATGCTGCGGGCGGACTGGGGCAGCAATAAACTGGTGATCAGAGTCAGGGCTACGGCAAATACAATGATGCCGATCACCATTTCAATCAGGGTAAAGCCTTGAGAGTAGCAAATGGCTTGATTCCGGGTACCGGCGCTGCCTGTAATCCACCCATTCGGTGCTCTGCTAACAGGCATAAATATAACCTTCAGATGCTACACAGACCCTGGCACTGGCTGTGCCGGTAAACCTCAGGGTGCAGCCACTGGTGCAGATGGGCTGCTGGGTATTATCCACCGGCCGGCCAAGGCCATCAAAACCAATATGATCGATTGGGCTGACACCACTTAAGACGCTAAGCAGCACATTCTCACCCGGCATTTCATCGTTTCCGGTACGAAGATACTCAGGAGTTGAAAAGTCGATGCTGGTCGCACAGCTCTGGGCCTGCTGCGGTGCACCGCCGCCCACAGCATAGGCCAGTGTGGGCGGGCCAAAGGCCGGGGTGGTGGTATCCAGATTAATCTGATAGCAATACCCGGGGCGGGTATCCTGCATGGCCCGGGTCTGCATATTGCGCAGCGCACTGACAAGGCGTGCCTGATAGGTATATTCCACCACCCCATCGGTGCCCTGAAAACGGCTGTAAGCAGACACCGCCAGCACCCCCAGAACGGTGATAACGACAATCAGTTCCAGTAAGGTATAGCCAGCGGTTTTCATGTTATCAGTAGAGCTTAGCAGCTACCTGAAACCACGGTAATAACCGGAGCGGCGCCGTTACCACCTGAATTAGTGTAAAGCACATGGCAACTGGCATCTCCAACTGCATCAAAATCCGGGGTTACCCCCTCAGGATATATTCCAAAACTGCCAACCGGAACATCATCAGCACCAGCTGCGGTGAAATCCCAGTCGCTATCTGGTAGATCTACCCATGGAGAGATGTCTGCCAGACCTGTTACTTCATCCGCATCAGGGTAACCGTTGTCTAAGCTGACATTAGTGTTGCTAATAGATACGGTGGGGGCACCGTTACCGTCTGCTGCCTGATTCTGCACCCCGGCAATAGCCGCTTTGGCATAAACCAATTGTGCACCGCCCTGCATGGCAGCCTTAGCACCCTGTAGCGTGGATGCCGTAGCATCAGACTGAATATCAATAAATTTAGGTGCTGCGGTCACGGCCAGGATACCCAGAATCACGATCACGATAATCAGTTCAATTAATGTAAAACCTTTTTGCTTCATAATATTGCCTTAAAGTTAACGAGTAGATATCCCTTGTAATTATTGTGCTGTCTTCCATCCCGAAAGCAACATTTTTAGTTGTAGGTCGGAATTTATTCCGACACCTAAACTCGCCTCTGTCGGATTTAAACCCAACCTAAGGATTACTGAACACAATCACCTGGCCGATACGGGGATCATAAACAAAGCCGTTGCCGGTACTGTTATCAACCGGCTCGTTCTGCTGATTTTTAATGGTCTGGGTCAGATAGTAGTAGCACACATCATTGCCGGCCGGCGCAATGGCTTCGGCACTTTTGGTAAAATAGCGATGAGACTCAAAGGGGCGCTGATTCCAGTCTTCTGTAATAGTAGGGGCGCTCTGCATAATCAGGTTGAAGATGCTCACGCAGTCCAGATCAACCAGCGCGTCGTCTTCGGTACTGGCATCATTGGCGGCTTCCCCGGTGGGGTAGCCGGTGTCTTTGTCTATGCCTATCTGGATACCGCCCACTGTTACAAAGGTGATATTGGCGCCGCCGTTCTGGGCCGGTCTGCCTTCCAGTTCCCACTGCGCCCGCACCAGCCCTACGCCTGTGGCGAAGCCTCCGGCCACGCCCTCAACGGTGGCTTTTTCGGCATCTTTTGTGACCTCCAGCATGCGTGGCAGGGCCACTGCTGCCAGCAGGCCCAGCACTACTACCACAATAACCAGTTCGATAAGGGTAAAGCCCCTGGATTGTTTGTTGATTTTCATAGCCATCCTGTTGTCTCTGCCATCTTCAGTTCTGTTTGCGTGCGCCGTACCAGCACGGCGCACGTCAGCGTTTGATTACCTGTCCGGTATAAATTTTGTAGTCAAAATAGGGGCCCGTTGAGACCCTGAACCTGCACATGCTGTCCAGCGCCTTACCACTCATTTTGACGCCATCAAAAAACTCACCATAGACCCTGAAGTTATTCACCTGCATGGGTGTATTGAGCACCGTTTTCCAGAGTTGGTCGCATCCATCGGCGCTGGGCTCAACCTTTGGCCAGCCTAAATGACTCATGGCAATAGGCCGCCGGTCTGTTTCCTTGCCGTTGCGGTCATAACGGATCTGTAAAATTCTCGCCGGTCGTCCTTCCGCTTCCCATTGCCAGCGGGCACTGATCACACTGCGGGCCATTTCATCGGCGAGCAAATCCAGGGTGGTCTGTTGTATATCTTCTTCGCTGTCTTCGAAATACCAGATAAAAGCGGCCATCAGAGAGGCAAACACCAGCACAATGGCTATCTGCATAATCAGCCGCAGTTGTCGGTTTTCACTTTCTGACTGTTGATTCATCTCATCCACACTCAGCGTCCTCTGTATGCACTCATCATGTCCCACATAGGTGTGAAGATCCCCAATGCCAGTACCAGCACCATAGCCGCCACGATGGCAATCAGCACAGGCTCAATTTTTGAGGTCAGGCTTTTAAGATCGTAGGCCACTTCACGTTCGTAGAAATCAGCCACGTCGGTTAACAGCTCATCCACCTGACCGGTTTCTTCGCCGACACTGATCATCTGTAACACCAAGGGTGTAAACAGTCCACTTTCACCACAGACCCTGGACAAACCTTCACCCTTTTCGATATTTTTGCGCATTTCCAGAATCTGTTTGCCCATGTACCTGTTATCTACTGCATCGGCCACCAGGGTCAGAGCGTGAGTCAGGGGCACGCCAGCCCTGACCATCATCGCGAAGCTGCGGGCAAAGCGAGACAGCAATGAACGCTCGATAATATTGCCAATGGCATAGATTCTGAGTTTTCGTCTGTCCCAGTTCAGGCGGCCTGCGTCACTTTTCAGGTAACGGCGCAGCATCCAGATGAAGGCAATGGTCGCCAGTAACATCAGATGCCAGTAATTCACAAACGCATTAGACATGCCGATTAGAAAGCGGGTCATCAGCGGTAACTCGGCGCCGACGCGGTCAAACATGCTGGAGAAGGTGGGGATAACCACCAGGTTCATAATCACCAGGGCCACCACAATGGCAATCATCACAAACATCGGATAACGGGTGGCGGATTTAATCTGTTTGCGGGTTTCCTGTTCACTCTCAAGATACTGCGACAACAACAAAAACGCCTCATCCAGTTTGCCGGTATTCTCACCCACATGCACCACACTGACAAACAAGGGGCTGAACACCTGAGGATGGCGGTTCAGGGCACTGGAAATATTACGACCACGCTCAAGCTGCTCCACCACGTCTTTGAGTGCCTGTCTGAGACGCCTGGAGCCGGAGGATTCTGCCAGACCGCCAATGGCTCTGAGTATGGGAATACCAGCCTTACTCAGGGAGTACATCTGGCGGGCGAAAATCACCATTTCTTCGAGTTTGACCTTTGGTGTCAGCAACTGCCCGAAAAACTGATTCTGACGCTCTTCCTGCTGTGGGCGGATGTCGATGGGGATCAGTTCACGATTAAGCAGGATCTGCGCGGCGGTGGCCTGATCGGCGGCTTCCAGGCTGCCATCCTGCAGCACACCATTGGCGCTCCTGGCTTTGTAACTGAACCTGGCCATTTAAACCGGCCCCCCACTTGTTGCTCTGCCACCATTTCTACCAGTTTCAGTACTTCTTCAACGCTGGTGACGCCCTGCCGGGCATAGGCCAGTGCCGACCTCGCCAGCGGATGATAGCCCGGACTGGCTTTGGCTATCTGGCTGAAGGTGGAGGTGTCGTCAGATTTGAGCGCATTCATCATGGCATCGGTCATTTCCAGCAATTCGAATACACCGATCCGGCCGCGATAGCCGGTCTGGTTGCAATTATCGCAGCCCCGGCCATGTTTAAAGCTTATCTGCCCGATATCATCACTCAGACTGCCCAGCCAGAATATTTCCTCCTGGCTGGGCTGATAATCTTCACAGCATTTTTCACACAGCCGCCGTACCAGCCGCTGAGCGACAATAGCACGCAGCGATGTGGCCACCAGATAACCGGGCGCGCCCATATCCAGAAGGCGAATGGCGCTTGAGATGGCGTCATTGGTATGCAGGGTGGATAACACAAGGTGACCGGTCAGGGCGCCGCGCAGGCCGATTTCCGCCGTTTCATTGTCGCGCATTTCGCCGACCATGATGATATCCGGATCCTGGCGCAGGGTGGTTCTGAGTATGCTGGAGAACGTCAGGCCAATCTTGTTGTTGGTCTGTACCTGGTTAATTCGTGGCAGGCGATATTCCACCGGGTCTTCTACGGTGATGATTTTCACCCCCGGCTGATTCAGTTCACTCAGCGCGCCATACAGGGTGGTGGTTTTACCCGACCCTGTAGGCCCGGTGACCAATACCATGCCATGGGGGCGATGCAGCAGATGGCGGAAACGGCCGAGGATCTCCTGCGGCATACCGGTTTCATCCAGGCTCAGCAGTCCGGCCGATTGATCCAGCAGTCGCATCACCACAGATTCGCCGTGTTGTACCGGCATGGTAGATAAACGCACATCGATGCTGTGGCCTTTGACCCTGATGTGGGTACGGCCATCCTGAGGCAGGCGTTTTTCCGAAATATCCAGACCCGACATCAGTTTAAGACGCAGCACCAGTGCCGAGGCAATATTACGTTCTTTGATCAGGCTTTCCTGCAGCACGCCGTCTACCCGTAAGCGGATGCGCAGTGTGTCTTCGTCGGGCTCAATATGAATATCTGAGGCCTGCATCTGTACGGCATCCTCGAAGATGGATTTGAGCAAGCGGGCAACGGCAGTATCGCCGTCTTCGGTACCCAGATCGGCAAAATCGAATTCATCGGCTTCGCTGTGTTCACTGGCCAGCTCCTGAGCAAAGGAAGCAATATCTTCGGTACGACGGTAATGGCGATCAAAGGCGCTGAGAAGCTGTGATTCTCTGACGACTGCAACTTTAATCGGCTTAGGCAGAATATTGCCCAGCGCATCCATGGCGGCCAGGTCGGCCGGATCGCTCATGCCGATCAGCAGGTGATCCGGGTGTTCTTCTAACACCAGTGCCCGGTGGCGGCGGGCCTGCACCTCAGGTAACTGTTTTACTGCATTACTATCCAGGCTGCGCTGGCTGATGTCGATCAGCGGCACCTTTAACTGTTGGGAGAGAAACTCCAGTAACTGTTCTTCTTTTACCAGCCCCTGATCCACCAGGGTATGGCCAAGCTTACGACCGCTTTGTTTCTGCGCATCCAGGGCTTGTTGTAATTGCGCTTCGCTGATAATACTTTCATGCACCAGCAGATCGCCAAGACGCATCTTAAGTTTTGGTTGTAAGCCGGACATTCTGATTACCCTCCCAACGCCGTCAGCCGCTGCTGCACAAAATCGCGGATTTCTGCCGGTGTATCGGCACCCGCCAGCCAACGGTATACCTCTGCGGCGGCCTGATACTGACCATCCTGATCCAGCGACACCGCCAGACCCAGACGCCACTTGATATTGTCTGGCTGATAGCGGCTGAGCAGGGCGTAATCCTGCTGGGCCTGTTGATGATCCTGCTGTTGTTGGGCCAGCCTGGCCCTTAACTGAATATAGTCAGGATGTTGCAACACCTCAGGATTGTGGCCTTTGAGTAACCTCAGGGCATTGTTGGTCTGCCCGTTCTGAGCATAAAAGCGTGCCAGCGACTGCAGCAATGACAGCTCTTGTGGATAAAGCTTTACCCCTTGCTCCAGCAGCAGTCCACTGCGACTATGTGCCCCGTTTTTAAGCAGCAGTGCCGCCAGATTGCGTCTTACCTGATGGTTGTCAGGCTGAATCTCCAGCATCTGTTCCAGACCTGAAATGGCCTCTGCATCTTTCCCCTCGCTCATGGCTTTACTGACCCGGGCTTTTAACTGTTGCCAGCGTTGTTCAGCCGTGGTGGCCGTTTTGCTTTTACTAAAGGCCGGTGTTTTCTGTACCGGGGATTCAGGTGCAGACTGGCCGGAGTCTTGTGTTTGTTGCCGTGGAGCTGTGGTGGCATCGTCATCCGAATCATCGGGCCGGGGTGCTGACGCCTGCCCGGCCCCGGCGGCAGTGGCAGAATCCGTTACCGGCCGTTGTGGTGGCGTCTGTGGCTGAGAGGCTGTTTCAGTAACTTCGCTGTCGTCCTCTTTGTCAGGCTGAGTCTGAGGTTTTGCTGTGATCCCGGCCGTCTCAACTGGCTGAGTGTTTTGTACAGGCACACTTTGCTTAGCCTGCGTTACCGGCCCGGGTGGCGGTTCAGGTTCGCTGGCATCCCATAAAACCGGCCAGAACCAGTAGATGACGGCCAGAATTAATGCCAGCGGCAGTACCCCAAAGATCCACCAGCCATGGCGCCTTTTCGCCGGCGGCTGAAAATTGGCATTGTCGGGTTGTTGTTTGCGTGACTCCAGATCCTGGAGCATCTTGTTGACGACACTCATAAGGTACCCGGCGGATAAAAGTAATAACTGCCCAGCACCAGCATTACCAGTAGCAGGGAGGCATACAGCCATAACCAGTTAAAGGGGCGGCTTTGCCAGGCGGCTTCAGTATCGGCGATGGCCAGTTGAATATGCCGTGGACTGACCTGCAGTTTGCCCTCGCCATAGGCCAGCATCAGCGCCTTGTGGCACAGCACATTGACGATCCGCGGTGTGCCCTGAGATGCCCGGAACAGTAATTTGCAGCAGCGTCGATTAAACATCTCGGTGCCACGATAGCCCGCTACCCGCATGCGATGCTGCACATATTGAATCAGTTGCTCCAAATCCATACAGGCAAGCTGATAACTGAAAGTAATACGTTGTTTTAGCTGGCGTAATTCCGGTAAGGCCAGCTTTTGATTCAGCTCCGGCTGACCGAACAGCACGACCTGCAACAATTTCCTCGACTCCGTTTCCAGGTTGGTAAACAGTCGCAGTGCTTCAATGCTTTCCACTGGCAGCGCCTGGGCTTCATCAATAATCAGCACAGCGGCTTTATGCTGTTGATTAATTTCGATCAGCCGTTGCTGAATACGCTGGGTAAATTCCTGTTGATCCGCATCAATGCTTAAGGTTACCCCAAGTTCGCGGGCCACCGCGGCCCGCAACTCAGCCGGAGACAGGTACGGATTGGGAATATAGGCGGAGACAAAATGATCCGGCAGTTCATTCAGTAACTTGCGGCATATCAGGGTTTTGCCGGTACCCACTTCGCCGGTGACCTTAATAAAACCCTCACCGGTTTTCAGCGCAGTGGTGAGCACTTCGATGGCCTGATTATGACTGGGCAGGCCAAAGAAATAGCTGGTATTGGGCGTCAGCGTAAAGGGCAGTTCCTGAAGTCCGAAGTGATACAGATACATGGTCAGTTACTATCCGTCCAGTCCCGGATCTGGTCACGACTGCTTCTGAGTTGCTGTTGCCAGGTGCCCCGTTCCACGACTGTGGGCTTGAGCAGGATCACCAGTTCCTTCTTCTGTTCTGATTCCCGGCGGTTCTTGAATAGCTCGCCAAACAGCGGAATGCTGCCAAGAATCGGGGTCTTCGAATGGGTTTCATTGATAATGGTCTGCATCAGGCCACCGATCACCACAATCTCGCCGGTGCGGGCGTGGATCACCGTGTCTGATTCCCGGATATTGCTCTGCGCCAGCGGCAGCACAAAGCGTTCTTCGTTCAGGGTGACCACCTTTTCCTGTTCCTGGGTTTCAATCACCGAAGGATGTACATGCAAGAGCACACCGCCATCGGCATCGATCTGTGGTGTGACATCCAGCGCGATGCCGGAAAAAAACGGGGTCAGCTCGATATTCGGGCCGGTGGAAGTGGTGGCCGCAGTGATGGTGCTCTGACTGGACACATCAGTGACAAAATATTCGTCATCGCCGACTTTGATTACCGCTTTTTGATTATTGGTGGCGGTTACCCGCGGGCTGGAGAGTACCTGCATATTGCCCTGGGTAGACAACAGGGTCAGTACACTGGAAAAGCTGCCGGTTTCAAAGCTCAGCCCGGTAACACCACCAAGACTGTTGCTGATGGCATTGCCTACATTCATACCGGAGAAACTGATGGGACCAAGGCGACTGCTGTTGGCGATCTTGGTCCAGTCAATGCCTTGCTGGTATTCATCATTGAGCGTGACTTCGATAATTCTCGCTTCCAGTACCACCTGACGTTGCACGGTTTGTTCAGTGAGTTGCAGAAAGCTTTGTACTGCCCTGATTTCTTCGGGCATGGCTCTGACAGTGACCAGACCCGCCTGGGGAGAAACGATAACCGCTCTGCCATCCTGCTCACCGATCAGGCTTTGCAGGGTTTCTTTGAGATCTTTCCAGAAATCCGTCTGGGTGCGGGTGAAAATATTGGTACCATTACTGTTGTTGGAATTGGTGTTCAGATTGCCGCTGTTGCCATATTGGTTGCCTCCGGTCAGTTGATTACCGCCGAAGCTGTTAACATTGTTGCCACTGGAGCGGTTGCCATCCTGGGAGGAAACACCACCGGACACGATACTGGATTGAGTAGAGCCATCGCGGGTCATCATCAGATAGTTAACCGGAAAGGTTTCTGTGCGCATTCCTGAGGGATAGACACGAAACACACTGCCGTTGCGCTCTACATGATAGCCGTAAAGCTCAGACACCAGTTCAAAGACTTCGCTGAGGCTGACCTGCTTGAGATCCAGTGCGATATTGCCGCTTACCTGCGGATGAACCGCAACGGAATAGGGCGTGCCTTCTACTAGCCCGGCAAAGAAGTCTCTGGCTTCAGTCTGATTGGCGGAGATATCGTAGCGCTCTTCACTGAACAAAGGGTTCTGCTGTTCGCTTGCATCGGGCGCCAGCAATAATTCTGACACCTGTTGAGGTAACTCCTGCAGTTTCTTATCGCTGTTATCCCGGGGGCTGCTGCTGTCTTCCAGCGCATTATCCAGCGAGCGTGAAGCCTCTTTGCCAACCTGATTGCTCTGACAACCGGCGATCAAAACCAGCAATGAAACTAAAATTACATGCTTAAAAGCCATTGGCTTTACCTTTTTTCAATGTCTTGTCCTGCCTGAGGGCAACCTCAATATCATTATCGTTATGTCTGAACAGCACCGATCCGGCTCGGATCTCAAGCACCTCCATGTCCCGGAATTGCTCGCCCTGATAAAGCGCTTTACCACCCACTATGGCATATCGGCGCTCAGGACCAATAAAAATCGCGGTCACTGCAGGCATTCCTGCATTGCTATCCTGCACATCCTGTCCGGCTGCAACCGGGGAGTTGGTCTGAGCAGGAGGAGGACGGGTAGGATCTTTCGGCAATTGTGCCTGCACAGCGGCACTGCCAATCAAGATTAACCACAACAGCCGCTTCATGATCATATTCCTACAAACGCCTTATCGGTGCTGAGTGTATAAAGCTCCAGTTGCATTCTGGCAACAGGGTGTTCCTGTACACTATAGTCCAGGCGTTTCCAGTGAAAACGCCATGGCAACAGCTCAAGCTCGGCCAGATACTCCTGCAGGTCAAAATACTTTCCTTCGAGTATCAGCACTATGCCCTGCTGATATAAGCCGGGCATGGGAATATTTTGCCCGGGCGAGTCCTGTTCCTGTTCAGTCAGATTTACCGCTGGCAGTGAGCGCATCTCCAGCAGATGCAGTTTATCGTTGTCAGCCAACAGTGCCTGCAATAATTCACGCATGCGATGGGGAGGCACCAAATCCCGGGTGCCATCATTAATATTCTGTTGCAGCTGTTGTTGTTGCTGTTGTAACTGACTGATACGACGCTTAACCGCTGCATTGGGATCCTGACTGTTGCGCTGTATTGTTTCAATCTGACTCAGCAAACCCGACGCCTGAGCCTGATATTGTCTGACCTGTGTCTGAAACTGCTGGGTTCTGATCTGTGCAGGCTCAATAAACAGCACATAGCCGCCATAGAGGATCAGGAACAGCGCCGCGATCAATACCAGTTGCCGTTCTCTGGGTTGTCTGGCGCTGAACCATTGCTGCAGTTGCTGATAGTTCATGATTTTGGCCTCAGCGCGTTGTCTGGCTGCAGTTCCGTGGCCCCGAGGATAAAATTAAGTAACTGCTCTTCATCTCTGAACACTTTGAGGGAACCAAACCGGGTACCGACGAAATAATCGCTCTTGCTCAGACCCTGTAGCCAGCGGGGTACCGATTCTGCACTCAGGCTCTTGCCCTGCAGTTGCAGGCGGTTACCCGTAACGGCTATATGGGTCAGCCAGATGTCCTGCTGGTGCTGACTGGCCAGCGCCAGCATCAACTGAGCATAGGTTCCGCGACCTGTTTGCTGCTCATTGCGCAGGCGGCCAAGCAGGTAGTTCTGCGCCTGAATTTCCCGCTGCAATTGTTCGGCCTGTTGCACCAGCCTGACATCGGGCTGGGTATCCAGAGCGGCGGTGGCCTGTTGTAATCTTTGTCTGATATTGTCCAGATCACGTTTTTGCGCTTTTTCTCTGGCCTGCCACTGGTCAAGTTCGGCGCTGCTGTAGACTGACCACCCTGCGACTAATACCGTCGCAATCAGGCAGCAGATCAGTACCAGGTTCAGATTGACAGACTCTGATCCGGACTTGGGGGATGGCTGATAAAAATTGACCTGATTCTTCATGCCACCGCTCCGTTACGCTGACGCAGGGCAGCACTTAAGCTGGTAATGGTATCAGGAGAGATGCGCAGACCTTCTGCTTTATCGATGTTGGTTTCCAGCAAGTGAGTTTCCAGCATCAACATCTGCCCCAGAGTCTGGCTCAGTTCATCAAGAAAGGGCGTGTCGATGCAAATCAGCAACTGCTTGGCCGGAGCCTGGCGAAGCTGACTCTCGAAATAATCCATCGAGCGTTGGATTTCCAGGCTCAGGGTCTCGGCGATGCCCTGTTGTATCTGTTCCAGACCGTAAGTGCTGAGTTGTTCGTAGCCTTTCAGGCGTCGGCTGAAATAGAGTTTCTGCTGGCGGATAATGCTCAGGCAAACCTCTTCGCCGGGTTCCTGTAGTAAAGTAATTTGTGCCTGATCTGTGGGCTCAAGCAGATCGCACTGACTGAGCTCTTCAATACCAATACTCTGCAGATCCAGATCTGCGTGAATAATCCCTTCTGACACTTCTTTGACCAGTGTCATGGGTACCGCAACCAGATTTACCTTGTTGCTGCCGGTGGGTTGGGCGGGCAAATCAAAATAATCCACGGCCATTTCTTCATTGCTGCTAAGCAGCTCTTTGGCCGACCAGCGCAATGCCTGCACCAGCTCCTGTTCTTCAACGGCGGGACGGTCTACCTGCATTAACTGGTATCTGTTGGTGGAGAAAACCACATGACAGGGGGTATCTGCGGCATGATGCTGTTTAACCCATTTGGCCAGCGATTGTTGCCAGTTGTCGATGCCAAGCCGCTGTTGCAGTAACCACTGCAGCCTGTTCTGTTGCCGGGTGATCACCGAGATCAGCAGCGCCTGTTGGCCGAACTCGATGCCAACAGCAAAGAACGCGGACGACTTAGCAAATCTGTTGGTGATCTTTTCCCAAAAAGCCAAGCGCAGTATACCTTTGTATTAATTGTTATAATTTGTACTAATTAGAGCAGACATTAACTTTGTGTGCCAGCCCCCTGATACAATTCCCGGTGCGGGATTGATGTGTGTCAATGTGGCTGGGCCTGACCATCGGATAAGAGGTTGGAAATAGTTGCACATGTTCAGATCTGGTCTATTTATTAAAGCTAGGTCGTGTCAGGGAAAGCACATCAATGCAGCATACAGGTATTACGGAGAAATTCAGGGCAACCCATTGTTATGACAGGGAATCGGGACTCTTGCATGTCACCGCCAGTGGTCTGGCCGAACCCGAAGACATTCTTGCCATGTACAATAAAATCATGGAACTGAGTTGTCGCTATGATTGCCATCGGGCACTTATTGATATGCGAGCGATGATGAAGAATGTGGATGACAACAGGTTGTTGGTGATGATTGACCAGTTAGACAGCCTGCTCAGACGTATCCGGGTGGCAAGAGTGATCAACACCCGCGACTCACAACAGAATCTGGTGCAATCCATTGCTGACAGCAGAAACTACCCGCTAAAAAACTTTACCAGTCAGGATCAGGCTCTGGCCTGGTTGTTGCCGGGCCTCTGAACAAAGGTTTTCTGTTGTTAGTGACCCGACAGAAATAGGCTTTGCCCCGTGTTGCTCACGAGGCAAAATTTTTATTTCTGGTATGGACAAGCTGATTTCTGAGTGGAAACCTGTTACCTGGCTGGTATGCCGGTTTTAATCCTGCTTCACCAGCGCATCATCGAGCTGATTGGCACGGATAGCCGCTTCTCTTGATTCCAGTCGCTGCACATAGCGTTTAAAAGCCGGGCGCTCTTCCAGCGTCTTGAACATCATGCCCCAACTGATATGGCTGCCCACATAAATGTCTGCCGCCGTAAACTGCTCCCCACATAAATAGGGACCCTTCTCAAGAGCACTTTCCAGTGTAGTCAGCACATCCTGATACAGACCAGAGCCCACGGACTGGGCATTTTCTGCGTCTATTCGCCAGTCATAGGCTTTGGCCGTGGTCGCCATTTCCAGTGGTCCGGCAGCAAAGAACAGCCAGCGGTAGTAAGTGCCGCGCTCGGGGCTGTTAAGGGCCGGAGCCAGCTGTTTGTCGGCAAAGTGATCGGCCAGGTAGGCGCAGATGGCGGCACCTTCGGTGACCACCAAATCGCCGTGTTTGATTGCCGGTACTTTACCCATGGGGTTCAGTTTCAGGTAATAGGGCGATTTAATATCACCGCTATATTCCAGTACGGTCGTATTGTAAGGGACTTCCAGCTCTTCCAGCATCCAGCGTACGATACGGCCTCTGGAATTAGGGTTAGTGAAAAACGTCAGTTCTTGCATAATTCAGCTCCTTGATTTGAAGTGGTAATGGACCTTTGTGGCGAACATCAGCCAGTGCACTTTGCTGATACCGGATTAACATAAATCCTATATAGGACAGAATTGATCCTAATTAAAAGATATATTTAAGTTTGGTTGATTCGCAGGAAAATACTATGAGTGGCCCTACTATCCGGGTGCTGACATTGCTGGAATTATTGCAGTCTCACGGGCGCATGACAGGCACAGAGCTGGCCGAACAGCTGAACGTGGACAAACGCACGGTGCGCCGATATATCCGCTCACTGGAAGATCTCGGTATTCCGGTCACCACAGAGCAGGGCCGTGATGGCGGCTATATGCTGATTGCCGGATTTAAACTGCCGCCAATGATGTTTACCAATGAAGAGACCCTGGCGCTGTCACTGGGGTTGCTGGCGGCCAGGACCTTAAAGCTGGCTGATACTGAACCCGCCATCAGCAGTGTGCAGGCCAAACTCGAACGGGTCATGCCCGCTAAGCTTAAGTCCAGAGCGCGGACGATTTCAGAAAACATCGACCTGATGCTGCCGGAGTCCCTGCCGGGTAAACCGCAGCAACATCTGCAACCTTTGCTGGAAGCAGTACAACAGCAACGTTCACTCAGAATTTTGTATGCCTCTCATGAAAAGGGCGCTATGGAACGGGATGTGGATCCCTACGGGCTGTTGTTCCGTCGTGGTCGCTGGTATGTGAGCGGTTATTGTCATCTGCGCCGGGAACTGCGCACCTTCAGGCTGGACAGGCTGGAGCACGCCGAAATGCTCGAACAGACCTTTATACGACCACAAAACTTCAACACCGCCGAGCACTTCCGTCAAAGCCTCAACAATATGCCCGGCAACCTTAAGGTGAGGGTATTGTTGCATACCCAGATGGAGCAGGCGGCAGAGACAATGGGCTCGATGGCGGCCATGCTGGAGTCACGGGAACAAGGGTTGTTGCTGGAAACACGCACCGACAGCGCCTGTTGGTTTGCCCTGTGGTTGAGTCAGTTGCCTTTTGATTTCAGCATTCTGGAACCGCCTGAGCTTAAACAGGCGCTGAAAGCTCAGGCAGACAAACTGGCGGCGATTGCCCGGAAACATGTATGACTATTCACCTGGATTTACTCAGAGACTGTCTCTGTTAATTCCAGTGCCAGCTTATTATATATCTGACGATGATAGGTATGCAGGCTGTCAGGGTTTAATGTGGCAAACAGCTTTTGTGCCTGCTCAGTTTTAGATTGTGCCAGCAACACCTCACAAAGTCGCAATTGCACGTAGAACTTGTCGCGAAGTTCGGATTTCTGGTTTAGTTGATCGTATAAACTGACAGACTTTAAGAGCATTTTTTCCGCTTCAGACCATTGTTCTGAAGACTGCAGAGAGCGGCCGGTATTGGCATAGGCAACCGCGGCGCCAATCAGGCTTTTTGCTTCAAGGTGAGCCTCGGCTGAGCGCTGATAGAGGCTGAACGCCTGTTGCCAGTTTTTAAAATGAAAGGCGTTGTGGCCAGCCGCCATCAGCAGGTCTGCTTTGATATAACCCTTTTTAATATCTGAAAAATGCGCCATGGCTTCATCAATCAGCTGTTGAGCTTTCTTGTAGTCGCCCAGATATTGGTAGAGCTCGATAACGTCACTGTACCGACGAGGGGTCAATGCGCTGCCCGGCATGCTTAGTAACAGTGATGCCGCATTCTTTGCATATTGCCTGCCTGTTTCCGGCTCGCCGGCACTGATGAGTTGCTTGGCGTAAATGGTATTGGCGGTCGCTGCAAAGACAGGCGGGCTGTCAGGAATACCTACGTAGGAAGCCATTTCGCTTCTGGAGATGCTCAGGCGGTCTGTTTCCCACATCGCATTCATTAACAGGTAGGTTGCTCTGAACCATGCCGTCGAGTGCTCAGGGGCCTGGAGTTGCATGCGTCTGGCCAGTTGTTTGCATTTAAGAGCATTAATGACGCAATCCTCGACTGAGGATAATACGGAATGAGACGCTAGCTCTGTTTCAGATTGCGATGCGCTCAAAGTGGCTGAACAAATCAGGCAAAGCCATAACAGGATTATTCTGAAAAGCATCCATAATCCCTCAGGACAAGTGGGTCAGCAGCATATGCAGTCAATACAACGGGCCATCTGTCTGCTGTAAACGAGTTCAGTGCGTACTGTCTGACACTGTGATTCCGACATTTTATAAACAGTGCATTGGGCTGGCCCATAAGGCTTCGTCAGGCCCATATCTGACAGTTCAGACTATGGGCCTGAAAGTTGCCGGACTAGAAGGGGATATCATCATCAAAATCAAAGTCCGGCTCCGGCATTGAGCCCGGCTGATTCTGTGGTTGTTGCTGAGGTTTCGGCTGACCCTGACCGCCGCCCTGATTAGGGTATTGCTGATACTGGGGCTGTTGTTGCGCCGGTTGTTGCTGTGGTGCCTGGTTAAAGTTATTGGCCGGGGCATTGCCTCTTGGGGCACCCGTTCCGGCACCGCCGCCTGCGCCACCACCTAACATCTGCATCACGCCATTAAAGGGATCCAGTACAATTTCTGTGGTGTATTTGTCCTGGCCCTGCTGATCCTGCCACTTGCGGGTTTGCAGTTTGCCTTCCACATAGATTTGGCTGCCTTTGCGCAGATACTCGCCGGCAATTTCAGCCAGCTTGCCAAACAACACAACTCTGTGCCACTCGGTTTTTTCCTGAATCTGGCCGCTCTGATCTTTCCAGCTTTCAGAGGTGGCAAGACTCAGGTTGGCCACCGCCTTACCGTTTGCGGTGTAACGTACTTCCGGATCCTGGCCCAGGTTGCCTACCAGGATAACTTTATTGATGCCTCTGCTTGCCATGTTCGCTCCTTACGCGCCGCTTTCCAGCTTATATTTTAGTTGCTGGTATCCGGCTTAGAATACTTAATTTGATGGACTGATGATCTGCCTGGCCTGTTGCAGGTTAAACACCCGGCTGTCGACTTTCAGATAAACCGCTTTTTCCTGCTCAACCCAGGTCATATCGGTGACGCCGGCCAGTTGCCTGAGTTGTTCTACACAATGTTCAGCCGGGATCCCGTCCGCATCCAGCGCTAGTGTATAACGTTTAGCATGAGGGGCGCCAGCAGCAAGGCCGCGAATCAGCACAATCCAGATAATGCAAAGCAGAATCGCCAGGGCATAAAGCCAGTTGGCATGCAGGTACTGACTGATTGCGCCCGAGAGCATGCCGCCAGTGAAGGCACCAAGAAACTGAGCGCTGGCATAGGCACCCATGGCTGAGCCTTTTCTGCCAGCCGGAGCAACAGTGGAGACCATAGCTGGTAGGTTGGCTTCGAGATAATTAAAACCGGTAAAAAACAGCCAGCTGAGTAATAGCAGGGCGGGCAAACCCGTATCCAGCATCAGACCGGCAAAGCTGGTGGCCAGTAATAAAATCGACGAACACAGTATCTGCTGCTGGCCAAGTCGTTTACTCAGACGCATCAGTACAATCAGACCAAGCACTGAGGCCGTCAGAACCGGCAGATAGAGTTGCCAGTGATCGCTGAGCAGCCAGCCCTGATCCACCAGGCGAGCGGGAAACTGTACAAACAGCAGAGTGATCATTAAATGCAGTAAAAATACACTGAGACTGAGTTTAAGCAGCGGCCCCTGGCTGAGCAGGGCGCCCAGGTCAGTAAGTTTGGGCAGGGTATCGCCACTTGGTGCCAGATTGCGCGCCGAGGGCACCACAAACAGCACCAGCGGAATACAGGCCAGCGCCAACATGGCGGTAATTAAAAATATGCCCTGTAATCCGTGTTTTTCAGCCAGCAGCGGTCCCAGTAACAGCGCCAGATAAAAGGAAAAGCCAATGGCAACGCCGATAATGGCCATCACTTTGGCGCGCTGGTTTTCGCGGCTGATATCGCCGGCCAGTGCCATCACCGCACCGGCAATGGCACCACCACCTTGCAACAGACGCCCCACTACCACCCATAACAGAGTGTCTGCCATTGCTGCAATTAAGCTGCCGAGGGCGAACAGTATGAGTCCGGCGATGATCACCGGTTTGCGGCCCAGGCGATCGGAGAGCACACCCATAGGAATTTGTAACAGCGCCTGTGTCAGGCCATAGCCGCCGATGGCCAGTCCAACCAGCATCGGAGAGTAATCAGGATATTCTATGGCCAGCACTGCCAATACAGGCATCACCATAAACAGGCCAAGCATGCGCATCACATAGACTATGGCCAGGGCGCTGGCGCCGCGGATTTCGGTATTGTTCAAAATAACCCGTCGAAAGTCAGATAATTAAATTGGTTTTAAGGCAACAGGCTGCCGGTTTTCAGGCTGCGCAGTTTAACATAGCCGGTATATTTCAACAGTATTGTTATCAGGGCAGAATCCACCCTTTGTCCGGGTTTAAATTTGAACTTTTATTCGTTAGTCGGGGCAGGGATATGCGACAATAGAGGTTTCATTCTGCAACCAGGTGCCTTTTTTGTGGATAAGATAGAAGTTCGTGGGGCCCGCACCCACAATCTGAAGAATATCAATCTCACCCTGCCCCGCGACAAGCTGATCGTGATCACTGGCCTGTCCGGTTCCGGCAAGTCATCCCTGGCATTTGATACCTTGTATGCAGAGGGTCAGCGGCGTTATGTAGAATCCCTGTCCGCCTATGCCCGTCAGTTTCTGTCGATGATGGAAAAGCCCGATGTGGATCATATTGAAGGCTTATCCCCGGCCATTTCCATTGAGCAGAAGTCTACCTCTCATAACCCGCGCTCTACGGTAGGCACCATCACCGAGATCTATGATTACCTGCGTTTGTTATTTGCCCGGGTCGGTGAACCCCGTTGCCCCGACCACAAGGTACCGCTGGACGCCCAGACCATCAGTCAGATGGTGGACAAGGTGCTGGCCATGCCAGAGGGCAGCAAACTGATGTTATTAGCTCCTGTGGTACAGGACCGTAAAGGTGAGCATATCAAGATCCTGGAAAATCTTGCCGCCCAGGGCTTTATTCGCGCCCGAATTGACGGTGAGATCTGTGACCTGTCCGATCCGCCCACCCTGGATCTGCACAAGAAGCACAGAATCGAAGTGGTGGTGGATCGCTTCAAGGTGCGCGAAGATCTGCAATTGCGTCTGTCTGAGTCGTTTGAAACGGCGCTGGGGCTTTCCGGAGGTACCGCCAAGGTGGCCTGGATGGAGGATGCGGATCGTGAAGAAGTGGTGTTCTCGGCTAATTTTGCCTGCCCTCACTGCGGCTACTCCATGTCGGAGCTGGAGCCACGGATGTTTTCCTTTAACAACCCGGCCGGAGCCTGTCAGACCTGTGATGGTCTGGGCACCAAGCAGTTTTTCGACCCTTCCAAGCTGATTCATAATGATGAACTGAGTCTGGCCGGTGGCGTGATCCGGGGCTGGGATAAACGCAGTTATTATTATTTTCAGATGCTGCAGGCAGTGGCCGATCACTATCAGTTCGATCTGAGCAAACCCTTCCGGGAACTGGACAAGGCCCATCGTGATATCGTGCTCTATGGTAGCCAGGGTACGTCGATCAAATTTCGTTATATTAATGACCGCGGCGATGTCATGGAGCGCAAGCATCCGTTTGAGGGCATTATTCCCAATATGCAGCGCCGCTATCGTGAGACCGAATCCAATGCGGTGCGTGATGAACTGGCTAAATATCTCAGTCAGCAGCCCTGTGACAGTTGCGGCGGCACCAGGCTGCGTCTTGAGGCCCGCAATGTGTTTATTGGTGACACCCGCCTGCCCGATGTCACTGATATGTCTATCGCCGGTAGTCTGGAGTATTTTCAGCAGCTCAGCTTAAGTGGTCAGCGAGCCCAGATAGCCGACAAGATCCTGAAAGAAATCAACGACCGCCTGCGTTTTCTGGTCAATGTGGGGCTGAATTATCTGTCCCTCTCCCGCAGCGCCGATACCCTGTCCGGGGGCGAGGCTCAGCGTATCCGTCTGGCCAGCCAGATTGGCGCCGGGCTGGTAGGAGTGATGTATGTACTCGATGAGCCCTCTATTGGTCTGCACCAGCGGGACAATGAACGTCTGCTCAGTACGCTTGTGCATCTGCGCGACCTCGGCAATACCGTAATCGTGGTGGAACATGATGAAGATGCCATCCGCGCCGCCGATCATATTCTCGATATTGGCCCCGGTGCCGGTGTGCATGGCGGTGAGATCGTGGCGCAGGGGCAGCTGGAAGATATTATTAACAGTGAGCGTTCATTGACCGGAAAGTATCTGTCTGGTGTGGAAAAAATAGAAGTACCGCCACAGCGAAATAAGAATAAAGACAACAAGTGGCTGGAGCTGGAAGGGGCGACAGGAAATAACCTCAAAGCAGTAAATCTGCGCATCCCTATCGGCCTGATGACCTGCGTGACCGGTGTCTCCGGTTCCGGAAAATCTACCCTGATCAACGATACGCTGTATGTGCTGGCGCACAAGGAACTCAATGGTGCCACCCTTGGGGAGCCGTCGCCGCATAAGGGTATCAGCGGTCTCGAGCATCTGGATAAGGTGGTGGATATTGATCAGAGCCCCATTGGCAGAACGCCGCGCTCGAATCCCGCCACCTATGCCGGGTTGTTTACGCCGATTCGGGAGCTTTTCGCCGGCACCCAGGAAGCCCGCTCAAGGGGTTATAAGCCGGGGCGGTTCAGCTTTAATGTGAAGGGTGGGCGCTGTGAAGCCTGTCAGGGTGACGGCGTGATTAAGGTGGAGATGCACTTTCTGCCTGATGTGTACGTGCCCTGTGATGTGTGTAAGGGCAAGCGTTATAACCGTGAAACTCTGGAAGTGAAGTATAAGGGCAAAAGCATTCATGAAGTGCTGGAGATGACTGTCGAAGAGGCCCGTGAGTTTTTCGATGTGATCCCCTCCATTGCCCGTAAATTGCAGACTCTGATGGATGTGGGGCTGTCTTATATCCGCCTGGGGCAAAGCGCTACCACTCTGTCTGGTGGTGAGGCTCAGCGGGTGAAACTGTCCCGAGAATTGTCCAAGCGGGATACCGGCCAGACCTTGTATATTCTTGATGAGCCTACCACCGGACTGCATTTTCATGATATCCGCCAGTTGTTGCAGGTACTGCATCGTCTGCGCGATCATGGCAATACTGTGGTGGTGATCGAACATAATCTGGATGTGATTAAAACCGCCGACTGGCTGGTGGATCTCGGCCCGGAAGGGGGCTCCGGCGGAGGCCAGATTATCGCCGAAGGCACGCCGGAACAGGTGGCGGCCACAAAGGCTTCTCACACCGGTCACTTTCTCAAGCCTTTGCTGAAAGATATTTCAACCGTGAAAAATTAATTCACCACAGAGGCACAGAGAACACGGGGTTAATTAAGGGATTTCCGGATTGCGCTGCATTCAGGCTACAGCGAACTGTAGCCCGTAAGAAGCGCATCTGATTACAGGAGTGGGTCGATTTCACCGCAAAGACGCAGAGAACGCAGAGGTTTTAAGGCAGATAACCTTATCCGCTCTGTGCCCTCCGTGGCTCTGTGGTTAATATTGGAGTGATTATGCTAACTGAGAAATTTAAGGTCAGGTTTTATGAGACCGATGCCCTTAAACATGTGAGTAATACGGTACTGGCCGGCTGGTTTGAAGCCGCCAGAGAGCCGGTTTTCAGAATGTTTACACCGGACATGGATCTGGACAACTGGCCGCTGATCCTGGCCGGTTACAAGATCGACTTTCTGCGCCAGATTTACTTTGGTCATGATGTTGAGGTACGAACTGGCATTAAGCGCATTGGTAACAGTTCCTTTGAGGTGATACAACAAGTCTGGCAGCAGGGTGAAAAAGCGGCCGAAGGTGTGACCACTATGGTGCATTTTGATTATCATCAGCAAAAATCAGCACCCATACCAGAAGATGTAAGTGAGCAGTTACAAACGTTGATGGTTACTGACGACTGAGGTGAAAGGAGTTCGGTGTGAAGAGGAAGGCGAGAGGAGTATAAGGTGAGCCAGTTTATAGAAGTGATCGATAATGCCCTGCCAGAGGAATTATGTGAGTCACTGATCCGGCAGATTGATACCAGTCCTAACCGTCAGCCTGGGCGAACCGGCGGTGGTGTGGACACCAGTAAAAAGGTCAGTGAAGATGTGTCTATCTGCACCCATGATGAATTTGCATCGCTGTTGCCCAAAGTACTTGAGTGCACCACGTCACACCTGGTAGAGTACTTTGCCAAATATTATTTTGCCCTGATTGGCCCTATTGGCCTGACC
Source organism: Lacimicrobium alkaliphilum (assembly GCF_001466725.1). Lineage (NCBI taxonomy): Bacteria > Pseudomonadati > Pseudomonadota > Gammaproteobacteria > Alteromonadales > Alteromonadaceae > Lacimicrobium > Lacimicrobium alkaliphilum. The sequence continues at coordinate 230,627 of NZ_CP013650.1, forward strand.
CTCAAGCATCCCAAAACCGGTGAACCGGTTAAGCTCACACAGGACAACTTTGATGAAGTGGCTCGGCCAAATCTGCAGAGCCTGGTGCAATACCTGTTTCGCATGGGTGATATCAATGCACAGAAATACCCGGCCAGCAAAGGCGGCTATCCGTACTGGCATTCTGAGGTGTATCCGCAGACCGGCCACAACGAAGCGCTGCATCGCATTTTGTTGTTTATGTATTATCTCAACGATGTCGAAGAAGGAGGAGAAACCGATTTTTATTATCAGGATCTGTCCATCCGTCCCAAACGCGGCACAATGGTGATTGCTCCGGCCTATTTCACCCATACTCACAGGGGTAATGTGCCTGTGAGTAACGATAAATATATCCTTACTTCCTGGGTGCTGTTTAACCGGGCAGAAAATCTTTATCGGGGATAAAGACGCTTATTCTTTTCCATTGTCCAGCCACCTCAGCCGTCGTAAGGCTCCACCTTGGTGCCGAGCAGGCGATACCCCACAGTGGCAATCTCTCCTTTCCAGCCCTCGGTAGATAATGTGCCGGTCAGCCATACGGCGTCCCAGAGGTTTTCCACCGGTGCACCTTCGGGGAATTTTACATGCACGATCTGATTCGGCGGCGGCGGGGGTACGTGAATACAGGCACCAAAGAAAGGCACCAGTAAAAATTCGGTAAGCTTTTCTTCATCCCCTTCCAGCGGCACGACAAATCCCGGTATTCTGACCACACTGCCATTCAGTGCTTCAACAACGGGGGCATCCAGATTTTGCTGGACCATGTTGTTATTGGCTTCATGATCAACCAGCTGTTCCGGTAACTGATAATCTTCGGGGATAAGATCTTCCCAGAATAACTCCAGCGGCTCTTCGGCAAAGGCGAGCACAGGCATTAGGACAAGTGCAATAATCCACTTCTTCATCAGGTATCTCCGTGGTTAATCTGTAGAGAAAAAAGGCCAGCTTGTGCTGGCCTTTCTGACAGTTTTAAGCTTAAAAAGCCGGTTTATCCGGCGCATCATTATAGCGCTGTACGCTCTCAGTAATTTCTTTTTTGGCGGCAACGCTGTCTTCCCAGCCCTGGATCTTGACCCATTTGTTAGGTTCCAGATCTTTATAGTGAGCAAAGAAGTGTTCAATTTGATTTTTCAGCAATTCATCCACCTGATCGATTTCGGTAATGCCCCGATAAATGGTTGAAAGCTTGTCAGCCGGAACAGCCAATACCTTGGCATCTTCACCGGATTCATCGGTCATTTTCAATACACCCACAGGGCGGCAGCGGATCACACAACCGGGTAACAGGGCGAAAGGGGTCATCACCAGTACATCCACAGGGTCACCGTCATCAGACAGTGTATGGGGCACATAGCCGTAGTTAGTCGGATAGTGCATACAGGATGACATAAAGCGATCCACAAAAATTGCGCCGGAGTCTTTGTCGACTTCGTATTTTACCGGATCCGAGTGGGCCGGGATTTCGATGATTACATTGATTTCTTCAGGCAGATTGTTACCTGAGGGGACGTCATTCAGACTCATGAAAAGTTCCTTTAAAGTTGGCTAACAGGAGATGGCGGGGAATTATACGGATTTTAAGTGAAAATGGCATCCTGCCTTGGTCGATAAAGATAGGCCAGTCCATCTACATAACTGTTCCCAATTATGAGTCCCGTGGTGTTGTTACGATTGAAAACACGCGGTAAATCCTTCCCTGGACGCTCCGCCACAGCGTCCATGCTGCGGAGGGTTGTCAATCATAACAACACCATCTGACACATATGGTGCTGAGTGAGTAATGATCCCGATGGTCTGGTAATGATAAAAAAGGCCGCATCAGCGGCCTTAGGTGGTAAAACTACAATCAGGCTGAAGCCACCCACTCCTTGATCTTTCTCTCCAACAGCGGCAATGGCAGCGGGCCGTCAAGCAGAATCAGATTATGAAAGGTTTTGATATCAAAACGCTCGCCGAGTTTTTGTTCGGCATAATCACGCAGCTCCTGCATTTTAAGCTGGCCGGTCTTATAGGACAGGGCCTGGCCCGGCATGATCATATATCGCTCAACTTCAGACTCGACATCGGATCTGGCCATGGTGGAGTTAGCCAGCATATAGTCAATGGCTTGCTCACGGCTCCAGCCTTTGGCATGGATGCCGGTGTCTACGACCAGACGCATGGCGCGGAACAGCTCGGCATCCAGTTTGCCGTAGTACTGGTAAGGGTCAGTGAAAAAGCCAAGTTCTTTGCCCAGACTCTCGGCGTAGAGCGCCCAGCCTTCGGCGTAGGCGGTGTAAAAGTTCTGGCTGCGGATTTTAGGCAGCCCTTCAATTTCCTGCTGCAGACTAATCTGAAAGTGATGGCCAGGAGAGGCTTCGTGGATAGACAGGGTCTCTACACCGTATTTAGGTTGGCCTTTAAGGTTATAGGTATTGGCGAAGAATATCCCGGGTCTGGAGCCATCTTTGGCCGGTGGTGTGTAGGAGGCTCCCGGTGCAGACTTGGCCTGTGAAGGGGGGTAAGGTCTGACCATATAGTCGGCTTTGGGGATCTTGCTGAAGAGGGTCTCCAGTTTAGGCGCCATACGCTCTTTGACCGCTTCATAGGCGGCGAGGATTTCTTCCTCTGAGTCAAAATAGAACTGCGGGTCGGTTTTCAGGAACTCAAAGAATTCTTCCAGGCTACCTTCAAAGCCCGTTTCTCTGGCCACTTCGCGGATTTCATTGTGTATTCTTGCCACTTCGTCAAGACCGGTCTGATGAATTTCATCGGCGCTCAGCTCCAGCGTGGTATTGGTTTTAATCATAAACTCATACCAGCTCTTGCCGTTTGGCAGAGCGCTGTAACCATGACTGTCGCGGGATGCAGGCAGGTATTCCTGTTCAAGAAAAGTGTGCAGGCGGGCGAAAGCCGGTGTCAGGCGCTCGTCCACCAACTCTGTATAAGCGCTGTGCAGACGCTGATAGTCTTGTTCGCTGAGTTTGTCTTTGGCCTGGTTTAGTGGAGCAAACAGATCGCTTTGTGTCGGGTCTTCATGCAACTGAGCCTGAATCTGCGGCAACATGGATTCCACTACCGGGCGTGGCTGCACCACATTCATGTCGATACCTTTGCGCATATTGATGACCGCCTGATCCAGCCAGATCACAAAACCGTCGGCCCGTTGCAGAAAGTTGTCGAAGTCTTTGGCGTTATTGAAAGGCTGAGCGCTGACACCACCACCAAGTTGCATAAAAAAGTTATGGGGGCTGAAAATAAACTGGTTCAGTGGCAGCAGCTCAAAGGGATAAGCGCTGCCCTCAAGCTGCTGTTCAAGGTTGCCCTTAAAAATATCATAGGTGTAAAGATCCTGGCCTTTGAGGCTGGCGCGATCGATTTGTTTAACGGCTGTCAGATACTTGCTGGAAATCGCTTCTCCCTCTGCAATAAATTCTGCTGACAGCGTATTGGGCCACAGATGATTAAAGCGGTTATCTCCTAAGAACAGCGCATTAATCGGCTCCCTGGGTAAGGTCTCTTCAATATACTGATCGGTCAGCGCGACCAGACGGGCATCGGCGGTTTTGGCCTCGGCCATAATTCCGGCCAGCGTAGGATCGACAGCGGTGGTGTTGACTGAGCTGGTACTGCAAGCCTGCAGCAGGCTGGCACAAACGGCCAGGGTGATGAGTGATTTTTTCATTGTTGGTCTCTTATTCGGTGGTATTTATTTCCCGTTTGCCAGATTAGCAAATAATGCTGCGCTGATTTGCTATTTAAGTGTTAACGAATATGACAGTGGTTTTTAAGAAGCCCGTTAAGGCATTAAATCCGGCTATGAGCAGTTGGGGCAGAATAATTGCCGTATTTTTCATCAATCAGTTGCTGACAGATCAACATATGGCGTTTATAGTGGTTTTGCGTAATGCAAAAAAACTAGATAAAACAACGGGGTAAAGCCGCGTTTTTTAAGTTGTAGTGGTGATGCCCCGATCAGCGCCGGACAACAGCGCAAGCAGCACAGCTTGCCTGGTTGGCTTCGGCGCCCTGATTAACTGCTGGGGAAACTATGACTGAATTATTCTATTTGCCACCGCTGTTCGGCCTGGTCGGGCTGATCCTCGCGTTCGTGATTTACGGACTGATTAAACGCATACCTGTTACCAATAAGGCCATCGATGTGATTGCCGATCGCATTCACCTCGGTGCCATGGTGTTTATGCATCGTGAGTACAAGATGTTGTTTATCTTCTCACTGGTGCTGGGCATCTTTTTATATTTTTCTCTCGGTGCTAATACTACCCTGGCGTTTGTGGTGGGGGCTGTCAGCTCTGCCGCAGCCGGTTATATCGGTATGTTTACCGCCACCAAAGCCAATGTACGTACCACTCAGGCAGCCCATGACACCGGGGCTGCTTCTGCATTGTCTGTGGCCTTTATGGGCGGTTCGGTGATGGGGCTTTGTGTGGCCTCGATGGGACTGTTGGGTCTGGGCATGCTGTACTGGTATTTTGGTGACGATCCGGCCACCGCCCATGTGATCCATGGTTTTGGTATGGGGGCTTCCAGTGTCGCGCTGTTCTCCCGTGTGGGTGGCGGTATTTTCACTAAGAGCGCCGATGTGGGCGCCGACCTGGTGGGTAAAATCGAAGCCGGTATCCCTGAGGATGACCCCCGTAACCCGGGCGTGATCGCCGACAATGTGGGCGATAACGTAGGTGATGTGGCCGGTATGGGCTCAGATATCTTTGAATCCTATTGTGGCTCAATGATAGCGACCATCGCGATTGCTTCCACTCTGGTGATGAGCGATCTCGGTAGTCGTGAAACCCTGATGTTTCTGCCTTTGGGTCTTGCCTCAACCGGCCTGATTTGTTCTGTGCTGGGTATTTTGCTGGTTAAGATGATGTCTGCCAACAAGCCTGATGTGGCACTGAGGGCCGGTACCATAGGTGCTGCGGTGCTGTTTGTGATTGCCGCCTGGTTTGTGATTCAGCAGGCCGGCATCAGTGCCAATGTGTGGTGGTCGGTGGTTGCCGGTGCTGTGGGCGGCATTATTATAGGTCTGGTGACTGAGTACTACACTGCCGGTTCACCGATTCGCAAAATCGCCAAATCCGGTGAGACCGGACCTGCTACGGTAATGATTACCGGATTGGCAATAGGTATGCAGTCGGTAGTGATCCCGGTGTTGACGCTGTGTGCCATCATCTATATATCCACAAGTTTATCCGGCCTTTATGGTGTGGGTATTGCCGCAGTGGGGATGCTGGCCACGGTGGGCATTACCATGGCTATAGATGCTTACGGACCGGTGGCAGATAACGCCGGTGGCATCGCAGAAATGGGCGGTCTGGGTAAAGAAACCCGTGACATTACCGATTCGCTGGATGAGCTGGGTAATACCACTGCGGCCATAGGTAAAGGCTTTGCCATTGGTGCGGCGGCGCTGGCGGCACTGGCCATTATCGCCGCTTTTGTGGAAACCATGACATTGAAATACCCTAACTTCACACTGCATCTGGGCGATCCTATGGTGCTGACGGGGTTGTTTATTGGTGGTGTGCTGCCCTTTCTGATCGCCTCTATTACCATGACGGCAGTGGGCGATGCCGCTTTCGAGATGATTCAGGAAATCCGTCGTCAGTTTAAGGAAATTGCCGGTTTGATGGAGGGCACTGCAGAACCGGACACGGCCCGCTGTGTGGATATTGCCACCAAGGCAGCGTTGAAGAAAATGATCCTGCCCGGGGTACTGGCGGTGGCCGTACCGCCATTGGTGGGCTTTATTATTGGCCCCCATGCACTGGGCGGCATGCTGGGTGGCGCCCTGCTCGGCTGTGTGCTGCTGGCACTGATGATGGCGAACTCAGGCGGGGCCTGGGATAATGCCAAGAAGCATGTGGAAAAAGGTAACTTTGGTGGTAAAGGCTCCGATGTTCATGCCGCCACTGTGGTGGGTGACACTGTAGGTGACCCCTTCAAAGATACCTCTGGCCCGTCCATGAACATTCTGATCAATGTGATGGCCATTGTCAGCCTGGTGATTGCACCGCTGTTGTAATCATCACAGGAAAAGCAATATTCACCACAGAGGCACGGAGGACACAAAGAAGTTAAAGGGGTTAAACCCTTGATACCTCTGTGTTCTCTGTGGTCATGTAGGGTCCAATTTATTGGACTGTTTCAGGATAGTTGTTGAATGAATTCGACCCCTTTATCAAAGATGGTCAAATTCGATCTCGCAAAGGCGCAAAGACGCAGAGAACTTGGCCTTGTAAGCTCCTTGCGTCTCAGCGAAAGATAGTTATTAGTTCGTGATTTTAGTGGTCGAAGGCTTTTTACCACGAACCACACGAAAAACACGAACAGGAAATGTAACCCCAGAGACAAAGAGGTTTTAATGCTGTAGTTTCCTTTTACCCCTCTGTGTTCTCTGTGCCTCTGTGGTTATTCTTAGTCTTTCCCAAAGATTCAGGTTTTGATAACTTTTTACCCGGCGTGCTGCTTAAGTAGTTTAACCATCTCAGGTTCATTATTCAGTTTGGCCAGATCGATCAGGTAGCCCACTTCCAGCTCGTTCAGGGTTTTATCACCCAGCGCCTGTTTCAGGCTGTCCAGATTGCCATTGACGATAATGGTTTTCAGGCCCGACATTTCGCCAATGCCTTCAATTTTGCTCGATGAATTTGACATCTTTACGTTCTCCTATCAATAGAATGGCAATAACAGCAAATGATCCGAAAGAAAGCTGATCAGATTTTCCCGTTGCTGGCGGTATCTTTTAACTTGGTGGTTAACAGCCCCTCTTTAAAGGGTAGCTTGTATGTGGATATAAAAACACGCCAATAACTGTTTATTTATACAGTTATCATGTTATGCTGACATGACTTTCCAACACAGGAGATTGTTATGGCGATCATCGTACGCTATGTGGTTGAACACAAAGGGGTAGAGAAGCTGGTGACAACAGACAAGAAAGAAGCGGATCAATACGACAGGATGCTGGATGTGGCCGATAACCTGGCCGATTATATCCAGGCCAAAGGGCTGAATATTGATGATGCCCTGCTCGAAGAGTTGTCTATCCTGCTGTCACAGAATAAAGACAAGGTAGCAAAACTGTTTAAAGGCACCGATGCCCAAAGCTTGCTGGAACAGGAAAAGGCTGAAGTCGTTAAGCTGGAAAAAAAGCAGGCTTAGTCAGAGTTGAATTGCTGTAGCCAGACTTACTCGAAAAGTTTCTATTATGTGTCATCATTGAGGTAGTCAGGGTAAAGGTTCCTGCTCTCTGGAGATGAGTGGGAGTCTTTTATAAAAGCACTGCTTTTTAGAATAAACCTGCCGTGCTAAAGTCTCTGAAAGAATCAATAACAGGGAAATGTTGTGCCTTCCAATAAAAAACACTCCTGTGGTCGACCTCCGGTGGCTGTCCTTTTTTTCCAGTCCAATGTAGCTATTTGTTTTCTTGTACCTGTGCTCTTGTTGCTATGCACTAAAGCATTTGCTGATGACATTGATCGTGCTAATGAAGCACTGACTTACATAGAGACTAACCTCACTGGGGACAGTTACATTGAACCGTTGGATATTACTGCTTTGGAGCAACACCTGGGCGCTTTGAGCCTGGTGCTTGAAAACTATCAACTTGATGGTGACGACGGAAGGTTAGTCAGATACAACCGGATTCAGGCTATCGAGTGGTTAAATTTTCACCGGCTTCACACCGACAAAATAGTGGACATTGCTCAGGTTGAGATGGCGATAAGGGATACAAATATTCTGGTGCAACAGATCCCATACAGAGAGGCGTCCTCGCTACAGTATGGGGCCGGATTGATGGCAATGCATTTGCTGGAATCTACTGATATGGCATATGAGTTCTGGCGTGAATGTGCAGGCCTTCAGCACGCTGGTTGCATGAATATTCTGGCTAGCGGCCATTTTACCGGAGAGAATGGAATTCCTGTTGATTTTGAGCAAGCAGTGCTTTGGCATCAGGGGGTTTATAATACCGGGACAGATTTTAGATGTGCAGGCTTCTATTCAGCTAATCAATTGGCTCAGTTAAGTTTTCACTTTCCTCAATATGACACTGGTGGCACCTGGCAAGAGTGGTCGGAAAAAAGTGATGCTTTGATGAAGCAAGTAAGAGAAAGAGCGGGTGAGCAGGTTCATTGTCTGCGTTGGAATCAGGATACCATTATTGCTGTAATGAACTTTGCAACAGAAGGAGAGTTAGATCATCAGCGTCTCGACGAGGCTCTGTCAATGATCGAGGATAAAGCTCTCTTTGAAGCGACATTGATGTTAAAAAATGGTGCTGATTTGTCTCAGGCTCCAAACGTTTTAGATGCTATTGAGTATGATTTTGAACGTTGCTATATAGCTTTGCAACTGACGCTATTTGCGAAGTACAGTGGATTGCTACAGCAAAAAGCAATGTTGGAGGATTACCTGCGCTCAACAGGTCAATGTACTTGGGGTAGTGCTCTTATCGATAAATTACAGACTGCTGGCCGATGGTAATAAATCGGAGTTGCTAAACCTGTCAATTAAGGGCTGAGTAGGTAGCGCTGAATAATCTCAGGCTCAGGGCTCTGATCGAGGATAACTTCAGACTCCAGTACACCGCCACAGGCCATAATCATCCGCGCCGAGGCGGTGTTGTGCCGATAACAATGAATATGCACTGTCTTAATCCCCATTGCTTTCGCTTTGCCTATGGTCAGCTGTAGCAGCGTTTTACTCAGACCTTTTCCCCGGTGCGAAGGGCGAATACTCAGACCAATATGGCCACCGGCGTGGCGGATAATGTCGTTTAAACTATGACGAAGACTGGATACACCGATAAGCTCGTCATTCTCAACCAGCCAGTATGTGCTGCTGGGCACATAACCAGGCGGCAGGTTAACGCCCTGCTCAAATTCTGTTAATCGTGCCAGGTAGGCTGGAAAATCCTGATAGTCAAAATCCAGCGGAAACGGATAGCGCTCCTCATCTCCCAGTTCCTGAATATACTGATGATAGCTTTGCTGGTAGTGCATATCCGGAGCGATAAGTTTAATGGTCACGACGTAGCTCCGCTGTAGCAGAGGACAAAACTCTGAGCGATGAGCGCAGCAACAGCACTACCAGACCCAGCGCCACTATAATATCCGGCCAGCCAGAGCCTGTCAGCCACACGGCCCCTGCGGCCACAAATACCGACAGGTTAGTAGCGATGTCATTGCGCGAACATTCCCATACCGAGCTCATATTGACATCTTCATGGCGATGCCGCCACAGCAGGTAAAGACACACTGAGTTGGCTGCCAGGGCAATCAGACTAAAGGTGCCCATGATCTCAAACACCGGTGTGCCAGGTACCATCAGCTTGTAGATTATCTGCCCGGCCACTACACAGGCCGCGATAAAAATCAGTAACCCTTTAAACAGTGCGACTCTGGCTTTGGCCCGGGCACTGCGTGATACCACATATAAACTCAGAGCATAGGTCAGTGCATCGCCTAAATTATCCAGGCTGTCGGCCAGCAGTGCACTGGAGTTCGCATAAAACGCTGCCACCGCCACCACCACAAACATCACGGCATTGATCGCCAGCACAATTTGCAGGGTACCTTTTTGCCGTTGGCGCAGGGCGTCAGCAGCACAACTGCTGTTACAACATCCACTCATAAATTGTTATATCCGTTAATTAATGCTGTCTTGTTGTTTTTATTCGAGATAAAAAATGCCAAATTTATTGCCATCGGGGTCGCGAAAATAAGCCGCATTGACGCCGGGTTTTCGCTCTCCCGGCTCACCCTCACAGCTGCCACCCTGTTTTAGTGCAGTGGCGTAAACATTTTCCAGCTGTTCAACGGATTTGGCTTTAAGACCGACCATGCTGCCGTTGCCGTGACTGGCCGGGTTGCCGTCGTAAGGCATGCATACCGCGATGCCGGTGTCCGAGCCCGCAGATTTCCACAGGATTGAACGTTCATTTTTCATTACCTGTTTAGCGTCGAACAGGGTCAGTAATCTATCGTAGAATTGTTCTGCCTGCTCAAGATTATTGGTGCCAAGAACAATATTTGAAACCATCATGCCTCCAGCCTTAATGCAGTCTTTATGTTAGATCCAGCGCCTGACGCTGGCCTTATAGTTGGTAAATTCTGCGCCGAACTTTTCCAGCATAAAGCGCTCTTCCGGGATAATCTGCAGACGATTCATAACAACTACAAACAGCGGCAACATCAGCAGGCTAAACGGGTTGGCAAGATAGATTGCCCAGCCCAGCAACGCCAACAAAAAGCCAACATACATAGGGTTGCGGCTATATCGGTAAATACCACCTGTTACCAGACTACTGGCCTGATCCGGTACCCTTGGGTCAACGGTGGTTTTAGCCCGTCTGAATTCCCATACCCCGGACAAAGCGATGGCAGCGCCCGCCACAGCCAGTAAAATTGCCATCCAGAGATTAGCAGGCAGCTCCAGAGCCGCTGCCGGAAACCACCGATCCAGCAGCCACATTGCCAGAGCGAAAATAGCTACCTGCACAACAGGAGGAATACGAAGTTCGAGTTTCTGGATCATATTTTAAGTCTCAGGAGTTACAGGCGCAGGCTATCTGCCCATTTTTCTGATTCCACTGTGCATAATCCTGATGTGCACATTGGCGTTTTATTCTCTCGCAGTGAGCCGGGTTGCGGGAGTAGTCTTTGCCGGTGGCGGCTTCAAAAAGACTGTCTTCAACCTGCTCCTTAATACTTTGCGAGGCACAACCGCTCAGGAAAAGGGCTGTTGCCAAAAACAAATATTTCATATTAATCCTTTAAACTGCATTACGCGACGTTACTTTACCAAAGCTGTTGCTGGCAAACAGGCTTTTGTGTTTTTAAGGTCGGGGCTGGCTGTCGGGTAGCAGCAGTACATTACTGCACCGCCGACCCCTAAGAACCGTACGAGCGAGTTTCCCCCGCATACGGTTTAAGCCTTTATAAGTCAGTACCTAAGTACTGACCGGCGACTAAATGGGGTGCCGAGTGGTAAACCACTCGGACTTTTATCACAGTAAACCAGTAATATATGCAGTAAATAGTAACGTGCTAAATGCAGAAATTATCTTTGCAACATCAAAAGTCACCGTAATTTTCAGATCGTAATTCATGGCTAAAGCCTCAAATTCGATCTGGGCGCCCAGACCAAAGTGTTGATGGACTGGAATTTATATTCGCGCCCTTGCCAAGGCGCTAGTTGAAGCTTTGTCTAGAATAAACAACAACAGCGGACAACAATCGGAAGGTAAGTCATATTCGATACTGATTTATTAGACTGTCTCAGCGGACAGCTTCCACCATATTAACGTGGGGTGTACACACGGCGGTTAAGGGTCACCGACCCTACCTCGACTTACGATTTAAAGTTTCGTCAAACTTTACCGAGTATTTTTCAGTGGTCTTGTTCCACCCGAATATGTAACCGACTTCAAGGAAGCCCTTAAGCCACCGTATCATTGGTGACAAGTGAGCCTGATAAAGCTCACACCCCATATATATAGCTTTTGAGTAAAATATCAACAGCTATTTGCATGCAACTGCCGATGACAATTGGGATGCAACAAGACTACGTTGCTCAGCTTATCGCTACTCCCTTTACCCACTCGACAATATGATGGATATTCCATCTTGTTGGTTAAAGAAATGTGGCTTTTGTATGTTGACTCAACTTTGACCTCCCTGTCTTTTATGTCTCTCGTCCCTTCGAGCCAGTTACCTTTGTAAGGACACAAAGGTAACCGAAAAGTCCCTCGCTCAGGACAGCTTCTGATTCCGTTTCCGAAGCAGGCTTACTCATCGCACCGGCCTTAGGTAACATCCATGTAAGGGTGGCGGCCTCTGGCGAACGTCCCTGTTCGCCAGTGCGGTAAGCCCGCGAAGCCGCCTCTTATTCCCCCTAAAAACGCCACGTCCGGACAGGGCGATGTGTAAAAGGCGGATAATTTTCAGGGATGAAAATTAAGCGGAGACTGAACAGGGATGTGAATCTCCGCGACCGGCTTTTACCAAGCCATGGCAGGACTTTGTGTGGCGTTAGGGGCGTGCTTTCTTTGGGTTACCTTGCTTTACACGAGTAAAGAAAGGTAACTGGCACACCAGGGACGGTGTGTCATACCTGCAGGGACAGCCAAGCCATCTGTTTTGCTAGAGCGTTTGAAAAAACACAAAAAAGCCCGGTACAGGACCGGGCTTTTCAGATTACTTAGCCTGGGGGCTGATTACATCATGCCGCCCATGCCGCCCATGCCACCCATATCAGGCATGGCTGGTGCATCTTCCTTTGGAATTTCGGCAATCATGGCTTCAGTGGTGATCATCAGGCTGGCTACAGAGGCTGCAAATTGCAGTGCGCTGCGGGTTACCTTGGTAGGATCCAGGATACCCATTTCCAGCATGTCGCCGTAAGTGTCGTTACCAGCGTTATAACCGAAGTTACCTGAGCCGTCTTTGATCTTGTTCACAACCACAGAGGCTTCTGCACCGGCGTTAGCGGCGATTTGACGCAGAGGCGCTTCCATCGCACGCAGGGCCAGTTTGATACCGTGAGTCTGATCTTCGTTGTCGCCTTGTAGCTCGCCAACTTTAGTGGCTGCACGTACCAGGGCCACACCACCACCAGGTACCACGCCTTCTTCAACGGCAGCACGGGTAGCGTGCAGCGCGTCTTCAACACGGGCTTTCTTCTCTTTCATTTCCATTTCTGTGGCAGCGCCGACTTTGATTACTGCAACACCGCCAGCCAGCTTGGCCAGACGTTCCTGCAGCTTCTCTTTGTCGTAGTCAGAAGTGGACTCTTCGATTTGCGCACGAATCTGACCAACACGATCCTGAATGGCTGCGTCTTCACCGGCACCGTCAACAATAGTGGTGTTGTCTTTGTTGATGACAACACGCTTGGCGGTACCCAGATCTTCCAGCGTCGCTTTTTCCAGTTCCATGCCGATTTCTTCAGAAATCACGGTACCGCCAGTCAGTACAGCGATGTCCTGCAGCATGGCTTTGCGGCGGTCACCGAAACCAGGGGCTTTAACTGCAGCCACTTTAACGATGCCACGCATGTTGTTAACGACCAGTGTAGCCAGCGCTTCGCCTTCCAGATCTTCGGCAATCACCAGCAACGGCTTGGACGATTTGGCCACGGCTTCCAGAGTAGGCAGCAGTTCACGGATGCTGGAGACTTTCTTGTCAACCATCAGGATGTAAGGGCTGTCCAGCTCAACGGTGCCATTTTCGGCTTTGTTGATAAAGTAAGGAGACAGGTAACCGCGGTCAAACTGCATACCTTCAACCACGTCAAGTTCGTTCTGCAGACCCTGACCTTCTTCAACGGTGATCACACCTTCTTTACCGACTTTTTCCATGGCATCAGCAATCAGCTTACCCACTTCCTCGTCAGAGTTGGCAGAGATAGTACCCACCTGAGCGATGGATTTGCTGTCGGCACAATCCACAGACAGGGCTCTGAGTTCTTCAACGGCAACCGTCACAGCTTTGTCGATACCGCGTTTCAGATCCATAGGATTCATACCAGCGGCAACAGACTTCAGGCCTTCGGTGATAATCGCCTGGGCCAGTACGGTGGCTGTAGTAGTACCGTCACCAGCTTCGTCATTGGCCTTGGACGCCACTTCTTTTACCATCTGTGCGCCCATATTCTCGAACTTGTCTTCCAGTTCGATTTCTTTAGCCACAGACACACCATCTTTAGTGATGCTGGGTGAGCCGAAAGACTTTTCCAGTACCACGTTGCGGCCTTTAGGGCCCAGGGTAACTTTTACCGCGTTGGCCAGAATATTAACGCCCTTAAGCATTCTGGTGCGGGCGTCATCAGAAAAACGTACTTCTTTTGCTGACATAATCTCTTTCCTCTAAATTCAGTTAAACCAATGGGCCGGATCAGGCTTCAACAACAGCCAGAATGTCGCTCTCGCTCATGATAAGCACTTCTTCGCCATCCATTTTTTCTGTTTTGACGCCGTAGCCGTCGTTGAAAATCACTGTGTCGCCAACTTTCACATCCAGGGCTTTCACATCGCCATTTTCCAGAATGCGACCATTACCAACGGCAATGATTTCACCACGGGTAGACTTCTCGGCAGCAGAGCCAGTCAGTACGATACCTCCAGCAGACTTGCTCTCCTGCTCTTGGCGTTTAACGATAACGCGATCGTGTAAGGGACGGATTTTCATTCTCAAATCTCCTGAAAATTACCAATATCGAAGGATAGGTCCCGATCACTCGGGGAATGTATGACCGCAGGCTTGCCTGTCAGTCTGAATCGTTACTGACAGCCAAGATGGGGGTGGCAAGTTTGATCTCAAGGGCCGGATGAAAAAAAACTATAAGATTTTTAAATCTCAGGAAGTTTTTGTACTTCCGTTATTTTGCCGAGGATCTGGTTAAAGGCGTCAATAAATTCTGTGTCTAACCTGGCTCTGCTGAACATAAAGTGCTGAGGGGTGACGTGAACCGGTTTATCAAGAATCCGCAAGTCAGTCAGATTTTCTTCTCTGATGCGCACCTGCACCGCCAGACTGTCGTCGATAAAACCATCGATTCGTCCCAGACGCAGCATATCCAGCCGCGAGCCGAAAGACTCAACATGCAGCAACGACACGCCTAACCGGGAATGTTTTAATTGCTCAATCTCATTGCCAAACCAGCCGCCACCATTGAGGGCAATCAGCCATCCACGTTCGAGCCATGAACGAACAGAGCCCTGATTTTCAGGCAGCACAACGTCAGTCCGGTACACCAGAACATTATGCTGTTGGCGGTAAGGTGCTGAGAACCAGAATTGTTGTTGTCGCTTAGGGTTTTTGCTGGCTGCAATGACCACATCAGCCTGACCCGAGCGCAGCGCCATTTCGACACGCTTTTCCGGCAAAGGCAGTATCTCCAGATGACAACCCATCTTTGCCAGAGCGCTCTCTAACAATACTTTGTCAGTACCAGAGTAAGTACTGTCATTTACTCTGAAAAAGTAGGGCGGCCAGTCTCCGGTGTATACCAGCGTAAGCGGCTGCTGACAAAAAGCATCCGCATCAAGGGAAGAGCTCAGCATGCAGCACCAACAGAGTATTCTGATCATTCTTTCCATCTTCAACCACTAAACCCTTGTTTCAGAGTGTTTATTCGCACAGCCTGGCTATCAACATAAAACAAGTATAGAGGTTGTATTGAGGAAAACAGCGTTTGGGTCAGGGGGCCTGCTCCAACGGCAGGCTTATCAGCCTGCCAGTGGCGGTGCCAAGATAAAGGTGGTTGTTTTCAACACTGAGGCTGAGAATGCTGTCCAGTCCTTGCAGCATTTGCTGTACCTGCCATTGTGCGCCCTGATGGGCCGATAGATCAGCCGGGGGGTTCTGATAGAGGGGGCCACTCTCTGTCTTAACATGTTGTGAATAGTTTTTGCTGCTGGCCTGGCTCTGATAGATGCGCTGATGCTCCATTGTGCCGGTGTCGAGTTCAAACACCTCACCGGAGAGGGTGGCAAAATAGATTTTATTCTGTGCCGCCACAGGTGCGGCGAAAATCAGATGAGGCATCGGGACAAACTGGGTTATATTGCCGTTGGTCTTTTTCCGCGCCACCAGTCCCAGGCCGTCAGACAGCCCATAATAGAGCTGTTCCTGGTGAATAATGGCCGGGGACCCTACCCAGGTGTTGCCGTGTTTTGCAGACCAGAGTAACTCTCCGGTTTCTGCCCTTAGCCGGTAGGTATAACCCCCTCTGTTACCAGCATACACAGACTTGCCATCGGTCACCGGGTCCAGATTAAATCCCAGCCAGCCATTCCAGTCTGCTCCATAGCCCCGCTGTTTGTCGCCCTCAAACTGCCACACTTGTTCGCCGGTCTGTGGATCAAGGCCGTATAAATGATTGTTCCAGCTACCGACTACTAACCGATTACCAACCAATACCGGGGTGGTATGGGTCACGCCGGTATCGGTATGCCACAATCTGCTGCCATCTTTAAGCGATACAGCATAGGTGCCGTTTGCGGTGCCATAGTAAGCCCGGGTGCCATCAACCGTTACCGAAGAGCGATACCAGGCCCATGGGTCGGTAAACAGGCCTTCTCCCCAACCCCAGCTCTGGCCTTCAATTTTTAATGGGCCATCGACACTGGCATGATGCCAGATTGTATTACCGCTGAAATCCAGAGCGTGCAGGCCATCCCCGGCATGGATCAGCAATCCGCCCTGATGCGCTACAGGTGTGGCATACAGCTTATGTGAAAATCCGGTGCGGTTAAGCACCTGGCCCTGATCATTGAACTGGTACAGGGTATGGCCGGCCGCCACATAGATGCCCTGCTCTGTGACCAGAGCTTTGCCACTGACAGGCCCGTCCAGCTGATGTTGCCAGCTGGGCTCAGTCGCCTGTAGCGGCGCGCTCAGAAAATAAAGTAACAATAACAGTAACGCCGATAAAGATTTCATTCTGTGATCCTGATAGGGAATTATTAACAGGAGTCAGAGTGAGGTGTTCCGGCGAAAAAGTCCTGAGCCGACGGTAAAGCTTTCTAAGGAAAGGTAAATAATGTTAAATATCAGTTGGTTAGTATGCCAATTTGTTTGAGCAGTTGCTGGTATTCGGGCAACGGATGCAGCGGCGCATAGGCCGGATCGACGGCCAGCCACAACACTTCTGTCTGCTTTTGCTCCACGGCCTGATGCAGTTTATCAAGGGCCAGCTGAAGTTTGCCGGCTTTGGTGGCATAACGGGCCTGCGACAGCGGTGGCGCGTATTGGCCGATATTCTGGTCGTAATTATTCTCCAGTAACCATTGATAAACCGCCTGCAAACCGCCCTGCTGAAAACGGGCTGTGGCTGAGGTGAGTTGCCGCTGGCTAAAGCCGCGTTGTTGCATGATCTCGCGCAGATGACGGAAGGATTCTTCCTCACGGCCCATATTCTCCAGTACAGCCTGGATGGAAATATGGTAGCTCAGTTGCGGCTCACTGAGGTTGGCAATTTTATTCAGCTCATCCAGTGCCAGCTGGTATTTGCCCATCATATTGTAAATCCAGGCGACCACAGGCGCGGCGTAGTTCTGTGGCGCCAACCTCATATACTCCCGGGTATGTTGCAAAGCAGAATCGAACTGGCCACGGGCGAGCAGGAATTGAGCATAGAGAAAATGACTCTGACTGTGTTTTGGGTCCAGTTTAAGGGCCTGCTGAAATGTCCTCCCCGCTGCTTCGAACTGCCAGCTGCGGGTAAAGTAATACTGGGCCAGGGTCAGGTGTGCCGGGGCGAACTCCGGCGCCAGTCTGATCGCCTGTTGTAACCAATTCTCTACCTGATCCTGTGCGGCATCCGGTTGTCTGAGTCTGGCTTCGGCCATTCCCCAGTGCGCTTCACCCATGTCAGGTGCCAGTTCCCGGGCGCGGTTAAACAGTGTCTCTGCTTGCCTGGCTTTATCGGCACCGTTCTGAGACAACAGATAACGGCCCTGTTGATAGGCATCAGCAGCCTGAGGTGGATAAACAACAGACGATGTTGATGTGTTCAACGTGGCATACCATCCCAGTATACCGGCTAGCGCGATGGCAAAAACCGCCAGAAACCAGACTGGCATGGGATATTTTTTGCGGGTGGGGTTGTCCTCTGTCGTTAACGGGGGAGGCAGGGTAACCGGTGCAATCAGCTGATAACCTTTGCCGGGAAGAGTTTTAATATAGTCCGGTTGGCGGGCGCTATCGCCCAGAGCTTTGCGTAGCTGACTGATGGCAACGGTCAGGGCATCTTCACTGACCACTTTGCCTGCCCAGATAGTTTCCAGCAGTTCGTCTTTACTGACCGGGCGATCATGGTGCTGCACCAGATACAACAACACCTGCATAGGCGTATGCTCTATGCTGCGTTGTTGTTGATCCTGCTGCAAACTATTGTGAGCGGGACTGACCCGCCATTGCCCAAGCTGAAAATCCTGCATAACCACATTGTCAGATAAATACACCGCGTATTTAAAGGCTAAAGGGGGCCGGGGTAAACCTTTATTTATTGCTGCTCAGTCACGGGATAATTCTTCTGCCACCAGTTTTAAGTCTTCTACCAGACAACCTGCTGCGGGGGTTAAGCCGCCCTCGGTGCGCATGGTGATCCCCACCGGGCCTTTTCGGGCCAGATCCGGTACCGGCAGACGACACAGTTCACCGAGTTTTTCATAGGTTCTGAAAATCTGGTAGGGCATCGCCGCCAGCATATCGGTTTCTCTTAATAAAGTGCGGTTAGTAAGTACTGACACCGATTCTACTACCGGTACCGGAGAGGGCAGGCCCTGATCACGGAAGTTCTGATCCAGCTCCCGGCGCAGATAGGTTTGTACCGATGGCAGGATCCAGGATTCTTCCAGCAGGTCTTCCAGGCTGAGTATGCCCCGGCTGCTGAGGTGATGACCGGTACGGGCGACAATCACGGTCGGCTCCTGATACAGCTCCACAGAGGTCAGGCCGTCGTAATCCTGATGCTCGGGAATCCGTCCTACCACCATATCCAGGTCGCCCTGCACCAGGCCAGGCAGCAGCACATCCTGTGTGCCTTCAATCACAGTCACCGAAATATTCGGCCGCTCCGCCCGCAGCCTGACCAGCGCTTTGGGTAATAAAGTCAGGCTGGCGGTGATCAGGGTTCCCACCGTCACATGGCCGGATAAGCCACCCTGCAGCGAGGTGAGTTCTTCGCTGACATGTTTTATCTGCGATAGTACCAGTTTGGCATGTTTAATCAGCACCTCTCCGTAGAGCGTCGGTGTCACGCCCCGGGATGAGCGTTCAAACAGAGTTAACTCGTACGCTGATTCGATGTCACGGATGATCTTGGTTGCCGCTGGCTGAGCCATATTCATCAACTGCGCCGCCTTAAAGATATTGCACTGCTCTCCAACGGTGACCAGCAATTTAAGATGCTTGAGTTTCATGCGGGCCACCATGTCCCGCTGTAGCTTCTCAGGTGTCATCACAACTCTCTCATAGGGTGAGCTTATTACTATAAGCTAAAATGTATACTCTGCGCAGCATTTAACCTTTTAAATTATATCTGGCACATTTGCAAACGGTTAAGAAAGACCGCGCAGACCTCCTTAGCCCATCCCCGGGCCGGAGCGTACCACCGCCTTAGGGATAACTTTTTTTATATATCTGAGCGTTCAAATTCTATTTTTATATTATGTTAACGGTCTGTAAAGTCATTCCCAGTCCGTAATCAGGTTGCCAGGCAACCATTAATGAGAGTCCGGAATGACCACTACATTATTGAAGAACTATATCGGCGGAGAGTTTGTGAGCGGTTGCCGAGAGTTTAATAATCTCAACCCGGTGACCGGTGAAATTATCTGCCAGGTGTGCGAAGCAGACCAGGAGCGGGTCAATCAGGCCGTGACTGCCGCGAAAAACGCCCTCAAAGGCCCCTGGGGAGAGTTATCGGTGCAGCAGCGTGCCGGACTGCTGCATAAAGTTGCAGACGGGATCGAGGCCCGCTTTGATGAGTTTGTCGCCGCAGAGATGGCGGATACCGGCAAGTCACTGCAACAGGCATCGACTATCGATATCCCGCGCGGGGCGGCCAATTTCCGGGTTTTTGCCGATATGGTGAAGACCGCATCCAGTGAGTGCTTTCATACCGACACCGCCGATGGCCGCGGTGCGCTGAATTACAGTCTGCCCCGGCCCTTAGGGGTGGTGGCGGTAATAGCGCCCTGGAATCTGCCATTATTGCTGCTTACCTGGAAGCTGGCACCGGCGCTGGCCGCCGGCAATTGCATTGTGGCTAAACCTTCTGAAGAGACGCCCTCAACGGCCACCTTACTGGCGGAAGTCATGCATGAAGTTGGCATCCCGGCAGGCGTATTTAATCTGGTACATGGCTATGGTCCCAATTCAGCGGGCGAATTTCTCACCAGTCATCCACAGATTGATGCCATTACCTTTACCGGTGAATCCCGCACCGGCAGTGCCATCATGCGGGCGGCTGCCGAGCATGTGAAACCCCTGTCTTTCGAACTGGGGGGGAAGAATGCGGCGATTATCTTTGCTGATGCCGATCTGGAAGAAGCGGTGGCAGGAACGGCTCGCTCTGTGTTTACCAATGGCGGCCAGGTCTGTCTTTGTACTGAGCGTGTCTACGTGCAGCGCCCGCTGTTCGATACCTTTGTTAACAAACTGAAAGCCAAAGCACAGAGCCTGAAAATAGGCTGGCCAAAGGATCCTGACACCGATATGGGGCCGCTGATCTCTGCAGAGCACAAGAATAAGGTGCTGTCTTACTATCGCCTGGCGCGGGAAGAGGGCGCGACCTTTATCACCGGTGGCGGCGTGCCCGAATTCGGTGATGAACGGGATCAGGGTGCGTGGGTGGAGCCGACCATCATCACCGGATTACCAGAGTCTTCCAGATGTGTGAAAGAAGAAATCTTCGGTCCCATTTGCCATATCACTCCTTTTGATACTGAAGAAGAAGCCATCAGTCTCGCCAATGACAGTCGTTATGGTCTGGCGGCAGCTATCTGGACCCGGGATATCAGCCGTGGTCACAGAGTCGCCAGAGAGATGGAGGCCGGTATGGTCTGGGTTAATACCTGGTACCTGCGTGATCTGCGCACACCTTTTGGTGGCGTGAAAATGTCTGGCATTGGCCGGGAAGGGGGGCAACATTCACTGAATTTCTATGCCGAACCCAGCAATATTTGCATTAAATTATAGGAGGCGAGTATGACAATACCTTGCGGCAAGGCTGAGCAACAAGCTGCACTGCAGTTGCGCCAGGCGACGGAAACCTTCGTGCCCTGTCAGCCGGTTCGCTCACTGCTTACTGAGCCGTCCCTGGAGTCAGCTTACCGGGTGCAGGAGCTCAATACCCGTCACTGGCAACAGCAGGGACGCCGCCTGGTGGGTCGCAAAATTGGCCTGACCTCAAAAGTGGTGCAGACCCAGCTTGGAGTTGACCAGCCTGATTTTGGTGCGCTGTTTGCGGACATGGCTATTGCTGAGGGAGAAGAAATCTCTGCCTCAAGATTATTGCAACCTAAAATTGAAGCTGAGATTGCGCTGGTGCTGGAAAAAGATCTGAGTATGGAACAGCCCACTGCCGCTGATGTTATCCGCGCAACCGCCTTTGCCTTGCCAGCCCTTGAAATTGTCGACAGCCGAGTGGCCAACTGGGATATTAATATCCTCGATACCATAGCTGACAATGCCTCCAGTGGTTTATATGTGTTGGGTAGTCAGCCGGTCAGCCTGAGCCAGCTTGATTTGAAATCCTGTGCTATGGCCTTGTGGAAACGAGGTGAGCCGGTTTCCAGCGGTGCAGGTGTCGCCTGTCTGGGTAATCCGTTAAGTGCTGCATTGTGGCTGGCCCGTACCATGAGTCGTTTTGGTCAGCCCCTGAAAGAGGGCGACACCATATTGACCGGAGCCCTGGGCCCCATGGTTCCGGTTCAGCCTGGCGACGTATTCGATTGCACTATCAGTGGCCTGGGTAATGTCAGTGCCTGTTTTGCCAGCCAACCAGAACAAGGAGCGCAGGCATGAACAATAAACAACATCAGACTCAGCAACTGGCCGAACGGCTGGATAAAGCGGCAATCACCGCCACTGCGACACCGCAACTGAGTCAGGATTACCCTGAGATTAATCTGTCGCAGGCTTACCAGATTCAACAAGCCAGTATTGCCAGACGTTTATCGCGTAAAGAAAGGCTGGTTGGTGTCAAGATGGGGTTTACCAGTCGCGCCAAAATGGTGCAGATGGGGGTGGACGACCTGATCTGGGGACAACTGACTGACAACATGCAACTGGTGGAGGGCGGCATTCTGAATATGCAGCATTATGTACATCCCCGTATTGAGCCTGAAATTGCCTTTCGTCTGAAAAAGTCACTAAAGGGCAAAGTGAGCCTGACCGAAGCCATGGCTGCGGTAGAAGCAATCGCGCCGGCCCTGGAAATTATTGATTCACGCTACGCCAATTTTAAGTTTTCACTGACCGATGTGGTGGCTGATAACTCTTCGTCCTCCGCCTTTGTGCTCGGCCCCTGGTGTGCACCATCTGAAGATATCAGTAATCAGGCCATGATCCTCTGTATCAATGGCAGGCCACAAGAGGTGGGATCGTCAGCGGCGATTCTGGGGAATCCTTATCGTTCACTGGTTGAGGCGGCACGTCTGGCCAGCGAGTCTGGTCTGTGTCTGGAAGCCGGGTGGACAGTGTTGGCGGGCGCCGCAACGGCTGCGCAGGCGTTGTCAGCAAACAGCCATATTCAGCTTAAAACATCGACACTGGGTGATGTACATCTGTACACCTCAGCAGCGAAACAGGGAGCGGCGATATGAAACCTTCAGCGACGCTGGTAAAAGGTAAAGCCACGCCACGGGGTGCTTTTCCGCATATCAAACGGGCCGGCGATTTTTTGTTTATTTCCGGTACCAGTTCCCGTTTGCCGGATAACAGCATTGCCGGTGCTAAAGCTGATGCTATGGGCACCACCACATTGGATATCAAAATTCAGACTCGTGCTGTGATCGATAATATCGCCGATATTCTCGCTGCTGAAGGTGCCACATTGCAGGATCTGGTAGAGCTGAACACCTTTTTGGTGAATATGAATGATTTTGGCGGTTATAACCAGGTGTACGCCGAGTATTTTGACGAGCAGGGGCCTGTACGTACAACGGTTGCCGTGCATCAGCTACCTCATCCGCACCTTCTGATTGAAATAAAGGGGGTTGCATACAGCCCTCTGCAGCAAAACAAGGACATGATATGAGCCAGTTAAAAGCCTTTAATTTCCAGCAATGGCTGCAGGAGAACCAGAGCAAACTGCGGCCTCCGGTCAACAACGCCATGATCTGGGAAGATGCCGATATGATGTGCACCGTAGTGGGAGGCCCCAATCACCGGTTGGATTATCATGTGGATCCGGTTGAGGAGTTTTTCTATCAGTTCAAAGGTAATGCCTATCTCAACATCATGGGGGAAGACGGCCCCTATAAGCTCGAGTTAAAAGAAGGTGATGTGTTTCTGTTGCCTCCCTATGTGCCTCACTCGCCTCAGCGCCCCGAAGCCGACAGCCTGTGTCTGGTGATCGAGCCTAAGCGTCCCGCCGGCAAAAAAGATGCATTTCGCTGGTATTGTCTGAACTGCAATCATTTGCTGCATGAAGTACAGGTTGAACTGGTTTCTATTGTCAACGATCTGCCGCCCCTGTTTGCAGCCTTTGCGCAGGATGAGCAATTACGTACCTGTGATGCCTGCGGCCAGCTGCACCCGGGTAAATAGGAGTGACGATGAAACTTATTGATATGCACTCGCACTTTTTCCCGGCCACGGTGCCCGATTTTGCCAGCCGTTTTGCTAACAACGGCTGGCCCACAGTCGTACACCGAAATGCTGAGCAGGCCGATATTATGATTGACGGCAAAGTCTTCCGGCCCATTACCCATGCCTGCTGGGATACCAGTAAACGGCTGGCGGATATGGATCTATTGGAGATAGATACGCAGATCATCTGTGCTACCCCGGTCTTATTTGCGTATCACCGGCCTGTTGAACAAACCCTGGCGCTGGCCGAGTGGCTGAATGATCAGGCATTGGAAATGTGCCAGCCTGCACCCGGTCGCCTCAAAGCGCTGTGCCAGGTGCCGATGCAGGACATCGACGCAGCCTGCAAAGAAGTTTCCCGCTGCATGGAAAATGGTCATGTGGGTGTGCAGATTGGCAACCATGTGGGTCTGAAAAATCTGGATGATGAGGGCATCGTCAGCTTTTTGCACCATTGCGCTGATATTGGCGCGCCGGTGCTGATTCATCCCTGGGACATGATGGCGCCGGAACGGATGCCTAACTATATGCTGCCCTGGCTGGTGGCGATGCCAGCTGAAACCCAGTTATCCATCTTATCGTTGATCCTCTCGGGCGCATTTGAGCGCTTACCTGAGAGTCTGAAAATTTGTTTCGCCCACGGTGGTGGCAGTTTCCCTTACCTGATTGGTCGCGTGGATAATGCCTGGCGGCACCGCGATATAGTGCGACAGGATTGTCCCAACCTGCCGTCCAGCTATATGGACAGATTCTACGTCGACTCTGCCGTGTTTCATCCTGATGCCCTGGATTTATTAGTTAAAACCATGGGGGCAGAACGGATCATGCTGGGTTCGGATTACCCTTTCCCGTTGGGTGAACAGGTGATCGGTGAGCTGGTGAAAACTCATCCAACAATTAATGACAGCGTTAAATCACGCATTTTGGCTGGCAACGCCGCTGAATTTTTTAGCCTGGATTAAATCCGATAACAGCAACGACCATCGTGTCTGCAGGAGTCATTATGAACAAAGTAAACCGTATCAGCTCATCAGTGCTTTTAGCGCTGGCAATGATGGGAAGCAGTCAGGCCAGCCCGTGGGATATCAGCAAAGATGCGCCGATTAACATAGACGATCCTATGGTCAGAATACAGGCCGGTATGTCGACCGATCGCAGCCCTAATCCGCCAGCACCCGGCAGCTATGGTATGCAAAGTGATGGCAGCTTCAAACATCCGGTGGCCACGCCAGAATCCCATGATTCGCATCCGTTTGCCGGACAACTGGATTACTGGGATACCAACAGCTATATCAAAAATATGAAGGTGGAAGCCTACTATCCGATACAGGTTGAGCCCTTCCATACCTGGCAGAATATCGTGGATTTTGACGGTAAGCGTTACCTTTACCAGTATGTACGCGGCGATCTGAAAATTTTCGATATCACTAATCCAAAGAAGGTTGAACTGCTGCTGACCAAAGGCCATACCTGGGGGCCTGAAGGCGGCGGTGAGCCGGTTAACCCGTTTCCTGAAGGCGAAATGATGGGTGCGGCCTCCATCCAGTGGAGCGATGTGCGGCAAAACTATGTGATGGTGCAGGCATACGAGATCCGTCGTTTTGGTTTGCTGCGCGATAAATACCGTCAGCCGGACAAGGTTGAGGCGATTCGTAAAAGTCCGCACCTTAAAGGCTTTAAAGTCTATGAAATGAAAGGGCCAATGCCTCAAGACTGGACCTTACTGGCCGAACGCACCACCGATATTCTCAATCCGGATGCGCCGGTGGGCGAGCAGCAGGGTTCCGGTGTGCGTGATATTCCGGCCTATTATGGTGATGGCATTATGTACGTGGCGGCGGCACCTGATAAACGTTATGGTCTCACTGAGTATCCTAATGACCTCTACAGCGCCGGCTATCAGGCCTGGGATATGTCAGACCCGGCAAACCCCAGATTACTGGATATGCTGTCCGTTCCTGGCCAGATTATTGGCGACCCCGAACATGAGGCCGTGTACAGGGCCGACGCGCGGGTGGGTAATCGTACTTCATGGATGGGTGCCCGTATGGCACTGTTTCTGCCCCATAAAGATTCCCGCTATGGCTATGCCGCTATGGGAGGACTGGGCTTTTACGTAGTGGATATCAGTGACCCCAGCAATATGCAGGTGGTCGGTAACCTGAAATTCCCGCCCAATATCGCCGGTACCGAAGGTGACTTTATCGACGTTTCTCAGGTGGAGGAAACCGGGCTGGTCTATTTTAGTGGTTACCCGCTAAATGAAGATTGCTACGAGCCTTACAAGAATATTCACATCATCGATGTCTCTGATCCAACTAATCCGGTGGAAAAGGGCGTTATGCCGAGGCCGAAACCGCCTGCAGATGCCGCCTTTACTGATTTTTGTCAGCGCCGTGGCAGTTTCGGGCCAAAACGCACCGGGGCTTATCATCAACCCGGGGTCGCGAAGCAGGGCATTTTGCCCTTTAACTTCTATAACGCCGGTTTGCAGGTGTTCGACGTCTCCAACCCTGAAAAACCGCAAATCAGTGCCTACTTTGTGCCGCCTTTTGCGCCGGACAAGGTGGCCAGTTATGCCATGGGGAATCTGTCACATGCGGTTTATGTGGAATATGATCGCAATCTGTTCTGGTTATTTACCAACCATGGCTTTTACGCCCTGTCGAGCCCCGTACTCGGTGAGCCGAGCTTCAGCGCACCAAAGACACCCTGGCCACCCAGGCCTTAGGATCAACAGTCTTTATACTAATATAGGGAGCTCAAGGCTCCCTTTTTTATGTCTTTGGATGGGTAATGCAGGACGGGCTTTAGCCAGACAGTCCAAACAGGGGGATTTTGTCGGAGTCAGTTCCACCCTTCGGTTCGCAAAACAATACATCCTGGTATTCGTTTTTGACTTTGGTGTAGCCTGCAAGGAGCGTAGCGGATTGCGGGATGTTGTTCTGTTCCCGGATTCCGCTTCGCTGCATCTCGGGCTACAGTGTTTTTCATGTCTTCGGTTGAGCAATGTAGATCGGGCTTCAGCCCGACAACGTATGCATGGCAGGGATTGTGTCGGAAACAGTTCCATCCTGCGGTTTGCAAAACAAGGCAACTTTACTCGGGGTAGAAAGAAGGGCAGAGCCAAATTTATTGGGCATATGGGGTTAGCCTTCGGCCTATCTGGGCGAATAAATTCCATCCTTAGGTTCGCGAAACAATACATCCATGTATTCGCTTTCGACCTTACAATAAAGGTAGCCTGCAAGGAGCGCAGCGGATTGCGGGATGCTGTTCTGTTCCCGGATTCCGCTTCGCTGCATCACGGGCTACGGTGTTTTTTCATGTCTTCGGTTGAGCAATGTAGGTCGGGCTTCAGCCCGACAACGTATGTACGCCAGGGATTGCGTCGGAATAAATTCCGACCTACAGTTCCTGGCGGGCCATATCCAGTGCCAGGTCTTCGATCATATCTTCCTGGCCACCGACGGTACCGCGTTTGCCCAGCTCCACCAGAATATCTCTGGCGCTGACACCGTGGCGCGCTTCGGCCCGTTTGGCAAATAACAGGAATGAGGAGTAAACACCGGCATAGCCCAGTGTCAGCGAATCCCGGTCAACACGGATTGGCTGGTCCATCATGGGAACAACCAGATCCTCTGCTACGTCCATGATTTTGTACAGATCGATATTGTGTTTGGCGCCCATGCGATCCAGCACGGCAACCAGTACCTCAAGGGGAGTATTGCCGGCTCCGGCACCCAGCCCGGCCACAGAGCCGTCGATACGTGAAGCGCCAGCTTCGATAGCCGCAAGGGAATTGGCTACGCCCATGGCCAGATTATGATGGCCGTGAAAACCGATTTCCGTTTTGTCTGAAAGGTGCTGACGCAGCAGCCCGATTTTGGCGGTCACCTCATCGGGCAGCATAAACCCGGCAGAATCGGTGCAATAAATACAGTTTGCACCGTATGACTCCATTAACTTTGCCTGTTCCAGTAACTGCTCGGCGCTGATCATATGGGCCATCATCAGAAAGCCGACGGTATCCAGTCCCAGTTTGGCAGACAGGCCGATATGCTGCTCCGATACATCCGCTTCGGTGCAATGGGTGGCAACCCGGATACAGCTTACGCCGAGATCTTTTGCCATACGCAGATGATCCACAGTGCCGATACCAGGCAGCAGCAACGCAGAGACTTTGGCCTGACGCAGTTTGGGAATAACGGCTTTGAGGTAGTCCTCGTCACTGTGAGCGGCAAAGCCGTAATTCAGTGACGCCCCTCCCAGCCCGTCGCCGTGGGTCACTTCAATCATGGGCATGCCCGCGTCATCAAGACCGGTGGCAATATCAATCATTTGTTGCAGCGTAATTTGGTGCTGTTTGGCATGCATGCCGTCGCGCAGGCTCATATCATGCAAGGTGACAGCTTTATTGGTCAGATTCATAGCATTCTCCTCAGGCCAGTTTATGCGCGGCAATCAATTCGGCGGTGTGCAGACCGGCTGCGGTCATAATGTCCAGATTGCCGGCGTAATGGGGTAAAAAGTCGCCTCTGCCTTCAACCTCCAGGTAAATAGACACTTTCTTGCCGTCGAACACCGGGCCGTTTTTAAGCCGGTATCCGGGTACGTAGGCTTGTACCTTTTCAACCATTTTCAATACTGATTCGGTAATGGCCTGCTCATCGGGTTGGCTGTCACACAGGCAGTGAATAGTGTCGCGCATAATCAGCGGAGGCTCAGCCGGATTGATGATAATGATAGCTTTACCCTGCTGTGCTCCGCCCACTGATTCTACAGCACGTGCGGTAGTACGGGTAAATTCATCAATATTCTGTCGGGTGCCCGGCCCGACAGAGCGGCTGGAAACCGTGGCCACGATCTCGGCGTAGCTGACCGGCTGAACGTCGCTGACAGCGGCTACCATGGGAATGGTGGCCTGACCGCCGCAGGTAACCATATTGACGTTATCGAGTTTGCCCGGCTCCAGTTTGCTCAGATTCACCGGCGGTACACAAAACGGGCCGATAGCAGCGGGGGTCAGATCCACCATAGTAACGCCCAGAGTATTCAGCTTTTCGGCATTGTCTTTATGGGCATAGGCCGAGGTGGCATCAAAGGCGATACCGATATTCAGTTCCTTAACCAGCTCCAGTGCGCCTTCCACACCTTTGGAACAGGTTTTAATACCCAACTTGTCGGCACGTTTTAACCCCTCCGACGCCGCATCAACCCCTATCATCAGTACCGGATTGATATGTTCGCTGCGCAGTGCCTTGTAGAGCAGGTCGGTGCCGATATTGCCGGGCCCGATGATGGCGGCATTAATTTTGTTACTCATAATGGCCTCGTAATAGTGAAGGTGAAAATAGTGAGGGGATCAGAAGTTATTGATGAACATCAGCACTAATACGCCGGGTGCAACAACTCTTGAAACCCATAGCCACAGCCGGTAGCGATTGCTCTGCTGCGACCAGCCCAACTCGTCTGCACTGACATGTCTGGCCACCACCCAGCCTACGAACAACACCACAAAGATGCCGCCCAATGGCATGGCGATGTTAGAGGTGAAATAATCGAACAGACCAAAGAAGGTGGTCGTCGCAAAAGCCGGGATAAAGCCAAGCGGATACACATCAGCCAGCAGATTGAAAGACAACGCGGCCAGAATGCCCAACCCCCAGGCCAGCGAACCGGCACAGAAGGTGGCGCGACGGCGTGACCAGTTTGTTTTATTGACTAACCAGGATGTTGGCACTTCCAGCATGCAGATAGCAGAGGTCAGGGCAGCAAAAAACAGCAAGGTAAAAAATAATGCACCCAACAGCGCACCGGCGGGCATCTGTGCAAAGGCTACCGGCAAGGAGACAAAAACCAGTCCGGGTCCTTCTGCCGGGTTCAGGCCGAAGGCGAAAATAATCGGAAAGATGGCCAGCCCCGCCAGCAGCGCCACCAAAGTATCGGCCGCCACAATGGTCACGGAAGAGCGGGGAATAGAGGTGTTTTTATTCATATAGGCGCCATAGACCATTAAATTGGTCAGCCCGACACTGATTGAAAAGAAGGCTTGTCCGGTGGCTTCCAGCACAACCCCCGGTGTGACTTTGGAAAAATCCGGTGTGAACAGAAATGCCCAGGCGGCAGAAAAATCGCCGATCCAGGCGGCATAGCCCACCATCAGCAGCAGCATCACGAACAACAGCGGCATTACGATCTTAACCAGACGTTCGACACCACCAGCCAGCCCCAGGGAAGAAATGCCCACCACCAGAGCCAGAAACAGGATATGCCAGAACAGGATAAGGCCGGGTGCTGCCTGCAGATTCTCGAACACGCCGGCCACTGCGCCTGCATCCATGCCCTGTAATTTACCGGAGGCCAGTTCCAGCACATAGGCCATGGTCCAGCCGCCGACAATGGCATAAAAAGACAAGACTAAAATCGCGCCGAATACACCCAGATTTCCCATATGTCGCCACAGTGGGTTGCCTCTTGATTCCCTGGCGACGGTGGCAATGGCCTGCGGCGGGCTGTTGCGACCGCGCCGGCCGACCATCAGCTCGGCAATCAGTACCGGCATGGCGATCGAAAGCGCCGCCACAATATAGATAAATACAAAGGCACCGCCACCATTGGTACCGGTGGTGTAGGGGAAACGCCATATATTCGCCAGCCCCACTGCAGTGCCGATGGAGGCCATCATAAAGGCAAAATGCGAAGACCATTGTGGTGCTGTGGGAGTGGATGACATTTCAGTTCCTCTTGATGACTGACAAATGCGGCTTGGCTCAGGTAACCGCATGACGTTGGTTAAAACGGGGTTCCTGCCAGCGCTCTGTGAGCATAATCTCTTTAAAGCGTTGCACCGCATCCCAGATATCTGCATAACTGTTGTACAGGGGGGCAAAGCCAAACCGCAGGATATCGGGGGCACGAAAATCACCCACCACACCGGCATCAATTAACGCCTGCATAATGGGGTAGCCGTCGGCGTGACTGAAGGCCACCTGGCTACCACGTCGTTCTTCATCACGGGGGCTGACCAGTTTGAATCCGTATTCGCCACACTGGCTCTCCACCAGTTCGATAAAGTACCGGGTCAGTGCCTGGGATTTTGTGCGGATCTGTTGCATATCTGCCGCGCCCATCAGGTCAATGCCCACTTCGGTAACGGCTAGGCTCAGTATCCCCTGAGTGCCCGTCAGCATCTGGCTGATGCCTGCACCAGGCTGATAATCCCGCTCAAAATTAAAGGGGGCGTTGTGCCCCCACCAGCCACTCAGCGGCTGGTTAACTTTGTTCTGATGGCGTTTGGCAACAAAGATAAAGGCCTGACTGCCGGGCCCACCGTTAAGGTATTTATAGGTACAGCCTACCGCCAGGTCGGCGTTGGCGGCATTGAGATCAACCGGCAATGCGCCGGCGCTGTGGCAAAGATCCCAGACTACCAGGCAGCCCTTTTGCTGTGCCTGTTCAGTGATGGCCTGCATATCCAGTAAACGGCCACTTTTGTAGTGAACCTGAGTCAGGCACACCACTGCCACCTGCTCATCGATTTTGTCGGCAAACTCGTGCTCTTCGGCGAAGCGCACTTCAAAGTCACTACCAAGCTGCGCCACCAGGCCCTGAATCATGTAGTTATTGGTGGGAAAGTTACTGCCTTCCATCAATACCACTTTGCGCTGCGGGTTGAGCTTGAGCGCCGTGGCCACAGCCTTATACAGGTTAATGCCGGTGGCGTCGGTACATACCACTTCGCCTTTGTCGGCGCCGATAAGACCGGCAATTTTATCGCCGATACGATAAGGCAATTCAAACCAATGATGGGTGTTCCAGCTGCGAATCAGGTCTTGCCCCCACTCCTGCTCCAGCACTTCTGCGGCGCGTTGTGCGGCTTTTTTGGGGCGGGCACCGAGGGAATTACCATCAAGATAAATTTCTCCCGGATTCAGTGCGAACTGGTCTCGAAATCCCGCCAGTGGGTCCTGTTTATCCAGTTTTTCGAAGTGTTCTCTGGTATAGATCATATTATGTCTGCCAATAGGTTCCGGCCGTTACTAAACGACATTGATGAAGTCATGTTAGAGAGTTGTGCCTTTTGTTAAAAATAATAATAATGTAGCCAGCTATATCATTAATTATATGTCTGAGGCGCTACCAAGATACCAGCCTGCCCGATGGCGCTGCTACGGTGACAAGGTGAAGGCGGCAACTTTTGGTTTTAATTACCTCAGTGACACTATATGGATTGTGCCGGACGCTGGCGAGCAATGCAGGCGGGTATGTCGAATGTTACGGATATGTAAATTATGTTATAGCAGAGGCGAAACAAAGTATTTCTATTATAACAACACCTCCCTTAGGGTTATTTCACAGCGGCGGGGGAATGTCTCTCTGGCCCATTGGATCACAACCTTAACCCTGGTTACCGGGGAGGAGTACACAAGATGAGATTGACCAAAAACCCTTTAATTCGTCGCCATCCGCTGGCTATGAGTATTGCCCTGGTACTTTCCGGTAACGCAATGGCGCAGGATGTTGACGCAGAATCGTCGGCGAAAACCATTGAAGTGATTAAGGTCACTGCCAGACATAAGGTCGAGAGCCTGCAGGAAACACCCATCGCCATCTCTGCTTTCAGCGGCGACGATCTCAATGATGCCCGCATCGATGCGCTTAATGGGATTGCTGAGCGCGTGCCTGGCTTTCAGATGAACGTATACAACGCCGCGGAGCCGGAGCTGTTTATGCGTGGTATCGGCAGTGATATCGAAAGCGCGGGCGCCGGCGCTGCCATCGGCGTGTATGTGGACGGCGTATATATTTCCCGCGGAGTGGCCGCGGCCATGGATCTTTACGATCTGGCCAGTGTTGAAGTACTGCGTGGCCCTCAGGGCACCTTATATGGAAAGAACGTGGTGGGCGGGGCGATTAATTTTATTACCCGTAAGCCCTCTCAGGCTTACCCCGAAGGTAAAGTGGAACTGAATGTGGGTAACTATGGCCTGCTTGAAGGCAAAGGCTACGTGACCGGCGGTCTTGCCGATAACGTGGGCGGTAAGCTTGCCTTTAGTGCCACCAAACGGGACGGTTTCGGCGAAAATACCTATACCGGCAATGATGCCGACACCATGGACAGATATAGTCTGCGAGGCCAGTTATTATTTACCCCCAGTGATGATCTGGAAATACTGCTCAGTGCCGATGCCTCCGATTCTGATTCGGTGCCGCCGGTGCGTTATATCAGCTATAGTGAGGGCCGTAACCAGCCCTTTATCAGCGATGATCCCCGCCATGCCCGCAACGAATTTGATGGTTTTGAGAAAGCCGAAGTCAAAGGGGTGAGTGCCAAGATTGATTATCAGCTGACCAAAGCCACCCTCACTTCCATCACCGCCTACCGTGACAATGAGTTTTCCTTCTTTGAAAATGCCGCCGCCGGGCTGGTGGATACCTCTGTATTCTTTGACCCCTGGGGAGACCCGGCCAACAATACCGTCGCTGACGACGCTGAAATAGCCGCGTTGCAGGTAGACGATATGTGGTATCAGCAGAAAAATGAATCTTCCTCACAGTTTTCACAGGAATTCCGCCTTGCCGGTGTCAGTGGCGCGGTGGACTGGCAACTGGGTGCCTACTATATGCGCGAAGACATTGAGCGCGATGAAATGGTGCATTACTGGTTCCATACTCAGTGGGGCACCACCACGGGCAGGTTGTACAATATTACCGAGAATGTCACCGACAGCTACGCCGTGTTCGGCCAGGCCAGTTATAACTTCAATGAGCAGTGGCGGGTCACCGCAGGCTTGCGCTGGAGTGAAGACAAAAAAGACTTCCGCTCGGTTGCCTGGGGTCGCCGCTTTGATAACTTCGACACCCTGCATCAGGATCTGAATGGTAACCGGGTTGAGCGTTATGATGTGTCCACGTCAGAATCATGGGACGCCTGGACACCAAGTCTGGTGGTGGATTACAAAGCCGACAAAGACCTGTTCTATTATTACTCGCTCTCAAGAGGTTACAAAGCCGGTGGCTTTAACGGTGAAGGCCCGGAAAGTGCCGAAGAAGCAATTCTCGCCTTTGCGCCGGAATTTGCTCTTAACCACGAAGTCGGCGTTAAATCCCAGGCCTTTGACGACCGACTGCGTCTCAATGCTGCGGTGTTCTTCACTCAGTATACCGATATGCAGAATCAGGTCTGGGTTGAAACCGGCCCTAATACGCCTGATGATCTGGAAGTAAGAAACGGTACCGGCGAAGCCAAAGGGGTTGAACTGGAGCTGACCGCACTGGTCACTGACAATTTTACCCTGACCGGCAGTTACGGCTTTATTGATGCGGAATTTACCGACTCCTTCGAGGTGGATGGCAATGATCTTCAGGGCAACAGAATGCGCCGTACCCCGGAACACAGCCTGAACCTGGCCGCTACCTATGACTGGGAAACCGAAAGCGGCTATTGGTCAGCGCGACTGGATTACCAGTATCAGGACGAGTACTTCTTTGATAACTCCAATGATCCGCTGACCAGTGTGGATTCCGAAACCACCCTTAACGCCAGTGTGCAACTGGCCAGTCTGGATGACACCTGGTCTGTGCAACTGTGGGGTAAAAACCTTACCGATGAACAGAACGTTGCCTCCACCACAGTGTACGCGGCCTGGGACAATACGGTGTTCTCATCCTACAAAGCTCCCAGAACCTTTGGTGTGTCAGTCACCTATCAGTTCTGACGATTAACAGGCCGGGGCCATGCTGCCCCGGCCGTTCCGTTACTTTCCTGCCAGCGCCAGCATTGGGGTATTACTCACAGTTGTGCCAGTCGTTACCTTGTCAATGCCAACAAAAATATAACATTTATATAAAGTGTTCTTGACACTCAACATGTATACAAATAGATTTAAATGTATTCATAAGCAGAGGGCAATCCCATGAATGAACGAGTAGAACAGAGCACAGTAAAACCCGCCGGCATCTTTTATGGCTGGTGGATCGTAGTGGGGTCGATCATCGGCCTGGCCTTTGGCTATAGCGTTATTGCTATGTCTTTTGGCACTTTTATCAAGGAATTTGAGAGCAGCTTCGGCTGGAGTCGCGGGCAGATTTCCTTTGGCTCGACGGTGATTGGCATTACCGCCATTCTGTTCTTCCCCTATGTGGGCTCGCTGGTGGACAAATATGGCGCCAAAAAAGTACTGGTACCCTCCACCTTATTGTTCGCGGTGACCATAGCGTCGATGTCACTGATGACCTCTTCTATCTGGCATTTGTATGCCATGTGTATTCTGATCCCGCTACTGGGTGCCGGTACCGCACCGCTGACTTATTCCAGATTACTGGTAAGCTGGTTTAACAAACGACGTGGCCTGGCGCTGGGCATTGGCCTGGCAGGGGTAGGGCTGGGTACAACCCTGGTGCCATTAATCGCTTCGTACTTTATTAACCTGTATAGCTGGCGCGAAGCCTATCTGGCTATTGGCCTGATTATTCTGGTGCTGGTATTGCCGATGACCAAATTCCTGATGCGGAATAAGCCAGCAGATATGGGGCTGCAGCCAGATGGCATCGCACCGCAAGCTGCGCCCAAAGCTACCATGGCACAGGCCACCGCTGATAAACCCCTGATTGGCTATACCGCTAAAGAAGCCCTTAAGCAGAAAACCTTCTGGCTAATGTTCGCATCCTTTCTGATTACCGGCCTGACCACCTCCACAGTGCTGGTACATCTGGTACCCATGATGATGGACCGTGGTTTAACCCTGCAACAGGCAGTGGAAACCTTTGCCTATCTGGGGATTTCCATCATTCTCGGGCGGCTGGTAGCCGGTTACCTGATGGATAAGTTTTTTGCACCCTATGTGGTGGTGTTCTTTATGTTCGGCCCGGTGATTGGCCTGGCAGCGTTTGCACTTGGGGCTACCGGTCATTCCGCGGCTTTATGTACCGCACTTATCGGCATCGCCATTGGCGCTGAATTTGATGTGATGGCTTATTTTACCAGTCGTTACTTTGGTAATCGTTCCTTTGGGGTCATTTATGGTTACAGCTATTCCGGATTCAAAATAGGTGCCAGCGTTGGCCCCCTAATCATGGGCGTGGCCTACGATCTGCTCGGCCGCTACACAGAAGTGCTGTGGGCCATGTCGGCAACGATGATCATTTGCTGTGTACTGATTCTGATGATGGGCAAGTACCCGGTGTTGCCGTCCAGACCAGCAGAGGCAGGCAGTGTATCGCCATAAAGAACAAAACAAATAACTTGTATACAATAAATAATAAATGTATTCTTTGTTCATGATGTTAATCAAGACAGGTGGAGTATGACTCAGGTTCTCAGAGTGGGGGTCGCCGGTTTCGGTACCATTGGCCGCGTTGTCGCCAAAGCTCTGGATGAGGGCATGGAAGGGCTGGCACTGAGCGCCATTGCTTCAGGCAATGAACATAAGGCCCGCCAGGCTATGCAGCAACTGAAAACGCCAGTCGCCTTGCTTAATGCGCAGCAACTTGCCAGAGAGGCCGATGTGGTGGTGGATTGTGCCCCCACTGCAGCCTTTATGGACATTGCCGAACCAGTCCTCAGTGCGGGTAAAACCCTGATTACGGTAAGTGGTGCGGCCATATTGCAGAACCCGAAAGTGGTTGAACTGGCACGGCGCTGCCATGGTCGCATTATTCTGGCGACCGGGGCGTTTTTAGGGCTCGACGCCGTGCGTGCTGCGGCACTGGGAACCATCTATTCGGTCAGCATGGTCACCCGCAAGCCGCCCACGTCCCTGGTTAAAGCTAAATACATTGTCGAAAACCAGATTGAGTTGCTGGGTTTAACCGAATCCTTGCGGGTATTCAAAGGCAGTGCCGCAGAGGGGGCCAGGTTGTTCCCGTCTAATGTCAATGTGGCCGCAGCCCTTGGCCTGGCTGGCGTGGGTGCGGATAACACCGAACTGGAAATCTGGGCCGACCCGGATAAAACCCGCAACACTCATACCATCCGCGTGGATGCTGACAGCGCCAGTTTCGAAATGACTATCGAAAATGTGCCCACGGTTGAGAATCCCGGCACCGGGCGTATTACCGCACTCAGTGTGATTGAAGCCTTACGTTCGCTGACCGCGCCACTGCGGGTTGGCAGTTAATATTCTTGCAGGAGTAATGATTATGGCAGCAAAGCCAAGTTCACCGATTCAGTTAAAACATCTGGCCATGGCCTCCGACGATCCGGACAAGAGCAAAGCCTTTTTCGAGAATGTACTGGGCTGGAAAGTGGCCGGTGTGGTCGCCAGCCGCAATGCCAACGGCTACTACATGACCGATGGCAATATTAATCTGGCCATCCTTAAGTTTAAAAACGGCCCGGCTGCCGGCAAAGAGTTTCCGCAGGGCTATGTGGGCCTTCACCATGTCGGCTTTCAGTGTGATGACATCGAACAAATGGTGGCAAGTTTTAAGGCTAATGGTTACGAACCCCGCCATGATGTCAATCTGGCCCAGGGGCTGGGCAAAAACCCGGCCAAAGACAACGCCGAGTATAAGATGAACGGCCCGGAAAATATCATGGTAGATATTTCTGAACGGGGCTGGGTGGGTACACAGAGTTATAAGACACTTTAGTCACCGTTTTGAGGCGTCCATGTTCGCCTTCCCTTGTCCCGGAGTTGGTTTGTGTGACGGCTCCGGGATTTTTTCATTTTTACGGATCAGGCACCAATGAGTTCAGCGGAACTATGGTTGTTTATTCTCACCACGCTCACTTCAACTCTGGCCGGAATTTGCGCCATGGGCGGTGGCATGATCCTGGTACTGTTGCTGCCGCTGTTTGTGAGCCCGGCGGCCATTGTGCCGGTGCATGCGGTCACACAACTGGCCAGCAATGGTTCACGGCTGGCGTTTAATCTGTCGGCAACCTGTTGGTCGCTGATCCCGTTATATCTGCTCGGCTCCATAGTCGGAGTAACGGTATTTAGCCTGCTTCTGGTGCAGCTGGACACCCGGTTGATCCCGCTGTTTATTGCCTGTTATCTGTTACTTTCCTTGTGGTCGGAGCGGGTAGACCGGCTGATGAGCCGGTTTGAGAACTTCTTTGTGGTTGGCGCCTTGCAGAGCGGGCTGGGGCTGTTGGTTGGAGCACCGGGGCCGCTGGCGGTGACCTTGTTGTATAAAAAGCTGGCCGATAAAGAGGCCGTCATCGCCACCGCTTCATTGTTTATGCTGATAGGCAATATCTGCAAAATCACTGTGTTTGTGGTGATCGGATTCCGGTTTTCAGAATATGCCAGCGTGCTGCTCAGTACGGTACTGGGCGCGACCCTGGGTTCCTGGCTGGGTACCCGCTTACGGGCCCATATTCCGGCTCAGCTGTTTTTCCCGTTGATCAAAGGCTTACTGACCCTGATGGCGCTATGGATTTTGTTTCGTAGCCTTTACCAGTACCTCAACTAAGGAGGCATCAATGACCGCGATTCGATTTATTCAGCCCGATGGCAACGCCATCACCATCAACGCAGAGTCCGGTGTCAGCCTGATGGTGGCGGCGCAGGAAAACGATCTGCCCGGCATGGCGGCCATTTGCGGTGGCTGTTGCAGCTGTGGTACCTGCCATGTGCAGCTACCGCCGGAATCAGCTGAAAAAGTGCCCGCCCCTTATGTCGGTGAGCAACAAATATTGGCGCAACTACCGACTGCGACATCGGGCTCCAGGCTGGCCTGCCAGGTGGTGGTGACCGACGCGCTGGAAAATATCAGCGTACAACTGCTGGAGCCGTAAATGGTCTCGCCCCGCTTTAAAGCCGTGCTCACCTCGTTTTTTATGTCGCTGAGTATGTCGTGCATTATGTCGTTGGTAGTCACGCTGTATAACCTGGGATTGCCTGAAGGGCTGCTGTATATCTGGGTAAAAGCCTGGGGGTTTGGCTTTATGGTGGCTTTTCCGGTGGTTTTGGTGATCTCCCCGCTGATCCGCCGCCTGGTGACCCTACTGGTGGGGTAGTAAGCTGATCCTAGGGCGGAGTCTTTGCACATCTCCGCCCTCAAAAGAGGCTAGTTATTCAGCGTTTTTGCCCATGACACCAGTTGTTGGCTGATACTGTCATCCCAGCGACCGGGTTTGCCCTGATAGGAGTCAAGAGCAGACTGATGTAAGCTGTACCAGTGATCGAGATGCGGTACTTTGACGACTTCGTAATCCGGGTGCCCGGCTGCGGCCAGGGTGTCTGCAATCATATCAATATCATATTCCGACATGATCCAGTCGTAGGTTCCCCAGCGAATACGGGCAGGGGCTGTGAGGCTGGACCATTCTCCGGCGAAATTAAAATCCTGCATCTGGTGATAAAAGGCGACCGGACGACCATACATATGTGCATCATCATGGTAATTGTAGCTGGCCAGCAAAGGGTGTTCGTTGATCACCTGACGGTAGCTTTTCTTTTCGATCAGCATGCCATAGTACAGCGGGATATATGCCTGATTGATACGTTGATTGACCTCAGCCTGAGAATGACCGTTCATAGTCTGGATGCGGCGCTCGATTTCCAGCATGTGTTCAAACCAGCTACGGTAAAAACTGCCGTCGGAAATCACACCATTTAGGCGGTATTTATTGGCAAGGTAGGGAGCCAGCGCACTTCCCATGCTGCTGCCCAACACAATGACTTTGTTGCGGTCGATTCTTGGATCCTGCAACAGCCGCTGTAGTGCTACCTCATAACCGTTCAACTCGGTGTTAAAGTCGGTTTCTGAGCAGCGCCCGTCACTGTCGCCGACGCCGGGCTTCTCTACCCTGAATACCATCATATTGGTTTGTCTGATGACATCCTGCAGGGCGCGGATAAAGTTTGATTTACGCCCCGGAAGGTACTCAATGCTGGAGCAACTCAAACCACCGACCACATAGATGGCAGCCAGTTTGTCTGACGTGTCTTCGGGTAGGGTAACGATTGTGCGCTGCCGTATCCCGTAGTCACTGGTAATAAACCCGTACTCGACGTTCAGCCCCTGATACTGCTCAAGTGGGGCGCCCGGCAGGCGAGTGATTACATCCAGCTGCCTGTTGTTGCGTTTGACCGTCAGCGTATAGTCAGTCGCTGCTCTGAGACTGTAGGTTAAATCAGACCAATGGTTGGCGTCGCGAATGACTTCGTTGTTTACCGCGATCAAAATGTCACCGGTTTTTAAACCTGCCTGTTGTAAGGCGGAATGGTCGTCGATGGATGTGATTTCCCTGCCAATGGGCTCGGCGGCTTTAAAGCTGGCTTGCCAGCGTGCGCGTCTGTCAGGATCATCTGCCAGGGCCTGGCATGAGGCAAGTGCCATCATGGTGATAAGCCCAAATAGATTGTACGTGTTCAATTTCATAATGAGTTCCCTGAGTTCAAAACGGTTGTGTTTTCAGTTCAGGGAAATACTATGAGTTTGCGCAGACGCTGAGGGGGAATTTATGCGAATCAGGCACAATTTATTGCAAACGGCGGGATTTGCATGACCAGAAAATGGCAATGGGCGCCAAGTTTTCCTGATTTGTATTTTTTTAAATCCAGGCTGCTGACCCACCTGATATTCTGGGCAGGGTATTACCTGCTATTTAGTGTGATTTGGTATTCACCTGATAAGGGCTATTTTGCCTCCTTTTATCTTGAGTTTATTCTGATGCCCGCCCGCATTCTGGCTGCATACGCAATGATCTATATGCTGATCCCCAACTATCTGGCCGAACGGCGTTACCGGAGCTTTTGCATGGGCTATGGATTGCTGGTGCTGGGGGCCGGACTGGTGCAGATGTTGGTTGGTTTCTTCTTCTTCAGTCAACTGATGCCAGCCGTGGATACTGGGTTTACCCTGAGTTTGAGCAGTTGGGTGCGCAATGCCCTACTGGTTAATACCACCGTCTTGCTGTTAGGCACAGCAAAGATATTTCAGATGTATATCGCCGTGCGCGAGCAACTGGAGACAACACACCAACAAGCCCAGGCTCCCGCTGAAGCTGATTACATAGAAGTGAAAGCCGAAAGGCGTATATTCAGATTAAAAATCAGCGATATTTTATACCTGGAGGGGTTGGGCAATTACGTTACCTACCACTTGCTAAACGGTGAAAAGAAAGTGGTGTATAGCTCACTGAAAGAGGCACAAAAATCTTTGCCGCCGTATTTTATCCGCGCACACCGCTCATATGTGATTAATGTTGCACACATTGACTCCTACACTGCCGAGCAGATTTTTGTGAAACAACACGCACTGCCCCGTGGCAAAGATATTCCGGATGAGGCCCTTAGCCTGAATACAGGTAGCTAAGAAGGAGACCTCTGCGTTTGTCCGCCGCCTGGTAACCAAAATTGTGTGGGGGGTAAGCCGGTATTGCTACCCGCAGGCCCAAGCCACTGCCGGATAAGAGAATTAAGCGCGGATCAAAGAAGATAATGCAAGGTGCAGAAGTTGCCTCTGTAACCTAGTCGGGTGCTATATACGAGCAAAATCTGCCAGAGGATATCCATTGCCCTGGGCATGCCGAGCAAAGCTATAACTCAACTAGATTCAGCTCTGACGATCCGGAAAAAGT
Source organism: Lacimicrobium alkaliphilum (assembly GCF_001466725.1). Classification (NCBI taxonomy): domain Bacteria; kingdom Pseudomonadati; phylum Pseudomonadota; class Gammaproteobacteria; order Alteromonadales; family Alteromonadaceae; genus Lacimicrobium; species Lacimicrobium alkaliphilum. The sequence goes on from NZ_CP013650.1 coordinate 271,517, forward strand.
CGGCACAACTGAGGTCATCGCACACTGCCACCCGGTTGAGTTAAGCACAGAGTTTGAAAGAGAAAATCGAGGGAAGTAGTGTGCCAGTACAGCCAGAATTCCAACCAAAGCCGCATGTTTATTGCGGCAATCCATTCTATAGCCTGATGCTTTAAGCCTTCTGGCTCATCAGATAGTCAATAGTACCCAGGCTGGTGTTGGAGATATGGTTGCGCATGGCGTCAAAGGCTTTGTCTTTATCGCCCTTGAGGATCGCGTCAACCAGTTCGCCATGTTCACTGAATGAGGTTTCCAGGCGGTTACGCTTTTCAAACAACCAGGGCTGCCGGTAAAGCGTCAGGCGTTTGCGCATCTTGGCGATGGTTTCCAATAATGTTTTATTGCGCGAGCCCTGATGGATGGCACTGTGCAGCTGATCGTTAAGTTCGGCAAAGCGTTCCACATCTTCTTCTTCAACGGCCTGTTTGGATTGTTGGTGCATGCGCTCTATTTGCTTACGCTCCACCGCTGTCATGCGCTCTGCACTTAAACGGGCGCACAGGGCTTCCAGCTCCTGCAGGGCTTCGTACATATCGCCCAGTTGTTCGATATCCAGTTCAATCACGGTGACGCCACGGTGGGCTTTGCTTTCTACCAGGCCACTGGTATGCAACAGGCGAAACGCTTCGCGAATCGGGGTGCGGGAAACGCCAAACTGATTGGCAATTTCCTGCTCTTCAAGTTTTTGCCCGGGTTTGATCTCGCCGGAGATGATTTGTGCAGAGAGCTGGTTATAGATCTTATCGGAAATCGTCAGGTTGGCCATAGATTGTATACTTAAAAAGGTAAACTGAGCTTATAGTACGAGATGGCAGCTAAGTTGCAACTGTTTATATACATAACCATGGCTTTGTGTGCATGGCCCTGGTAAATCAGAGAGTAGGAGAAGGTTAATCATATAATCCCAATAAATTGGGCCCTAAATAGATCGCTCTGCGTTCTTCGCAACGCTGAGGTTGGTTTGTTTTCGTAAAAGCCACTGGATGCCCGATAACGGCACTCGGGCATGACAGGCGGTCTTTCCCGCGCGTAGTTGGCGGGAATCCAGTGCCCTGTTCGCTTTTAATCACGAACCATTTAGGCCCAATAAATTGGGCTCTACAATGTTTCCGGCAAGCCTGATTGATAAAAGCAGCTGGCCAGGTCGAGTGAAGACAAGGAGGCTTCCCGTTATCTGCCATGCCTGGCGCAATATCTCAGTTGGCCAGATTAATGCACATCACTTTGGTCTGTGTCATTTCCTTAATGGCAAAGCGCACGCCTTCGCGGCCCATACTGCCGCGCCGGGCGCCACCGAAGGGCATGGCATCCAGGCGGTAGTCGGTGGAGTCATTGACCATCACCCCGGCCACATCCAGCTCCCGCGAAACCTTGTGCGCAGTGTTGATATTGCTGGTGAACACCGCCCCATGAATGGCGTAGTCGGCCTGATTCGCTAAAGCGATTGCATTGTCCACACTGTCAAAAGGATACAGACTGACTACCGGGCCAAAGGCTTCGTGGCAGGTAAGATTCTGGTCTTGCGCCACATTATCCAGTGCAGTTGGGTGATAACAGGCACCGTTGCGAACGCCCCCTACTAATAGATTGGCACCGCTGTGCACTGCTTCTTTTACCCAGTTTTCGATACGAATGGCTTCACGTTCGTGGATCATGGGCCCAAGATCGGTATCGTCCAGCAAGGGATCACCCACTTTAAGCTGACGGGTCTGGCGCACAAATTTGGCCCTGAAGGTGTCGTAAACATTGCGGTGTACATAAATACGCTGAACACCAATGCAGTTCTGTCCCACTGCCGAGTAAGAGCCGGACACGCAGGCTTCAACGGCGCGCTCAATGTCACAGTCGTCCATCACAATCACCGGTGAATTGGCACCCAGTTCCATGGCCAGCTTTTTAATCCCGGCATTTTTCGCAATCACTTCCGCCGAGGCTTCGCCACCGGTGTAGGTCACCATTGCCACATCTTTATGACCAACCATGGTGTTGCCAAAATCCCGGGCATAACCGGTCAGCACATTCACTTTGCCGGGCTCCAGCCCGCAGTCAACCAAAGCCCTGACCAGTTGCAACGCAGACAGCGGTGCCTGTTGTGAGGGTTTGAGTACCACCGTATTGCCGGCGGCCAGCGCCGGGCCCAGTTTATGGGCGGCCAGATTGAGCGGATCGTTAAAGGGCGTTATCGCCACCACCACGCCCAGTGGCACATGTTCATAATACCCCACGCGCTGCTCACCGCCCTCGAAGCTGTCAAAACGGATGGTTTCACCCACCAGGCGAATGGCTTCTTCGGCGGCCAGATTAAGGGTATTGATACAACGCCTGACCTCTTTACGCGCCGCGGTGATAGGTTTGCCGGTTTCCATGCTGATGGTGCAGGCAAAGCTTTCCTGGCGCGATTCAACCAGTCTGGCGGTGTCCTGTAACAGCCGCGCCCTGTCTTTACTGGGCTGATGGCGGTAACGGGCAAAGGCCGATTGAGCGCTGCTGATTGCCCGCAGCGCGTCCTCGTTGTCGGCGCAGGCCACCCTGGCCAGCTCATTGTTATCGTAAGGGCTGTGAATGGTCATGCTGGTTTTACCCGCCTGCCAGTGCCCGTCAATTAACAGGGTTTGTGCATCGGCCCTGTCTGCTGATGGGGTAATTGCCTGTGCCTGCATATCACCCCCTGTCCTTGCGCAGTACCAGGTTGTCATATTCCCGCGAGTCGAGAATGGCCTCAACGATCACCGGGCCGCCAATGGCAAAGGCTTTATCCAGTGCCTGAGCGTACTCATTCTGATCAAAGGCTTTAAGCACAGGTACACCAAAGATGTTGTCGCCGCCGATGGTGCCACGTTCACGAATGGGCGTGCCGTAAATGGGGTTGCTTTTCTTTTCCTGTTTGATGCGAATGAGGGCCAGATCGTTGTCGGTAAACAGCACAAACACAATGCTCAGGTTTTCCCTTACCGCTACCGCCAGTTCACCGGCGGTCATCAGAAAGCCGCCGTCGCCCACCACCGAACACACCGGTGTATCGGGCAGGCAGAGTTTGGCGGCAATAGCCGAGGGAATACCAAAGCCCATTGCTGACCAGCCGTTGGTCATAATCTGCAGGCCCACTTCGGGGGTTGGCCATTTCTGACCAATCAGGTGAATATGGGCACCCACATCACAGGTCATAATGCCCTGTGCCGGGAATTTTTCTCTTAGAATATCCAGCGCCGCGCAGGGGCCAAAGGCGCTATTCTGAGGCGTCATGCGGGCAAACATATCGGCTTTTCGTGCCGCCAGTTCCTGTAAGTCCCAGTTCTTGGGTACGCAGTCAGTGGCCAGCAACTGCTTAACCGAATGGGGGATATCACCCAGTACGTCGCAGGCCAGGGTGTAGTTTTTGGTATCCAGATCGGTGGCAACGATATCCAGGCTCACCAGTGGCGCATCGGGCATCCAGTCTTCGTAGCTGAATTCCACTTCGTCATAACCGATACTGACCACCAGATCGGCCTGTTGATGGGTTTTCCCCACCACATCACTCAGCGCGTGGAATAATACCCCGGCATAGCTGGGATGGCTCTCTTTAAGAATGCCTTTGGCCATGGGATTAATCACCACCGGCACGTTAAACTTCTCTGCCAGTGCCGCGACTTCATCGCCAATGCCCGCCGTGGCGGCGCGCAGGCCCAGCACAATCACCGGCTTTTTGGCCAGGGTAAACAGCTGTTGCATCTTCTCAAGCTGCTCATCAGAGGCCTTATCGGCCTTGATCACCGGCAGCGGTGTAACGTTTTGCGGTGTACTTTTTTCGGCACTCATGCCCACCGGTAAACCCACATGCACCGGGCCGGGCACACCGGAAAGTGCCAGTTGTGCGGCGTCAAACAGAATTTCTCTGACCTTGCCGGGCTCAAGGCGGGTGGTCTTTTTGGTAATAGGCTGGAACAGGGCCTGATGATCCATGGCCATCTGCACAATGCGGCCACGTTTGTGCTCCGGCATTTCATCGGTCAGGGCAATCATGGGGGAGCGGTCCAGATAGGCACTGCCGACGCCAGTGGCCAGATTGGTGGCGCCGGGGCCGAAGGTACCAAAACAGACACCGGGTACCCCGGTGATTCTGCCGCACACATCGGCCATAAAGGCGGCACCGCCCTCATGGGTGGCCAGCACAAAATCAATGCCCTCGGTGGTACGAATGGCTTCCATATAGTCTACCCAACCACCGCTGGGAACACCGAATACATGTTTTACACCCAGTTCCTTAAGGGCATCAACTACCTGTTGCGCTACGCTAATTTGTGTCATGTGAATTCGCCTGTATTGAATTAAGGGTGAATGTAACCAGCGGAATTACTGTGCACTGACTGATTCAGTGGTTGCAGTTCTGCCATTTGTAAAAAGCTCAGGAGGCTGTCATTAAACTCCACCGGCTTCTCGAAAAATGCCGAGTGACCGCAGTGGTCAAACTCAACAATAAATGAATTGGGTACCTGTTCCTGCACCAGGCGAATGGCCTCTATGGGGAACAGAATATCATCCTGCCCGGCAACAAAGAGCACCGGGAATCCCAGTTCGCCCAGCTGCTGTGGTGCCACTTTCTGCGCCGCGTACTGGCCGCTCAGATTGGTTTTATCGGTCTGGTTAAAGCTGCTGATTTGCCGGTATAACAGTGCCTGAGTGGGGTTGGCCTGCTTAAACTCCGCCCCCAGCACTCTGTCTAACTGGCTTAGCTGGGCGGTCTCGGCACGGGCCTTATCCATGATCTCTGCCACCTGCGCATCCTCTTTAAGACCATGCAGGGAATCGGCAATCATCAGGGCAGCAACCCTTTGTGGGTACTGGCTGGCAAAGGTAATGGCTGTGCCACCACCCATAGACTGACCAATCAGCGCCACTTTATCCAGTTGCAGATGATCCAACAGGGCTTTGAGGTCATCCACAAAACCGCTGCGCCCGAGGCCGGCATGATCGGTTGAATTGCCGAAGCCACGGTGGTCAAAGGTGATCACCTGGTAAGCCTTTGCCAGCACGGCCACCTGCTGATACCAGATGGCATGGTTGCCTCCCAGGCCGTGGGCCAGTACCAGCGGCTCACCTTTACCATGCACTTCATAATAGAGTTGGTCTTTACCAATATTGAGGATTGCCATGAGGTGTTTTCCTTATTGCGGTTTGTCGATAATGGCCTTGATGCGCTCGGGCGGCTCGACCACAAAGTTTTCAAGATCCCACTGATCAAAAGTGGACATTTTATTGCCCGGCCAGACCGAGGGCTGATAGGGCTTGCTTTCAGTGATCTGCAACATGTCGGAATAGAACTCCACATTGTTACCGTCGGGGTCTTTAAACACGATAAAGGTGTTATCACCGGGGCCGTGACGGCCCAGACCGCGGTCGATCTCGATGCCACGGTCGACCAGCATACGGGTGATTTTTTTGATCTCGTCGATGGACTCAACATGATAGGAAAAATGCTCAACCCGGGACTGGGCCGGATCCTGTTTATTGATTTGATCGGGCGGTAACTGCAACAGCGCCAGATCGTGATGATCTTCGCCGGCGCGCAGAAACACCATACGATCATCAATCCAGTCTGAAATTTTCAGTCCGACGATGTCCTGATAGAATGCCACCGAGCGCTGAATATCCTGCACTTTAAGTACCAGATGACCGAGTTTTGTCGGTTTGGGGGTATACATAAGTAACTCCTTGGACTGAGGTTAAACGGCTTCGGCACGCACGGTGTTGACGATATGGCCCACGCCCTCTGCGCTGGCTTCGAGCTTGTCTCCGGCTTTGAGAAACAGGCCGATGCCCTTACCCACGCCTGCGGGAGTGCCGGTCATAATCAGGTCTCCGGGGCGCAGGGTTAAGATGCCCGACAGATACTCAATCTGCTCGAAGATGTTCCAGATCAGTTCACTGGTATTGCCGTCCTGCATTTGCTTACCGTTGAGCCATAAACCCAGTCTGACATTGTGCGGGTCGGCGATGGCCTGTTTTGGCATAAACACCGGTCCCATGGGGCAGAAGGTGTCCCAGCTTTTACCGCGGAACCAGTCGTGCTTAAAGGGGTAGTCGCTGCGACGGTTAAGGTCACGGGCAGAGATATCATTCACCACGGTGTAGCCGGCAATATAATCAAGCGCATCGGCGGCCTTGACCCGCCTTGCCTGTTTGCCGATGACCACGCCCAGTTCCACTTCCCAGTCGAGTTGTGAGGTCTCCGGTGGCATCACCACATCTTCACCGCTGGCGACAATACTGCTGGTGGCCTTCATAAATACATAAGGTGAGCTGTCGGCTTTGGCTGCCAGTACAGTCTGCATTTCTTCTGCATGTTCATGGTAATTGGACGCGGTACCAAAAATAGTGGTTGGCGTAAACGGGGTGGTCAGCCTGATATCATCGGCAAGCGGCGTGATTTTTTCCTGTGAGGCCAACCCCGGTGCCTGTGCCGCCAGGCTATCCAGCTGCGCCGAGATATCAGGCCAGTCGGCCAGACACCGATCACTGTCCCTGGTCCAGCCGGGCGCGCTTTGTTGTGGATGGGCGGCCTGGTAAAGATCGGCCAGGTTATAGCGAAACTGGCCGATAACGATGGCCGTTTGCGGTGTATTATCCTGTATGTATCGGGTCAGAGCGTACTGGCTCATAATCTTGGTCTCCTTTGACGTGCACACTGGCACCGGCTGCGATTCTGATACCTCAATGTGCGTTGTCCGAGGCAGAAAATCGACTAATTAATTCGCCTCCAGATATAAATAAAAATATATATCTGTGGCGTCTTGATTGTTTTTATGTGTATATCATTGCGTTCATCCGACAAATGTCTGGTACAGCATGCGCAGCGACACCAGTAGCAGAAAGCTGCCAAATAGGGTGCTTAACTGACGCTTATTCAGGCGGTGAGCAATCCGCGCGCCGACCGGGGCCAACATTACGGTGACCGGGGCAATCAGGGCCACGCCAATCAGGTTGACGAACCCGAAACTGCCCGGTGGCAGGCGATAATCGTTGAAACCGGAAACAATAAATCCGGCGGCGCCGGGCAGACTGATCAGCAAACCAAATAAGGCGGCCGTGCCCACCGCGCGATGAATCGGTTGGTTGAGCAGGGTCAGTACCGGCACGCTCAATGTGCCGCCGCCAATTCCCATCATGCTCGACAACCCGCCAATCAGCAGCGGCGGGGCGGGCGCCGCGAAGCCTGTGGGAATGTCATCGCTCAGGGTAATATTGTCGGCTGGCAGCAGCATTTTTAGCGCCACAATCAGCGCCACAATGCCGAAAATGGCTGACAGCACCAGACTGTTGACAGAGGAGGCCGCCACCGAACCCGCCAGGGCACCAAACAATATCCAGCCGCCCCAGGCCCTGACCAGGCGAATGTCTACCGAGCCCTTCTGATGATGAGCCCGTGCCGATGAAATGGAGGTAAAAATAATGCAGGTCAGTGACGTGGCGACTGCCACATGCATACGGATGTCCGGCTCCACACCGTAAATACTCAGCGCCACATCCAGAACCGGCACGATCACGATGCCACCACCGACACCAAGCAGCCCTGCCAGGACTCCTGCTACGGCACCTGTTACTAACATCATTGCTGCCAGCGGCAGCAAATCATTGACTACATCCATCATCCTGCTCTTTGTTGAATTATCTAACTGGTGTACCTTAATCTATATTATGTATACAATAAAATCAAATTGTACTCAATGGGCCGGTGGTGAGTTATTCCGGCCTCATTTAAACAGGAGAAATACCTTATGACATCAGTACAAATCAGCGCGCAGCAGCAGGCACAGATTGAGCAGGCTCAAAAACGCGCCAGAGCATTAAAGAAACAGGTGGCACCGCTGGATGACGATGCCCTTGATCTGATTATTCGTGAGGCCCGCAGCCACAATGGCTGGCAGGATAAGCCGGTGACTGATGACGTGTTGCGCCAGTTGTATGACATCGTCAAAATGGGCTCAACCAGCATGAACAGTTGCCCGGGCCGCTTTGTATTTATAAAGAGTGATGAAGCCAGAGCCAGGTTAAAACCCTGTCTGGCGCCGCTGAATGTGAACAAGGTGCTGAGTGCGCCTGTGACGGTGATCATCGCTTATGATCAGGCCTTTTACCGGCAGATGCCCAAACTCTTTGCCCATAATCCCAATGCCGCGGCTATGTTTGAGAACAATGCCGAACTGGCCGCCACCTCGGCATTTCGCAACGGCACCCTGCAGGGCGCGTACCTGATGATCGCGGCCCGCGCACTGGGGCTGGATGTGGGGCCGATGTCCGGATTCAACAACAAGATCTGCGATGAAACCTTCTTTGCCGGTACCAGCATCAGGAGCAACTTTTTGTGCTCCCTGGGCTACGGGGATACCGACAAGCTGTTTCAGCGCCTGCCCCGGCTGGATTTTGATGAAGCCTGTGAGCTGATTTAGTCAGCCTGCCTGGCAGGCGTCAGCAATTCTTGCCTGACCCGGGCCATGATCTCAGGCTGGGGTGAGGGCATACGCAAATCCGCCGAAGGCTGAGCCTGTCTAAATGCCGGGCGGGTTTGCAGGCGTTGCAGCCAGTCCGCCGTCTCTGGCGCCTCCTGCCAGAGACAATCCAGCTGCAGACGCTGAAGTCTGTCTACCAGTGCCATGCTGGCAGTATCGGCTAGCGAGTAGTCAGACCCTGCAAGCCAGGGCGTGTGGCTGACTCTTTGTGCCAGATTCCGGATGATATTGCGTACGCGCTCGATGGCACTGAACACCGCTTGCATATCGGTATCGGTACCCACCAGTTTTCGGAATGCCTCGGCTCTTTGCGGCATCGGGTGTGCCTGCACCAGTTGCTCCAGTTGCTGTTTTTGCATAGTGCGAAAGCGTTGACGGATCATTAACTCAAAGGTCAGCGGCCTGAGTGCCGGATGGATCTCATCATCGAAATACTTGCACCACTGGCGCATCTTCGCTTTGCCTTCAGATGCAGAAGGCGTTAGCGGAATGGCCGGAAATGCATCTTCCAGATATTCATTGATAACGCTGGACTCCGTGATCACCGCCTGTTGATGCACCAGCGTCGGGACGACCCCATTGGGGTTAAGCCGTAAGTAATCCGTCTGCAGATGCTCAAACTCTCGTAATACCACCCGCTGACTTTGCCACGGCAGTTGCTTTTCTGCCAGAGCGGCGCGGACTTTAAAGGACATCAATGAATCCCAGTCATGGTAGAGGGTTAGTTCCGGCATTTCTTTTTTCATTGCGCTTACCTTTCATGACATTGCTGATTTGTGGTCACAGACAGCGTTTCGGAGGCTGTCTGAGTAGAGTTAACCATGTATACAATAAAAATAAAATGTATTTAATATGTTAACTATATGTACAATAAATATTAAATGGATTATAAATTAAACAGGTGGATGCAAAAGTCACCGCATAAAACTCACTCAACACTCAAGAGAAAGAAGGAACATGCTATGACCCTGAATACCCGGCTTGTTACCCGTAAGCGTTATCTCAGCTTGCTGATCACCTCTGTGTTTGCCTCTGCTGCAGCAATGGCTCAGCAAGGCGAAGCGGAACAGGAAAAAGTCGAGAAAATAAGTGTGACTGGCTCTTTTATTAAAGGCCGGATTCAAAGCAGCAGTGCCTCACCCATTTCCTCGGTGAGCGCTGAAGATCTTGCCAATATTGGTGCCACCAGTGTGTCTGATCTGGTCAACACGCTGACCGTTAATACCGGGGCGCAGGTATACTCTGATAGCTTCGAACAGGCCCGTTCTGTGGGAACCACCAACATTAACTTACGCGGTTTGGGGGTGACATCGACCCTGGTTTTACTCAACGGTCAGCGCCAGACCCTGTCACCGGCGGTGACGGAAGGCGGTGACCAGTTTGTGGATTTAAGCTCACTGGTGCCGGCGATTGCGGTTCAGCGGGTTGAGGTGTTAAAAGACGGCGCGTCTTCGCTATACGGCTCTGATGCCGTAGCCGGTGTGGTGAATTTTATTACCCGCTCGAAATTTGAAGGGCTTGAACTCGATCTCAACTATCAGAACAACAAGTATGGCTCCGACGAAGTCAGCTTAGGCGCGATTACCGGTGCCGCCAGTAACAAGGGGAATCTGATGTTTGCTGTGAATTATCTGACCCGCAGCAACGTGCCGAACTCTGAACGGCGTGATGACTATGCCGCCAAGCAGGACTCCTGGAGTGGTTATGGCTTTCCCGGCAAAGTCATTGCCTTTGACGGTCCGCCGGGCCCACCGATTAAGTTGATCGACCCGGTTTGTCTGGATGGTTCTGCGTTTGAGGAATTTCCCGGGCTGGTGCGTCCGGCACCGGATGGCGAACGCCCCAGTGACGGTTCCTGTCAGCTTAACTATGGCTATTATGGCGACATCATTGCAGAAGCCGAGCAGATGCAGGCGATGGCGCAGGGCTCTTATGATCTGACCAGCAATACCACCTTGTTCAGTGAGCTGGTGGTAGCCCGCAACCGCACCACCATTCATTCGGTACCCAGCCAGCCGCAGCTTGATGAGGTGCGGGTACCGGCCTATCATCCGGATGCCATCGAAGTGGGCGGTGCCGATCCCTTCCCCGGCAGCGCATCTGACAGTGGCGTGCTGTTTATCCGGCCATTGGGTGCGGGCTCGGAATCTAATGTGGATGATAAGGTGTTTCGTTCCTGGCGCTATCAACTTGGCATTAAAGGAGATCTGCCCAATTATTGGTCGTGGCAGGCGAGTATGACCACCAGCGTGAATGAGACCGAAAATTCACGAAAAGATGTGATTACCGATAACCTGCAGGCGGCCTTAAATGGTCAGGGCGGGCCATCGGGCGATCAATACTATTACTGGTTATCCTCCAGTCAGCATAAAAATACCCCCGAGATGTACGACTTTATCTTCGGTGAATTCGGCTACAAGGCCAAATCCAGTCAGACCGTTTTCGATGCGCATATCACCGGTGATTTATTTGAACTGGATGCCGGTCCTGTCGGCGTGGCGTTTGGTGCCCAGTACCGGACCGATAAACTGGAGTATGACTTTAACGAGCTTTCCAATGAGCTGGCGTTTAACTTCTTCGGTGGAGGTGAAGACTTCAGCGGTAAACAGGATGTTTGGGCGGTGTTTACAGAATTATCAGTACCTCTGACTGAAACCCTGGAGCTGCAGACAGCGTTGCGCCATGAAAGCTTTGATATTGCCAGTACCACGGATCCCAAAGTGGCCTTTTTATGGGCCCCCACTGAGGACCTCAGCCTGCGTGCCAGCTACGGTTCGTCTTTTCGCATCGCCACGGTATTCCAGACCGACTCTCAGTTTATTACCCCGCAGACTGCCGTTGATCCTTACGCCGGTGGTTTTGCCGGCGGCGAGGAAGTCAGCTTTATTTCGTTGCTGACCGGCGACCCAGACAAGCCCTTAGAACCCCAGACGTCGAAAGCGTACAACCTGGGCTTTAGCTGGTTCCCGGTAGAGGGGCTCTCTGTCAGCGCCGACTACTGGCGCTTCGATTATTCCGACTTTATTACACCGGAATCTCCGGCGGCCTTGCTGATGACAAACCCTGACAGTGAGCAGATTGAGCGCAGCCCAAGCGGCGAGGCAGTTAAAATTACCACCTACTATCGTAATGCCGGCTCGGTGGAAACTGATGGTCTGGATTTCAATCTTCACTACGACTGGTCGCTGGATGAACTGGGAACACTGCGGACGTCGCTGGATGGCACTTATATCCTGAGTTACGACCTGGATGATCCGCTGTTGGGTATGATTGATGGCAGAGGTAACGTCAATGACAACAACTTTGGTGTGTCGACTGTGCCGTTGCGCGCCAACCTGGGTCTGATATGGAATCATAAAAAGCATTCTGCCAATCTGTATGTCCGCCATATTGGTGATTATGAGAATGATAATGATGACAACGCCAAGGTCGCCAGCTGGACCCGAATTGATATGCAGTACAATTATCAGTTTGATGCCTGGTATGCAGAAGGCAAAGGCCCGCGCCTGACGCTCGGAGCCAGTAACCTGTTTGACCGGGCAGCACCTCAGGTACGCAACTCCATTGGTTATGATGCGACGGTGCACGACCCCAGAGGCAGAATGTTGTATCTCAATATCAAACAGCAATTCTGAATCTATGTTTAAGTATGCAAGTCGGCAGCCATAGGCTGCTGGCTTCGTCTAATCCTGTCTGAGCGCTTTTCCCCAGATGGTTTCAATTTGCTGTGGCAGGGTCATGGGATCAAAGGGTTTGGCAATCACATCCAGTGCGCCTAAAGACAGGTAGTGTTTAATTTCCGACGGTTGCACTTTGGCGGTCATAAAGATCACCGGGATCTCTTTACCTCCGGGTATCTCCCTGAGCGCTGTTAAGGTACTGGGGCCATCCATTACCGGCATCATCACATCGAGCATAATCAGGTCGGGCTGAAAGTTATTCACCTGCTGCAGTGCCCGTTCACCATTTTCACACAACAATATTTCAAACTGACCGATATGCTGCAGGGCAATTTCCAGAATCTGTCGAATATCTTCATCATCTTCAACACACATGATCCGCTTTAAGGGGACTGCCTTGTGATTCATCCAGCGTCTTCCTTCAGGATATTGCTATCCCGGGTAAATCCGGCCTGACGGAGTAATTTTTGTGCCTGAGGTGTGGCCAGTTTTCCCTCTGTGTTCAGAGCGGCGAGATGCATGACGATAGCGGCTTTGTCTGTTGTTCCGACAGGCAGTACATGTACTGCACCGATAAGCTCCCGTATGGAGAGGGGCAGCCGCCACTGGATCTTAAGTTTGTTGCCGAACACCTTGGCCCAGTCCTGAACCAGAGTCGTGATCGTCTCGTCCCGGAGCTGTTCGCCAGTATAAGCCAGATCCTGGAGTACTTTTAATACGCCGAGTTCGCCAATTCGGCTTAATAAGCCGGCTATGTAAAGAGGTCGCTCTCGCAAGCCAATTTTTTCACCCATGGATTCGGCGGTTTTTGCCACTTTCTCGGCCTGGTCTTTATAGGCTTTGGCCAGTTCTGAGATATGCGGGTGCTTAAATGAAGAAGAGATATCCAGTGACATCGCCAGAGCATGACTCAGTGCCATATCCACGCCCAATGTGGCCAGGGCTTCGTTAAGAGATTGTATGGCCTTGCCACTGCGCCCCAGTGAATAGTTATTGGCAAGATCCAGCAGCCGGGCTGTAATTGCTGGTGCCTCGCGCCATTCGCGGGCCAGCGTGGCCGGTGACAGGCTGTCTTTTTGAGCAATGAGGGTGAGCAGATGCACAGGGTCTATTTCACCGGGTAACTGAACCAGATTGTCTGCACGTTTGGACAGCAATAGTTGTATATCCACTTCAGCTTTGCCGACTTCATCTGTTGTACAGAGCAATATTTTCAGGCGCTGATGTACTTCCTCTATATCGAAAGGCTTGGTAATAAAACCATTGACCTTGCACCGGGCGGCTTGCACCACTGACTCTCTGTCAGAACGGGCAGTAATCATAATGACTTTGGTACTGGTATCTTGTCGACGGATACGCCTGACCAGTTCAAGCCCGCTGCCGTCTGGCAGATTCCAGTCGCACAGCAGACAATCAGGCGCCTGTTGTTGCCAGAGTTCCATTCCCTGACTCAGGGATTCGGCCCTGACCACATGCATGTTGGCGTCGAGCCCTGATACCAGGCTCTCCAGCAATTCTGCGATCAGTTCGTCATCTTCAAGAATCAAGACTTTCACTGTTGCTCACCTTTGGCGGCGCCAGCCAGCGCCAGGCTAACGCCATTTCGGCCGAGTTGTTTACGCTGGTACAGGGCCTGATCGGCGGCTTCAAGGGCCGATTCGGGATCTTCATAGTCATTCAGAAGCGCAATTCCGGCACTGAGGGTGACATGAAACTCATTTCTGCCCGATTGAAATACAAGCCCGGAAAAATGCAGCCGTATCTGTTCCAGAATCTGTTCCGCCTGGGTCAAATCGCATTGTGGCATTACTATGGCAAACTCTTCGCCACCGTAGCGGCCAATTTTGTCTGTTTTGCGCAATCTGTGGGTCAGCAGGTTCGCCAGTGCCTTTATGACGGTGTCACCTGTGCCATGACCGTAGTCATCATTGACCCGTTTAAAATGATCCAAATCCAGCATCACCACGGCAGCCTGTTCGCCAACCCGCCGACAGCGTGCATACTCGTTAGCCATCTCCTGCTTTATCAGGGAGTGTTTTAAAAGTCCGGTAAGGCTGTCTCTGGCCAGCAGGTTAGCGAGCTGTCTGGCGCGAAAACAGCGGGTCCTGACGGTTTCCTTTAACTCTGAGTCGGAGATAGGCTTGGATATAAATTCATCGGCTCCGTCTGCCAGTGCCTTGAGTTGTTCTGACTTGTCCTGCTCAGCTGACAGATAGATGATGGGGAGACTCAGCCACTGGGGCTGAAAGCGAATCATCCGTGCCAGCGTTGGTCCGGAATAGGCGCCCATATGCACATCCAGCAGTAATATATCCGGTTTAAACTCAGACAATACCGAGAAAATGGCTTCCGGCGTGCCAAGTGTCTTAACCGTCATTCCTGCCGCCGTCAGCGTCAGACGGTAGTGCTCCAACAGATCGACATCGTCATCTACTATCAATACCTTACCCCCTGAAGCCTCCAGGCGCTCTGTTTGCAACCGCTGCAGATATTCTGCGACTTCCGTAGCATTGGTGGCTTCTGAAAACAGTCCATCGATACCCAGGGCGGCGATTTTGTAGCGACTGTCGAATTCCGGGCATGAACCAAAACAGACAATGCTGATACTTCTTTGCGGGGTTTGTTGTTGCAACAGGCGCCTAATCTCAATACAGGCCTGGGCTTGTGATACATGGGCAATCATTATCACAGATGTCGGTATCCGGCTTAACTTCTGGCTAAACTCGGCGCAGCTTGCGACCGACATTAATGCAAAACCGTAGTGTTTAAGCTCCTCCTGCAAAGAGGTATAGAAGGCCCCCTGGTGCTCAACCAATACCAATAGGGCATCTTCGTTGTCGTGGTTCTGACGTTCAGATATTGCGGCAGATTTTGGTGCTGAATCTCCCAGTAACCTGTCTAAGTCCTTCAGTTCCGGCAGAATCCTATGTTGGAGCTCTGAATAGATAGCCGGCCATTTATCACCCTTATTGTGAGGTTGCTGTAAAAGTCCTTTGACGAGTTGTTCCAGAGTCCGGCTTTGGTGACTGAATTGTTGCAAACCAAAGGTGCCTGCTGAGCCTGTGAGTCGATGCAATACCTGATGCAGGTATTCCAATAGTTCCCAGTCGCCATGTTGCTCGTCTGACTGACCGATTTTGTGTCTCAGATCATCCAGTTCCCGGGCAGTTCTGTGGCTGAAGCGCTGCGATAACAGCCTTAATTTATCTTCAACTGAGTCAGACGGATTTTCTGCCATGATCTTGGTTACCGTGTTCAGCCAGGGGCTTTTGATAGAAGAGTTCACTGGATTATTTAAAGTTAACAGACGGACCGGCATTCGTCATATCTTTCTCAAACTCTGCCATGCTCGACTATATTCGATATTTGTGATCTAAAGAGATATCTTCAATATCAATCATTTCGGTGATCAAAGGACAATCTATGCAACCTCCAGCTATTCCGGAAAATGAGCAGTTGAGGCTTCGGGCTCTGGTAGAATCAGGGTTGCTGGACTCTGCACCGGAGGAACGTTTTGATCGGCTCACGGCCATGGCTAAAGCCCTTTTCTCGGTACCCATAGTATTGGTATCACTGGTAGACAGGGACAGACAATGGTTTAAATCCAGGCAGGGTCTGGATGCCACAGAAACCCCCCGCGATATTTCTTTTTGCGGCCATGCCATCTTGCAGCACCAGCTTTTTGTTGTTGAAAATGCACTCGAAGATCCCCGTTTCAGCGACAACCCTCTGGTTGTCGGAGCACCACATATCCGCTTTTATGCCGGCGCGCCAATTCGGGACGAAGGGGGCTACAACCTGGGGACACTATGTCTTATTGGCACCGAACCGCAGCAGCTCAGTAAAAAGCAACAAAGCATGCTGCGGGATTTGGCAGTGTTAGTAGAAAAGGAAATTCAGTATCAGGATGTGCGCAGGCTAAACCGTCAGTTACGGGAGAGTCGCGATCAATATGCGTCGCTGGTGGAAAATATCCCCGGTATTACCTATCGCTGTTTGCATGATAAAAGCTGGACAATGTTGTTTATGAGTCGCGAGATCGATCCGCTGACCGGCTATCCTGTCAGCGACTTTATTCAGAACGCGAAACGAAGTTATGCCAGTCTGATCCCTGAAGAATATCATCAATATTTGAGTGATATGGTAGACAAGGCTATTGCGCAGAAAGACGCCTGGCATATTGAGTACCCGATACGACATGCCGACGGAAAGCTTCGATGGATAGAGGAGCGCGGTAATGCCATCTATGATGAGGACGATAATGTCAGTTGCCTGCAAGGCTTTTTGCTGGATATCAGCCGCGAAAAAGCCGCCAGAGATAAGTTACAGCGTCAGAACCAGGCGTTGAATTTGCTCAATAAGATCAGTTTTGAACTCAGTGGTGAGCTCCAACAGGTCATTGAGCGGGCATTAAAGCTTGGCTGTGAATTCTTAAATATGGATATGGCCATTGTCAGTGAAGTTCTGGCGCAAACCTATGTGGTCCGTTGGTTTCATAGCCATGAGCCCGGCCAGTTGCATCACGAACAACGCTTCGCTCTGGCTGAGACATATTGTGATATTACGCTTAGCCAGGGGAAGCAGGTGGCCATAGCGCATATGCGCGAATCGGCCTTCAGTTCACACCGTTGTTATCAGACTTTTGGTATGGAGAGCTATATTGCTCAACCGCTAAAGGTGGATGGCAAACTCTTCGGTACCCTGAACTTTACCTCTGCCAGTCCAAGACTCGGGGGGTTTGATGAAATCGACCGACTTTTTGTCAGTTTACTGGAGCGCTGGCTGGGGGCAAAACTCGACTGGCATCAGCAGCGCCGCAAACTGAAAAATCTGGTGGAGCAGGTGCCGGGGATGATCTATCAGTATCGACAATGGCCTGATGGTCGGATTTCACTGCCTTATGCCAGTCCCGGTATTGAGGAAATCTACGGATTAACAGCACAAGAACTGGAGCACGATGCCTCAGCCTTATACTCCAGAATCCATAACGAAGATGTTGAGCGGGTCAGTCAGGGGATTGCGCAATCACAACAGCAATTATCGCTCTGGCATCAGCAGTACCGGATCACCAATGCCGCTGGTGAGGTGGAGTGGATAGAGGGTCGGGCAGTACCGGTCAGATTAGAAGATGGCAGTACCGACTGGTATGGTTATATCGCCAGTATTCAGGCTGCCAAGCAGATAGAGCTGACGCTGGAAAGCAGTGAACAACGCTTACGGGCGCTATTTGAACTCAGTCCTATTGGCATTGCCCTGATAGACTTCAGTACTGCCAGGCTTCTTGATTGCAATGCGGCGTTGTTGCATCCTTCCGGCTATCGCCGTGGTGAATTGTTGGAGCTGCATATGATGGATCTCGTGCCCCCGGACTATCAGTATCTGCGCCATCAGATCCTCGAACAGTTGCAGTCTCAGGGGCGTTTTGATCCCGTTGAAGCCGAGTTGCAGTGCAAGGGAGGCCGTACCTATCCGATACGTTTGCAAGGAGTAAAAATAACTGACCAAGAACAAAACCCGCTGCTTTGGTGCCTGGTTGAAGATATCTCAGAACATAAGCGTATCGAACGAATGCAGAAGGAGTTTATTGCCACAGTGAGTCATGAGTTGCGCACGCCACTGACCTCAATTAAAGGTGCGCTAAGCCTGCTTGGTGGTGGCATGGTAGAGAATCTCCCGGAAAAGGCAAAGTCGTTGCTATCTGCTGCCTACAGAAATAGCAACCATCTGGGTGAGCTTATCGATGATATTCTGGACTTAGAAAAGCTTACCGCCGGGGCGATGATATTTGATACGCAAACTCTGCAGGTATCTGAAGTGATGCGGGAAGCCAAAGAGCTGTATCAGCATTACGGCCAGAAAAGAGGCATCCGTGTAAGGTTGCTACAGCCTGAGGGCGGGCATCATGTCAGGGCAGATAAGAAACGTCTATTGCAGGCGCTGGGGAATTTACTGTCAAATGCGATTAAATTTTCTCCTGAACAGGATGAGGTAACCGTTTCTGTCATCAATGAGCAGCAACAGGTACGCATACTGGTGCAGGATCAGGGGCCCGGGATCGCAGAGGCGTTTAAAGACCGGATCTTCAGCCGCTTTGCCCAGGCAGACAGCTCCGATACCCGTAAAAAAGGTGGAACTGGCCTGGGGCTGGCTATTACCCGTGAGTTAATGGAACAAATGGGTGGCAGTGTGGACTTCGTATCCGTTCCCGGACAAGGAACAACCTTTTGGCTGCAATTACCCCAAGCTGAACAACAACTGGAATCATGATGCCTCAGTTCAATATCTTCCGGCAGAAACACGACCTGTTTATTCCGCTTGTGTGGTTATTGCGCATTGCGATACCAGTCTTACTTGTTGTGGTGATGTATTTTGTCGATCGTCTGTACCTGCTTCAGCATCAGGAGCAGCAAAGGGAAGATGTCAGTCAGAAAATGACAAAGTTGAAGTGGCAACTTGAAAGTCAGATCCTGCAGAATATTCAGGTAGTGCAGGGGTTGACTGCCAGCATTGCCACAGAGCCTGATATGAATCAACAGCGCTTTGCCGAACTGGCTCAGATTATCCTGCAAGGGGGGCCGCAACTGCGCAATGTTGGTGCTGCGCCTGATCTGATTATGCAGCTTATATACCCTCTTGAAGGAAATGAGGAAGTGCTGGGCCTCGATTTTCGTGATTTGGCCGAGCAATGGCCTGGCGTTAAGCGGGCGGTTGAGAGTGGTGAAATGGTGTTTGCCGGGCCGGTTAATCTGGTTCAGGGCGGGCAGGGGCTGGTCGGGCGTATTCCTGTTTACACACAGAAAACCGGTGAGCTGTGGGGAGTGATTTCCGCGGTAATTGATATGGATGCCTTGTATCAGAGTGTTGGGCTGGAAGATGTAGAAGATCTGCGGTTACGGCTTGCCAGGGAGGACGCCTTTGGTCAGCCAGGAGAGATATTTTGGGGGGACAAGGAAAGCCAATGGCAAAAGCCGGTAATTAACCGCATTTATATTCCGGGAAATAACTGGCTGATGATGTCGATGCCGGCTCAGAGATGGTCCAGACAGGCCCCGGAAACACCCTGGTTAAGAGGAGCATTGATAGTGCTGTGGCTGGTACTCAGTGCGGCGGTATTCTGGCCGACTCGCCTGATGTTGCGGGAGCGTCAGACTCAACAGCGCTTTCAGGCATTATTCCGTTTTTCTCCGATCGGCATGGCGCTTAAAGATTGTCAGGATGATCGTCTGGTGGCGGTTAATCCGGCCATGGCGGCGATGCTGGAGTATGAACCGGCGGCACTTTTAGGCCGACAGGAACAAGAATTACAGGTTGGAGAACCAACGCCCAAAAAGAACAAACAAAGACAACGAGATTTTTCCAGGCAAGGCTATTCGGGCCCTTTTGAGAGGCAGTACTTAAACAGATGGCAGCAACCGGTTGATAGTAAATGCTATGAACTCTTAATTGATGAGGGCAGTAAAAGGAAGCTGGTATGGTTGGTGGCAGAGGACGTATCACATCAAAAACGCACCGAGAGGATGCAACAGGAGTTTATCGCCACCGTCAGCCATGAGCTGCGTACCCCCTTAACTTCCATTGCAGGTTCTTTGGGTCTGATCGCCAGTGGTAAGCTGGGAGAGCTGCCAGAAAAAGCACAGAACCTGATCAATATTGCTATGCGCAATACTCAACACTTACATCTGCTGATTAACGACTTACTCGACCTGGAAAAGCTCAGCACCGGTAATATGCTCATGGATATTCGTCCCATTTGTTTAAAAACACTGATCAAAGAAAGCACCGAGTCGCTGCAGCATTATGGTCAGGATAAAGGGATTAGTGTGCAGTTGAATGAGCTCTCAGATGACTATGTGATGGCCGACGAGCAAAAGCTGAAACAGGCCCTTAAGAATCTGTTGTCCAATGCCATTAAATTCTCCCCCCGGGACGGCAAAGTAGAAGTCTGTACCGAACAATCAGGCCAGAATATTCGCGTTATTGTCCGCGATTATGGCGCCGGGATCCCGAAGCAGTTTCAGTCGCGGATTTTTAATCGCTTCGCCCAGGCAGACAGTTCAGATAGCCGTACAAAAAGTGGCACCGGTTTGGGGCTGGCCATCACAAAGGAGCTGATGGAAAAAATGAACGGCGGTGTAGGTTTTGATTCAGAGCCGGGCCAGGGCGCCAGATTCTGGCTGGATATACCGCTTACCGGTGAAACCACGGGTTAAAACCATCTTTGTTATTACTAAATGTGCGAGATTTTGTTGTAATAGACATAAGAGTCAACCACAGTCTGCCAGATGTCCAGCCAAAACCATCGTATTTCTCTTGTGAAGGGCTTAGCCACCGGGGCTGACTGCAGTCAGTCTGCGGAAGGCGATTCAGGTCAATACTGGTGGCCGCTGGCGCAAAGGTTGTCAGAACAGTCCAGGCCATTCGTGCTGGGCATCAATGGTGCACAGGGTAGCGGTAAAACAACCCTGGCCAGAAGGCTGCAAAGTATGCTGGTACAGGCCTTTGGTCTGCAGGTGGCGGTGCTGTCTATCGATGATTTATACCATACCAAAGCACAACGGCGCTGGCTGGCAGAGCATATTCACCCGCTGTTGCTGACCCGCGGGGTGCCTGGTACCCATGATGTGACGCTGGGTATTGAATTGATACGCCGGTTTCGCGCAGGTCTGAGTCTGCAACTGCCCCGTTTCGACAAATCCCGTGATGACCGGCTGCTTGAAGCCCAGTGGCTGCAGGGGCCGGCAGATATTATGATTATAGAGGGCTGGTGTCTCGGTGCTCAGCCCCAATCTGAAACCCAACTGCAACAGCCGGTTAATCAACTTGAAAAACAGCAGGATGCGGATTTGGTCTGGCGCCGCTATGTCAATCAGTGCCTGGCCGGCGAATATCAGCGCTTTTTTGCACAACTGGATGAGCTGGTAATGTTGCAGGCGCCGGACTGGCAGACCGTGATCAACTGGCGCGGTGAACAGGAATTAAAGTTAACTGAGCGCACCGGCGAGGGTATGGATAAGCCCGCACTGGCAGAGTTTATGCAACACTATCAGAGGCTTACAGAATATCAGTTGGCTCATCCGGCAAGGGCGATCAATCGGCTCTACAGGCTGAATGCACAGCGCCGGATTCTAAGTGTGCAGGAGTTAAACCCATGAATCATCAGTTATTAGGCGGACTATGTGAGCGGTACCCGGAGCAGTTAAGGGGCCATCTGGAAATTCAGGGCCTGTGTTTTGCGGTTGCGGCGGCACCTGAAATTCCGCCGCCCCAACAGTGGATGGCCTGGGCACTGATAAGCCCCGAAGACATTGATCAGGTTCTGGCGGATAAACTGGCTGAGCCACTGATGGACTGTTTCAAGCAGCAACTGGTGCTGATGCGAAACGAACAGTCGGCGGCAGTGTTGCCCAAAGAATGTGAGTTTTATCCGGGTATGACACTGGAGTCTCCCCTGAGCCAGTGGTTATGCGGCTGCCTGCTGGGGCACCGGCAACTGGAGCCAGTGTGGCAAAAGGCCTGGCAAACAATGCAGCAACAGGAACCGGAGCAGGCACCACAAGCGGCTAAGGAACTGAGTCATATACTCAGGCTGCTGAGTACTTTTGCCAATGTTGAACTGGCAATAAAGCAGGCCGCAGAGCGGGGTAACCCGGATCTGAGTAATCAGTTATCAGACATTGCTCTGACGTTGCCAAGGGCGCTGCAAAGTTATGTGAAACTCTCCGGTACCCTGGCCGGATATCTTCCCAATCAGTTTGAAACCTTTAAAAGCTGATCGGCAATAGCTCACTTGCCATATTTTCTTTGTGACGCAATAATCGATAAAAAATCTATATCTGGCCTAGACTTAACCTTATCCCAAGGCTTAACCGGAGAATTCTTTGGCAATCTTCAGGCGTGTTCGATTTGTTCAGTCAGTGCTGTTACTCTGTGCTGCTCTCAGTGGTTTTGCGGGGGCAAAGGAAACGGATAGCCTGTTTCAGTTGTCACTGGACGATCTGATGGCCATGGAAGTGGACATTGCTTCGAATCAAAAGGCCACCTTACGTCAGCAGCCGGGTACGGTAACCTTGCTCTCTTCTTCCTATATCGAACAATCAGGTGCCCGTTATTTAAGCGATCTGTTGCGTCAGGTTCCAGGATTCTGGGTGGGTACCGATACCATTGGTACCTTCTCGGTGAGCTTCCGCGGCATATGGGGTATGGAAGCCAAGATCCTGCTGATGATTGACGGCATCGAACAGAATGAACTGGCCTTTGGCTCACTGGTATTGGGGAACAGATATCCGGTGGCCAATATCCAGTCGGTGGAAATTATCCGTGGCCCCGGTTCTGCCCGTTATGGTGGTCAGGCTGCGCTGGCGGTGATCAGTGTTACCACCAAGGGCCAGCAAAGTCAGGGCGGTGAGATCCACCTTTACAGTGATCTCGGTAAGGGGGGTAATCATCGGGGGCTGTTGGCTTTCTCTTA
The DNA here is from genome assembly GCF_001466725.1 of Lacimicrobium alkaliphilum. Classification (NCBI taxonomy): domain Bacteria; kingdom Pseudomonadati; phylum Pseudomonadota; class Gammaproteobacteria; order Alteromonadales; family Alteromonadaceae; genus Lacimicrobium; species Lacimicrobium alkaliphilum. The sequence goes on from NZ_CP013650.1 coordinate 294,190, forward strand.
TGCTGACAACCAAAGGGTTGAGGGAAACAATCTGCATCTGGGTGTGTCGGCCTCAGTGGCAACGGGGGATTACTCTGACAAAGACTGGCTGGCGCTGGATGGCTATGGTTTTTCGCTTAAGGACAACAGTGATAGCAGGCCGGTGAACCTTAACCTCAATCTGCAATATCAGGGCTGGCAAGCCCGTATGCAATACGACAGGTTTGAGCAGCAGGACAGAATGCTGTTTGGTGATGCCGGCTTATTTTTCTCACCCAACTTACGTTATACCGAGCCAAATACACTGAGCTTTGAACACCTTGCGGTAAGTCTGGATAAAAAGTGGCACACTAACCAGAACTTAAGCTGGGAAGCGGGAATCAGCCATGTTTCACAGCGGCCCTGGAACAGCCGAGGCCAGTATGGGCATGACTTGGTTCGCGAACTATCCCGCAGCCGGGCGGATATCAGCGCTCTGTATCAGTTCAGCGAACTGTCCAGTCTGCTGTTTGGCGCTACCGCGTATCGGGAACAGGCAAGGGTCAGCGAGTCTTATTTATTTGATGCCGACAGTCGTTTTGATGGACAGCCAGATACAGATAACACCAACCTGGCATTGTTTGCGCAATATCAGCGGGATCTGGGCTGGGCCGCTTTGACGCTGGCGGGGCGTTATGAAGATGATGGTGCAGTTGGCAGTAAGTTTGTTCCGCGTCTGGCACTGACCCGGCACTGGAAAAAGTGGCATACCAAGCTGGTTTACAATGAGGCCTTCAAGAGTCCGCAGTTCGATACCCTGGCCAGCGCCGCCAATGCCGGCAATGAGATTTCCGGGACTGAAACCACAAGCGCCTGGGAACTGGAAGCCGGTTATCAGCTTGATCAGAACCTGGCCTTCACGGCCAACCTGTTCTGGATGAAAGTGGAAGATTACATCGGTTTCAATCCACAAACGGCCAGTAACACGACCCTTGGTGATATTGCCACCTATGGTCTGGAAACTCAGGCACAGTGGCAGTCTGAGCATCTTGCCATGACAATCAGTCACTCCTATTTCACACTGGGTCAGAACAGCATCGGGGATATCGGTGTAGCCATTGATGAGGATGCGGTGCTCGGGATCCCCAATCAGATGTTTAAACTCAATCTCAGTTATTTTACTGACCTGCGAAGCAGTTTTAACCTCAGTGCACAACAAATATTCGGTCGCTACGCCTGTGTTGAGGACCTGAATTTTATTTGTGGAGTGCCACAGAAACTGGGGCATGAGTCTTTAATCGATCTGTTTTACCGTTTTAATCCCGGTCGCTGGAGCTTGTCTGCGGGGCTGAGCAATGTGTTGGACGAAACACAGTATTGGGTGCAGCCTTACCGCGGCGGACAATCCCCCATCCAGGGACAGGGGCGCCGTTTAATGCTGGAAACAACTCAGAGCAATGATTAAACCCGCGTTATTTCCCAATCAGGCGCAGGAATTCGTTGCGGGTGGCCTGGTTTGAGCGCATATGGCCGAGCATCACTGAGGTGACCATGGAGGAATTCTGTTTCTGCACGCCCCGCATCATCATGCACATGTGCTTGCCTTCCATGATCACGCCCACACCTTTTGCTCCGGTGACCAGTTGTACCGCTTCGGCGATTTGTTTGGTCAGGCCTTCCTGAATCTGCAGACGGCGGGCGAACATATCCACAATACGGGCAAATTTGGACAGTCCCAGCACTTTGCCAGTCGGCAGATAAGAGATATGACAGCGGCCGATAAAGGGCAGCATATGGTGTTCGCACAATGAATAGAACTCGATATCCTGGATGACGACCATTTCATCGGTGTCTGACTCAAAGACTGCACCGTTGACGACCTCGTCGAGGGTTTTGTTGTAGCCGTCGGTCAGATACTGCATGGCAGTCGCTGCACGTTTGGGGGTGTCTGCCAGACCATCCCGGGAGACATCCTCTCCGAGTAGCTCTATAATTTTCTGGTAGTGATGCTTAATCTCATCTGACATATTGGGGTCTCAATTAATAATCTATGGCAAAGATACGCGCCTGTGACGAATTTGGATTTTGCCGGTAAAAATAAATCTATGATACCACAGGCACAGGGCCTGGCATCTACCAGTAGACAGCATTCAATAGGATCTTATGCAGGCAAATAAACGTAATAACAATAATCGCGGCTTGTTTACCCAATGCCCCAATGTCGGCGGATCCGCGCTGCACTTATCTGGGGGGCACTGATGTATCTGCTACTGGAATTATTCTGGCTGTAAATTATGACTGACATCATACGTATCCGTGCCGGTGTTAAACGCAACGGTTTTACACTCTGTCTGGCTGGAACAGTGGCGCTCTTCCTCAGTGCTCTGTGGCTGGCCTGGATGCCTGAGCTGCTGAAACTGGCTGGCATTTTTCTTACCAGTGCCTCGCTGGTAGCGATATTGATCGGCTGGCTGAAGATACGTGAGCCAGCTTACAGCTTTGAGTTAACCCCTGAGAAGTTCCGCTATTTGCACCGTTTTGGCGGCTATAGTCTCGACTGGAGTAATATTCAGCGGGTTGATATTCCCCGTCTGCATACCGGTCTCAGCCACGAGCCTCTGGAGCTGGTTGGAATCAGGTTGAAACGTTATGACCCCTTGCTTGAAAGTATCTCACCCAGGCTGGCCAGCAATATTCTGATGCAGCAGCGTCCACTATTGTTACAGGCACAGCGGCAAAATTGTGTGGGGGGTGGTTGTTACAGTGACTCGCTGATTGAAAATGATCATTTCAGATCGGCCGACGGCAAAGAATACCGTGGCATGTTGGCGATGCTGGCGAATCGCATGGGCCGCATGCGAGAAGCCTTTGGTTATGATCTCTACCTGTACAGCTCCGAACTTGACAGAACTGAGCAGGACTTCGTGGCGCTGCTAAAAGCCTGCCAGCAACAGGCGCTGCAAAAAAGCAATCCGGTGGATTAATCCTCATCCAAAAGGGGGCGATTTACGAACTATTTGGTCCAGTTACTGTTATATTGCAGCCAATGCTGTTGCAGGAATGCTGTGGCTTCGTCAATTAACTGGTCGCAGGCCTCATCGAGAAACATCAGCCGGGTGATGGCGTCCTGTTTCCTGTCCTGTTTAAGCAGGTTTTCTGTTTCTTCACACAGGTGTTTCAGTGCCGGTACCCCGGTATAGCAGCAACTGCCGTGTAATTTATGAATTAACTGATACAGTTCAGGATCATCCTGCCGGGCCACTGCGCCGGAAATTTGTTCTTTAAAGTCAGGTAATTGCTGAATAAATGCCTCTAATAACTGATAGGCACTTTTTTCATCACCGTTGGCCCGTTGCAGTGCCATATTCCAGTCCAGTGTCGCTTCTTGCAGCTCTTCTGCGGGTTTACACCAGCGTTTTATCAGGTTGATCAAATCATCGAAGTCAATGGGTTTGGGCAGGTAATCGTCCATACCCGAAGCCAGTAGTTTTTCTTTTTCTTCCCTGAAGGCATGGGCCGTAACGGCCACGATGGGGGTGCCCTGGTTAAGTTGCAATTTGCGGATCAGCCGGGTAGCCGCCAGGCCGTCCAGCCCCGGCATTTGTACATCCATCAGGATCAGATCAAAGGCCTCCTTTTCACAACGGTTAACGGCATCCTGTCCACTGAAACTCAGGGAAAGTTCAATCACAGAGTTTTTCAGCCAGGTGCTTAACAGACTGAGATTGATTTCCATATCATCCACTGCCAGTATCCTGGCCTTTGGCAGGCTGTCCAGTTTGCCTTTGAACCTGTCAGGTTGCAGTAACGGAGCGGGTTCCAGCAGACCGGTCAGTTTATTCGGTGTCAACGGCCGGGTAATCTGGTAATCGAATACCCGCTCTTTATCGGGGTGCCGGAAGGGCCGCTGTGAACATTCGAGTAATATTTTCTGGCCTGCATTGATGTCGTCGAGGGCCTGCATCTGTAGCTGACAATAGTGTTTGTCCTCTTCAACACAGGAAAATACAAAGTAGTCAAAAGGCTGCGAGCAGGTGGTCAGATACTCAAGGCTGTCCACACTGGTGATCCGGGCTCCCATAGTCTGTAATAGTTTTGCTGCTGCCCGCCTGGAAGGAGGGTAGCTGTCGTAAATCAGTACGGCTTTGTCCTGCCAGTGCTCATTGAGATTCAGGGATAACCTGTAACTCAGCTTATTGACCCGCAGGCGGACTGTGAATTCACTGCCCTGACCCAGCTCGCTCTGCAGCTCGATATTGCCGTGCATTAATTTGATCAGCTCCTGGCTGATGGCCAGACCCAGACCGGTACCCTGGTATTCCCGATTGATGGCGGCATCCAGTTGCGAGAAGGCGCTGAACAATCTGTGCCGATCTTCGGCTTTGATGCCAATGCCGGTGTCCTCAATCACAAAGGTCAGCTCGTATAAGCCATTACTCTTGTCTTCACCGCTGACCGCGAGGCGCACATGGCCCTGGCGGGTAAACTTAATAGCGTTACTGATAAGGTTTGTAAGTACCTGGCGTATTCTCGATGCATCACCGATGAGCTTCTGTGGCAGAGGGCTGAGATCACAGATAAATTCGAGGTTTTTTGCCTGTGCTGAGCGGGCCATCATATCTGTGAGTTCTTCGAGCAATTCAACCGGTGAGAAGGGATCGTTGCTGATCTGCAGTTTACCGGCTTCGATTTTGGAAAAATCCAGCACATCATTGATGATATTCAGCAGGCTGTTGGCGGAGGAATTGATGATGCGTAAATGCTGTTGCTTTTGCGGTGGCAGAGGGGTTTGCGCCAGCTCCTGGCTGAAACCGAGAATCGCGTTGAGCGGCGTGCGGATTTCATGGCTCATATTGGCAAGAAACTGCGACTTTATCTTGCTGGCCTGGACCGCCTGCTTGCGGGCTATATCCAGTCGCGCATTTTGTTCTTCAATAATTTCGATATTGTTACGCAGATCTTCGGTCACCGTATCCACCGACGATGAGAGCTTATTCTGACTTTTCTCCATTAACGCCAGAGAAAACAGGAACACCTCAATAAAGACACCCATCTGGAAACAGTAGGTGGTAAACGTATTAGAGGGAAATATGCCCATCAGCCCGAGCATGCCTACCAGCGCAGAGGCCAGCAGAATACTCCAGGCAAAGATAAAATACCGGGCCGGCTTAAAGTGATTGGCATAACTTTCATAGCCGGCGTACAGAAAACTGCATATGGCCAGAATACTGGTCAGATATACCAGATTACTTTGCCATACCGGGGCTAATGCATCGGTCAGTGATAACAATCCGAGGATCACCAGCGCCGACAAGCTGGCATAGATGAGCTTAGTGGTACGAGGCGCGGTTCTGGGGCCGTTAAGAAACACCAGGGTGAACAGACCAGCGCACAGGGCAACGGCGATAAACAGCAGATCCACATGCTGATTCAGCCAGGGGGCAACGGCTGCCTGGGTATATTGTTGCAGATGTCCACCCCATACAAACTGCCACAACAATACGCTGCTGATATAGGCCGCATAGGCCAGTAAACTCGGATCTCTGAGGCTGACAAACAGAGTCAGGTTGTACAGCAGCAGGATCAGCAAGGCACCATAAAATGCCCCCCAGATCAGACTATCCAGTGTCAGAATCCGGCTATGTACAGGTTTGGACATCAGCTCTACAGGCGCAAGCCGCACCTCGCCTGAGCTTTGTATGCGGATAAAAAGGTCCAGCCTGGTGGCAAAAGGCAACTCGGCTTCAAGGGTCGGGAAACGGAATTGCTGATTGTGCTGTTTGCCCTGCACGCTTTGGGCGATGACCTGCGAGTCTGCGATGAGGTAAAAGTCTACCCTATCATTCTGGGCATAGCCCAGGTCCATCACCCACATCGACTCCTGACTGACATTACTGAAACTGGTATGTAGCCAGATGGCTTCGTCGCCAAAGCCGAAATTGGGATTCTGACTGTCAGGCCAGCTAAACGCCGGTAATTTCTGCATCACCTCATTAATACTCAGACTGGCCTTTTTGTCATAGAGGACACGAAACTGGCCTTTCAGTGATTGTACTTTGTCACCGTCGATCAGTTGCAGACTGGCCTGAGCGCTGACCTGCAACGACAACAGACATAAGCAACAGCCGAGTAACAGCCTGAAAAGGGGCATAGAGCTTCCGCTTGGATTATTTTTAATCTCTATTTAACCATTGTCCCATTGGGGATACCAATGCTAAGTTGTTTGTCTTGCATTAGCTAAATGCAGGATGCCTGAAAAGAAGCAATCCGGTAAGCTTGCACAATAAACAACAAGAATGATCAATCCGGTTGGTATTAACCTGATTTAACAACATCTGATTTCACAATAAGAAAATTTGCACCTATGAGTCATGAAATCACTATCAGCGCTGAGGGTGTTGAACAACTTCCCCTGAGACACTTTACTGAAGACGCCTACCTGAATTATTCCATGTACGTGATCATGGACAGGGCATTGCCGCATATCGGTGACGGCTTAAAACCCGTTCAGCGGCGTATTATCTATGCCATGTCGGATTTGGGCTTAAGTGCTAATGCCAAGTACAAGAAATCTGCCCGTACTGTCGGTGATGTATTGGGTAAGTTCCACCCCCATGGCGACTCAGCCTGTTATGAAGCCATGGTGTTAATGGCACAACCCTTTACCTACCGCTACCCGCTGGTGGACGGCCAGGGTAACTGGGGTGCACCGGACGATCCTAAATCCTTTGCCGCGATGCGTTATACCGAAGCGCGGTTATCCCGTTTCAGTGAAGTACTGCTCAGTGAACTGGGGCAGGGTACGGTTGACTGGCAGCCGAATTTTGATGGCACACTGAAAGAGCCTAAGGTGTTGCCGGCTCGCCTGCCGCATATTCTGGTTAACGGTATTACCGGGATTGCAGTGGGGATGGCCACCGATATTCCGCCCCATAATGTACGCGAACTGGCCCATGCCTGTGCTCACCTGCTGGACAACAATAAGGCAGAGCTGGCCGATTTGATGCAGTTTGTAAAAGGGCCGGACTATCCCACAGAAGCTGAAATTATTACCCCCCGCGAAGACCTGATTAAGATTTATGAAACCGGTCGCGGCTCGATTAAATCCCGTGCCGTTTATACGGAAGAAAGTGGCGAAATCGTGATTACCGCGTTGCCCCATCAGGCTTCCGGTGCCAAAGTACTGGAACAGATAGCGGCGCAAATGCAGACCAAGAAGTTGCCCATGGTCAGTGATTTGCGCGATGAGTCGGATCATGAAAATCCGACCCGTCTGGTGATCACTCCCCGCTCCAACCGGGTCGATATCGAACAACTGATGCAGCATCTGTTTGCCACCACAGATCTGGAGAAAAACTATCGCGCCAACCTGAATATGATTGGTCTGGATGGCCGGCCCCAGGTCAAGGATCTGCGCACCATTTTATCTGAATGGCTGGTGTTCAGACGTGAAACTGTGGTGCGCCGTCTGCAATACCGGCTGGATAAGGTACTTGCAAGACTGCATATTCTTGAAGGTTTGCTGATCGCCTTTCTGAATATCGACGAAGTGATCCATATCATCCGCACTGAGGATAAGCCTAAACCGGTGCTGATGGAGCGTTTTGGTCTGACCGATACCCAGGCTGAAGCCATTCTCGAATTAAAACTGCGTCACCTGGCCCGTCTCGAAGAGATTAAGATCCGTGGCGAGCAGGATGAGCTCAGCGCCGAACGGGATAAGCTGGAAGCGCTGCTGGGCTCAGACAGAAAGCTCAAAACACTGATTAAGAAAGAGATCCTGGCCGATGCACAGACCTATGGTGATGACAGACGTTCACCTCTGGTAGAGCGCGGAGAAGCCAAAGCCCTGTCGGAAAAACAACTGGTACCCTCCGAGGCGGTGACCATAGTCTTGTCTGAAAAAGGCTGGGCCCGTTGTGCCAAAGGTCATGATGTGGATGCTGCCGGACTCAGTTACAAAGCCGGCGATAATTACCTGGCGGATGCCCGTGGTCGCAGTAATCAGCCGGCGGTGTTTATTGACTCCTCCGGCCGTGCCTTTGCCTGTGATGCCCATACTCTGCCTTCGGCCCGCAGTCAGGGTGAGCCGTTGACCGGTCGTTTCAACATTGTCGCCGGTGAGAATGTAGAGCATGTGGTGATGGGTAATGAAGAGGATAAATTCCTGATTGCCTCCGACGCCGGCTATGGTTTTATCGGAAAATTTGCTGATATGGTCAGCAAGAATAAAAACGGTAAGGCGTATCTGAGCCTGCCCACGGCGGCTAAGGCTTTATCCCCGCAACGGGTCAGAAATCCCGATACGGACTGGTGTCTGGCCATCTCCAATGAAGGCCGGATGCTGATGTTCCCGCTCAAAGACCTGCCTACACTGGGTAAAGGCAAGGGCAATAAAATCATCAGTATCAGCTCGGCTAAAGCCAAAACCCGCGAGGAATATGTCAAGGTGCTGGCAGTGGTACCCGATGGTGCGCAGGTGAAGATTGTTGCCGGTAAACGGGGCATGAGCCTGAGTCAGGAAGATCTCGCTCATTTCCGTGGCGAGCGCGGACGCCGGGGCCATAAATTGCCGCGGGGCTTACAGCGGGTGGATGATGTGGAAGTGTTATTGCCACAGCAACCGGAGCCTGAAACAGACACCGATCCCGAGCTGCCGGATTAAGAAAGTTGTCAGCGATCAGCTGTCAGTGGTCAGAAAAAACAGGGCCCAAATTTATTGGGCTAACGGCGTTAAGCCCGGCGCTGTTGGTCGAATACATCCAGCAGGCAGAGAAAACACAGGTCTAAAATAATACTCACCGCGGAGCCGCTGAGTTCGCAGAGATTTAATGGGTCAGATCCTGTTTTCTCTGCGCCTTTGCGTCTCTGCGAGAGAAAAACAGAACAAGACCACGAAAATCACTAAAGACACTAAAAGGGTTAATAATACTGTTCGTGTAGCCCGGATGCAGCGAAACGGAATCCGGGCGACCAATAACTTTGTTCTCACCACAGAGACGCGCTGAGTTCAGAAAGCTAATACATCCAATCCTCTGCGTTGGAACAGCTTTTTATTCATAATTCATAATTCATCACTCATCACTCATAACTCAGCCCTAATCACTCTCCCTGCCTTAACAGCAGGTTGGCCATGGCCTTGTTAAATACCTTAATCCAGTGCGGGCAGAACTGGCTGTCGGCGACTTTGTTGATTTCCATTACGGCCCGTTTCTTGGGGCGTTTATGATGGCCCTGGTGAGCCCGCGAATGGGTCAGCGCATCGAAGGTATCGATGATGGCCAGCAACTTGGCTCCTTCACAGATATCCTCGCCTTTAATTCCAAGGGGATAACCTGAGCCGTCCATGCGTTCGTGATGCTGAATCACGATTCTGCGTGCCTCGTTCCACTGATCAAGATGTTCGAGCAGACGGGCACTCTTGTAAACATGGGAGCGCATCAGGTTAAATTCGTTCTGCTCCAGCGGCTCGACCTTGTGCAGCACCCTCAGCGGCATAAATGCCATACCGAAATCGTGTACATAGCAGGCCACCGCCAGCTGGTTCGGCTCTACCGGACTACCGCGCATTTTATTCAGAAACAGCGCCAGACGGGCAATACGGTCTCCCCGTCCCTGCCAGTATTTGGAGCGGCGCTCGACCGGCTCCATCAGTTCGCGGAAAAACAGAATATCCTTATGTTCGGCATCTTCGGTATCGGCGGTCAGGCCGATATGGCTGAGGGCCTGTTCTGCGCTTTGTTGTGCCGACTCCTCCGCCGCTTCACTCTTAGGCGCCGCATCCAGAGAAGGATCCAGCAACAGCACCGATTCGGTCAGCAGCTTTTCGTGCTCCGGACCGTTCTCAGGCTTGATCCGGGAGAGTTGCTTGGCCAGCAATTTGTACAGCTCGGCATCATATTTAGCCTGACCCGCCTGGCTGCAGGCTTCGACAAAGAGTTTGACTCTGTCCATGGTCAGCAGTACCAGGTCACTCATGGTGCTGGTGTATTTAATCTGTCCTTTACGCAGGTAATCGAGCAGATCTTCAACGTGCTGCAGCAGCGGGATCATGGGTGTGAAGTTCACCAGTCCCAAGTCGCCTTTAATGGTATGTATCGAACGAAACAGGGCCCGCTGCAGCTCATTATCCTCAGGCTGAAGCTCCAGCTCCATCAGGGTTTGTTCGCTGGCTTCATAGAGTTCGTTAATTTCTTCGAGCAGGTCGGTTAGAATGTCATCATCAAGATCTTCGGGTCGAAAACTTTGCATTAATACTGCTGCCTCGTTGAAAAAGTATCGTTTGATTATCGGCCGGTAATAATTAAATCATAGCAAGTGAGGTTGATCGCCTCTCAGTTTAGCAGAATTGTGGGACTGATCAGATATCCTGTCGACCTAAAGTCTGTATACTTTGCCGCCATGAATGACACAATGGAAGCCTGAATTGTTAGCCCTGATCCGCGTACCCCTTTTGCTGCTTTACTTTATCCTGCTGAATCTTGTTTTGTTACTGATGTGTATACTGCGGCCTTTTCATCGCAACAATGTGCATTACAGTGCCAGAGCCTACGGCAGTATCGCCTGGTTACTGGGGGTTAAGGTGATAGTCAGAGTATCGGATAAGCTGGATCCCGGTAAGCCCGTGGTCTACATCGGCAATCATCAGAACAGCTATGATCTGATCACTATTTGCTCTGCTACACAGCCGGGTACCGTCACGGTAGGCAAAAAGAGTCTGGCCTGGGTGCCCCTGATGGGTCAGTTATACTGGCTGTCCGGCAATATTCTTATCGATCGCAATGATTCCGGTAAAGCCAGCAATACAGTAAAGCAAACGATTAAAAAAATCCGTGAGCGGCGCACCTCAGTCTGGTTGTTTCCGGAGGGCACGCGCAGTTATGGTCGCGGCCTGCTGCCCTTTAAAAGCGGCGCTTTTCTGATTGCCCGGGGCACCAGGGAGCCGGTATCCATGATTTGTGCCAGCAACCTGCACAATAAGATCCGCCTTAATCGCTGGAACAATGGGGTGGTGCTGGTGGAGGTTACCGAGCCTGTTGAGCTGGATAAGTCACGGAGTGTTAAACAGTGGAGTGATTACTTTCATCAGCAAATGCAGGCAAAGATCACACAGCTGGACAAAGAAGTGTCAGAGCTGGAAGCTGCTCAGCGATAACACCAAACCGGATTGGTATAAAATCCCATTGGTATTCAGTATAAAGCAGACTACACTGCGGCTAAATTGATGTTGAGAATTTGATTATGAATCCAGAACACAGCCAATGGTATGATTTTAATCAGGAAACGATCCAGGCTCTGCTTGATGATGGCTCAAGTGCCAGCGAGCCTCATTCAATCGAATATCACTTTGCCAGTGACAATTTTGACCGCCTGGAAAAAGCCGCTGTGGATGCGTTTAAAGCTGGTTTTGAAGTGGGAGATGCCGAAGAGCTGATCCTCGATGACGGCGGTACCCTGTTCTGTTTCGATGCCGTGATCGAAAGGCCGCTGGAGCTGGAACAGATTAATCAGGATACCGAAACCCTGCTGGCCATCGCCGACAAACATCAGGTTCATTACGATGGCTGGGGCACGTATTTTGTAGAATAGTGCCCGCCACCAGAAGGTCTCTGGTTGAGACGCTATCAGTGGACGCCAGAAACCTGCTGCGCCATCTTCACCTCCTCCATCTGTTCGGGAGATGGTTGGTTCTGTGCCTGATTCAGCAACTCAGCCATTTCATCCATAATATCCAGAAACCGCATTAACTGCTTCTGATTTAAGGTAGTGGAGAAGGATTCGATACTGTTGATTAAGGCGCGCTGGCTCATTGGCTCTCCCGGTGTCAAAAAATTGTGTTGTTGATTGTCACCGGGGTGTTATTCAATTGCTGTGCCACCTTCAACTACTATTGTCGTTGTTATCTTCTGTTTCAGCTGGCTGAATTTCGGTAACCACTTTCTGCACCAGTTTGACTCTGCCGTGGCGAACCAAAGCCTCTCTGAGCACATATTCAATTTGCGCATTCACGCTGCGCAGTTCGTCATCGGCCCAGCGCTGCATGGCGGCCAGTACGTCGGCGTTGATTCTCAGAGGGTAGGCTTTCTTAGACAAGATAACTCCGTTATTTATGGCGTTTCAAAACGGCAACAGCTTCAGCGCCTGATAAACCTGTTGCCTTGCCGGGTAAGTTACAGTTAACCAGCTCCCAGCTCTGCCGTCCGGCCTCATTAATCAGGCTTTCAAAACCACTGAAGTCTGGCTTCAAACCCAGGAAGCCTTTCGGGGAAGGCTTGCAGGTAATGACTTTATATTCCCATTGCATATGCTTTTCCTAGTACAGGCTACCAGCGTTAATGACCGGCTGGGTGTGTTTATCGCCACACAACACCACTAACAAGTTACTGACCATGGCGGCTTTGCGCTCTTCATCCAGCTCCACCACGTTCTGGGCCTTGAGTTGCTCCAGTGCCATCTCCACCATACCCACGGCACCTTCTACAATCCGGGTGCGGGCAGCCACAATAGCAGAGGCTTGCTGGCGTTGCAGCATGGCACTGGCTATTTCCGGGGCATAGGCCAGATGGCTGATCCGGGCTTCATGAACCGTGACCCCCGCCTTATCGAGCCGGTCCTGAATTTCCTTTTTCAGGCTGTCGGAAATTGTCTGTGGGTGGCTGCGCAGGGCAATGCCTTCATCTTCCTGCGGATCGTAAGGATAGCTGCTTGCCATATTGCGCAGCGCCGATTCGCTCTGGATACTGACAAAACTCTCGTAGTCGTCCACTTCGAACACCGCTTCGGCGCTGTCCGTCACAGACCAGACCACGATGGTGGCAATTTCTACCGGGTTGCCCTGATTATCATTGACCTTGATCTTGCCGCTTTCGAAATTGCGGATACGCAGGGAGATATTCTTGCGCATAAAAAAAGGTATGGTCCATCTCAGACCATTGGTCTTAACCGTACCCACATAGGCGCCGAACAGGGTCATAACCTTAGCCTGATTGGGTTGCACCATAAAAAAACCGGCCAGACAGCCGAGTGCCAGTGCCAGTATGATCAGACTCACTAATACGGATGCGCTCCAGATCGGATTAAGGTTTAGAGCTGAGATGGGGATCACTACCGCCAGAATCAGTGCCATCAGGTAGCCATTTAAAGAAAATCCGGTTTTCTCGTTCATTGCAGTTACTCTAGTATGATATCAAAGTGATATCACTGTAGCTGTGTTTTTATAGCCGGTCAAATTATTAAGCGGAAATATTCAGCTATACTGGCAGACTGATTTTGCTTTAGCGGGATAAAACTAATGTTGCGACAAGCCACTGTAATGTTGCTTTGTATCGGGCTGATGGCCTGCACCTCCACACAGCATAAAACGCTGCAAGAAAGGCGTGCCGAGGTGCAGAAAATGCGCACTCAGACTATCGCTGCAATCGAAAAAAAACAGCCTGACATCCGTACTAAAATAAGCTCAGCCCCCGGGTATGCCGTTTTCAGCAATGCCAATGTCAATCTTATTTTTGCCAGTTTCTCAGGCGGTTACGGAGTGGCCAGAGACAACAGTAATGGCCGGGATATCTATATGAAAATGGGTGAGGCTGGCGTGGGATTCGGGCTTGGCGCGAAAGACTTCCGGGCCATTTTTGTGTTCAAGAGCCGCCCCGCCTTTGATCGTTTTATCGAGCATGGCTGGATGGTGGGCGCCCACGCCGATGCGGCGGCCAAGAGCAGTGATAAAGGCGGTGCAACAGGTGGTGAAGTTATGGCCGATGATGTGGAGATCTATCAGTTAACCGAATCGGGCCTTGCCTTGCAGGCGACCATCAAGGGGACTAAATACTGGAAGGATGACGAGCTTAACTGAGCTGGCTGTGATTCTGATACGCGGTCCGGTCTCTGGGTAGAACCACTTTCCCGCATAAACAGATCGGTGCCTGTACTCAGGACGTTTTTCTTCTTGGGGGATGTAACGGCACAGGGCTGCCGGGCAGGCAGCCCTGCTGAACAACCTAGACCGGTCTCTCTGCCTCTTTCATGTACTTCAGCAAATCCTCATTGCTGGCATTGATCAGATCCTTGTTGACCGTAGTGCGGACCAGCTTTTCGGTTTGTTTGTCGATTTTCTTGCGCAATGCCCCCAGAAATTGTGGCTCTGCGATGATGTTAAAGTGATAGGTCTTGCCTGCCCTGCGTTTTTCATCGAGTTTTTTCGCCACCCGCGAGGCAAATTCGTTCAAATCATGGGCTGTCTGATCCGCCCCGGTCATGGCATCGACGCCCTGTACTCTGTTGCTTGGGGCAGAAATGGCGCCGGGCCGGTCTGTGACCAGATCCTGTTCCTGCTCCTTACCCCGGGGATTTTCCAGACTTTCCACTTCTGACATGGAACTGGCATAGTCCTTCAGCTCAAAGATTTTTGCTTTGTTGCGATTTGCGACGACCAGATAGGAGTGTCCGATCATTTTATCCTCCTTTTTTATTCAGACTCTCTAATAGTCTAGTCACCGCAGGTGAGGATTGCAGAAAGAGGAGGGTAATTATTTAATCTGATCAGCATGGCAAAGCACAGCCGCCAGCACTTTAAAATCTGGCTAGGACGGGCTGCTTACCACCTGGTTGCGGCCCTGGCGTTTAGCCTGCAGCAGGTTGGCATCGACACGTTCAAAGGCTTGTTGCAGGTTTTCCTGCGGGTTCACTTCAATCACCCCAAAACTACCAGACAGTCTTCTTGGTGTCTGTGTCAGGGCGATTCGCATCAGGGTCTGGCGTAAACGTTCAGCAGTATCGGTGGCGTGCTGCAAATCACTGTTGGGTAACAGCAACATAAATTCATCACCACCAAAGCGGCCGAACAGGTCGGACTGGCGCAGATCAGTGAGAATCTTCTCAGCCACCTGTACCAGAGCGGTGTCGCCCGCGGTATGACCATAATCATCATTGATCTGCTTAAAGTGGTCGACATCGAAAAGAATCAGTGACACCGGCTGCTGATAACGACGGGCACGGGCGATTTCCTGTTCCGCGCGCTCAAAGAAATACATTCTGCTGGCGACCTGGGTCAGTCCGTCATTAAGTGCCAGTTTGCGCAGCTGTTTATTATGTGCTGCCAGCACAGGCACGGCGAGACCAAAATACGCGCTGGCAGCTATTACTGTGATAGCAAACTGATATACCAGGGCCTGCTCCATCAGTCCAAGCAGCGCGACCCAGATGGCTGTCAGTACACTGAAAATGGCCAGACTCATGGTGGCCCTGAATGCCGTTTCTGTATAGACCATCCACATCTGCGGGATGATCAGGAAGAATACCGCGAAGGACACCTCAGGATAGGGAAAGGCATAGGCCAGCAACATAATGGCGCTGAGCATCAGGATGCAAATGCCCTGCTTAATCAGGTAAGGTTGCAGAGGCTGATCCTGCAAATGAAAATCCAGCCCTGCCAGCCAGCTGTCAATCTGTGGATAACGCCAGCTTAACAGCCCCAGAAAAAGCGGAGTTAGCACGATCGTAGCAGCGAGATCACCAATCCACCAGGGTAGCCAGATATCTGCCACTTCGGAGCTTTGGATCATACCGCTGATCGCCAGTGCCTGGGTGCCCAGTAATGCTGCAGTGAGCGCAGTCACCGAGCCGATAACCAGAAAAGACAATATGGCTTTGGGCAGCACATCGGCGACGAGGGATTTGACCATAGAGCGCAGCAACGAAGCGCCTAACCAATAGGTAAAACAATGGGCCGCACCAAAGAGTATGCCGCTGTTGGCGAGTTGCAGCCAGTCTTGCTCTGACTGGTACATATTATCGACCCAGAAGGTGGCGATAATACTACAAAGTAACAATACCGGCATGGCCCGCAGGCCCATCACCAGAAAAGCCGCGAAGCTCAGGCCGGCCGGTGGAAACCAGATACTGGCGTGCGGCGCATACTCCATCAGCACTGCCAGCCGCCACAGCAACAACCAGCAAAGAAGAAGCAGAATGCTGCGCAGCATTTCAGTGGCAGAGAAAAAGATATTAAGCTGGTTTCTGAACGACCCCATCAGATGCCCATTTAATTAGAGTGAGCGTAGCAACGCTGTAGCATCCTTGTTACGGCTGGTTTCTATCGTCTTCACCTATTGTTGTTGAGATACTAAACAGATTGACGGGGGCCCGGCAAGTGAAGTTTGCCTGCCCCAACTGAGTCATCCGACAGATATTACAGATTCTCAATGGTCTGCTTTTGCTCCTGCAGCTTTTCGGTTTGCAGTCGGAACTCTTCCAGTTTAGCTTTTTCTTTGTCGATCACAGCAGGGGGGGCTTTGCTGACAAAATTCTGATTGTTCAGTTTGCCTTCGGTACGCTGCATATCGCCTTCTAGCTTCTCCATCGCCTTGTTGATTCTGGCCAGTTCGGCATCCTTGTCGATCAGTCCTGCCATGGGAATCAGCACTTCCATTTCACCAACAATGGCTGAGGCCGAAGCAGGGCCTTTTTCGCCAGTAGGCAATATCTCAATTTCCTCCAGTCTGGCCAGACGGCTGAGCAGCAGTTGTGTGTCTTTAAGACGACGTAAGTCTTGCTCACCTGCATTGCGCAACAGCACAGAAAGGGGTTTGCTGGGGCTGATATCCATTTCACCACGGATATTACGTACGCCGACAATCACTTGCTTGACCCACTCGATATCGGCCAGGACCTGATCATCGATCAGGCTGCTGTCCTGCTCCGGAAATGGCTGGATCATAATGCTTTGTCCCTGCGCATTGCGGCACAATGGCGCCACCCGTTGCCAGATCTCTTCGGTAATATATGGCATAAAAGGGTGCATCAGGCGTAGCAGACTCTCCAATACATTTACCAGGGTATGACGGGTGCCGCGTTTCTGTGTCTCGCTGCTGGCCTCACTGTTAAGTACAGGCTTAGATAGCTCCAGATACCAGTCGCAGAACTGATTCCAGGTAAATTCATAGACCGCCTGAGCCGCCATGTCGAAACGGTAATCCTTGATTGCGGATTCGAATGCCTGCAATGTTTGCTGGAACTTCGCCCAAATCCACTTATCTGCCAGGCTCAATTGCAGTTCACCGCCGCTTAAGCCGGTATCCTGCTCTTCGGTATTCATCAGTACAAAACGCGAGGCATTCCACAGTTTGTTGCAGAAGTTGCGGTACCCTTCTACCCGGCCCATATCGAAGTTGATATCACGGCTGGTGGAGGCCATGGCCGCAAAGGTAAAGCGCAGGGCGTCGGTGCCATAGGCGGCAATACCATCAGGGAACTGGGCCTGAGTACGCTGGGCAATTTTCTGGGCCAGTTGCGGTTGCATCATACCGGCGGTTCGTTTCGCTGTCAGGGCATCCAGTTCAATGCCGTCAATCAGGTCGATAGGGTCGAGCACATTACCCTTTGACTTGGACATTTTGTTGCCCTGCTCGTCACGGATAAGGCCGGTGATATAGATTTCTTTAAAGGGGATCTTGCCGGTGAACTTTTTGGTCATCATGATCATTCTGGCCACCCAGAAGAATATGATGTCAAAGCCTGTTACCAGCACTGAGCTTGGTACAAAGGTTTCCAGCTCCGGGGTTTCCTCTGGCCAGCCGAGGGTGGCGAAGGGCCACAGGGCAGAAGAGAACCAGGTATCCAGCACATCTTCATCCTGACGTAACATCACGTCATCCGCTAACTGATGTTTGGTTCTGACCTCTGCTTCGTCACGACCTACGTAGACATTCTGCTGCTCGTCATACCAGGCGGGAATACGGTGACCCCACCATAATTGCCGGGAAATACACCAGTCCTGAATGTTATACATCCACTGGTAGTAGGTTTTGTTCCAGTTTTCTGGCACAAATTTAATTTCACCGGACTCCACCGCTTCTATCGCCGGTTTGGCCAGTGACTCTACTGCCACATACCACTGGTTGGTCAGATAGGGTTCGATTACCGCACCGGTACGATCGCCTCTTGGTACTTTGAGCTTGTGGGCTTCGACCTTGACCAGCAAGCCCAGTTGTTCCAGCTCCTGCACGACTTTCTCGCGGGCTTCAAAACGGTCCAGCCCCCGGAACTTTTCGGGAGCATTTTGATTGATCTTCGCTTCGTCGGTGAAGACGTTGATCATCTCCAGATTGTGGCGCTTGCCGATGTCATAGTCATTGAAATCATGGGCCGGGGTGATTTTCACACAACCACTGCCAAATTCAGGATCCACATAATCATCGGCGATGATAGTGATCAGCCTGTCGGTGAGTGGCAGGCGAATCTGTTTTCCGATATAGGACTGATAACGCTCATCATCCGGATGTACCGCCACAGCAGTATCTCCGAGCATGGTTTCCGGGCGGGTGGTGGCGACAATCAGCTCACCGGAACCGTCTTCCAGTGGGTAGCGCATATGCCACATATGGCCGTTTTCTTCTTCGTTGAGTACCTCAAGATCAGAGACCGCCGTATGCAGCACCGGATCCCAGTTCACCAGGCGCTTACCACGATAAATCAGGCCTTCTTCGTGCAGACGTACAAACACTTCCTTAACCGCATTGGAGAGCTCATCGCTCATGGTGAAGGCTTCACGGCTCCAGTCAGGAGAAGTACCCATACGACGCATCTGTGAGGTAATAGTACCGCCGGATTCTTCTTTCCATTCCCAGATTTTG